>NZ_CP036292.1:5412628-5718942 GCF_007751715.1 Rosistilla oblonga | reverse complement strand
AAAAGAATCTCGCCGAGTGGCGACGCGATACGATAAACTTGCCTGTTCGTACCTTGCTTTCGTTCAACTCGCCGCCATGCGGCGAGTGCTCAAACTGCTTTAATAAACAGTGCCTAACCTCGCCACGGATGTGTTTCAAGCCGGCACCGCTGATTGTCAACGAAGTGAATCGCTTGTTGCGAGGCTGGAGCGGGTACTTTGGCTACGGCCATCCCCGCCGGGCGTTTGCGTCGGTGAACTACCAGACGTTTCGGCGTATGGACATTCACCTGCGTCGTCGAAGTCAACGAGGCTGTCGTCCGGGCAAAGGTATGAGCCTCTACGAGCATCTCTACTACAACCTGGGTTTAGAGAAGCTATGTGGAATTCGCTAACCCTGCGAGTGCCGCCCGATGAAATGCCTTCGGTAAGCCGGATGCGGGAAATCCGCACGTCCGGTTTGATGAGGGGGGAGGGCCGCGAAAGCCGTCCTCCTCTACTCGACTGAGAGAGAGAAAACGAAATGGGTTCCGCTGTCCCCGATATCGCGGCTCAATTCGCGGTGGAACGACTTCGGGCCGAGTGGGATGAGACCGTGCTCGACAATATTTATGCAGGTTTTAATCGGGGGTAGACATGCGATTGCTCTGCGCCTCCGGCAACATCACCTCAACGAACACGCGGGAACTTGTTGACCGGTTGTTTCTTAATAAGCTCCAGCAACCTTTGCCGTCCTCGGCCGCGATCGTGCACAATCTTCACGCTCGCGTTGCCGCCGATGAAGTAGTGCATGCAAGTGCGCAGATTGTATTCGGGCGTGAGCGTCAATAAACGCAAATCACTTTCCCACAGCGCTTGACGAAAACTCGGCTGGTCCGCTGCTCGCGGTCCGATCCGCGCGCAATTGGCTGCGTGCAATACGAGCCAATTGTCGACAAACGCTGTCGTCTTTTCATTGCGCCGGATTGCGATCACGCCGGTGTTGCATTCGGGAAAGTAGGCTGGAACGTCGGGCGGATCGTGCTGGAATTGCCGTACCGGAGCATGTGCCGCAGCTAAATCCCAGCGGTCGAGCATCGAAAACAGATCAGCCACCGGTTCGATACAATACGTGTCGGTATCGACAAATAAAATTCTTTCAAACGGCCACGCCTGCATCGCAAGGATCTTGTCGCTAAAGGAATCAATGCCATCGGGGAGTTGTAGGATTTGGTCGAACGGATTTGCGTTCGGCACTACGCCCCGCGTGAACAGACAGATTGGAATCGACGGCATCTGGTTTCGAAACGATTGCGCACACTGCGCCGCTTCCAATTGATACCTTTCTCCGGTTGCTACGAGCATGATCCCCGATCGGTCATCCATTGCGAATACTCCCCGGTGCAAACGCTTGGTACTGTGCCAACAGTTCGGTTTCCAACGCCTGCGTAAACCCCGGAACATCTGTCAGCGGACTATTGAAAAATCGCTCCAGCAGTTCCCCTCGTAACCCGCGTAACAGATCGGGACTGCGCAACAACTGGCATGCAATTTCAACATATTCGTCTTCGTCGCTCGCTACCAACTCCTCCATCCCCAGCCAAATTATCATCGCAGAGGTCGCCCGGTGGGCATAATACTTCCCCGCCAATGAGACGATCGGTGTGCCGACCGACAACGTCTCCAGCGTGGTCATTGTCCCTTGGTACGGAAACGAATCGAGAGCTAAATCGACCTCCGCGAGTTGGCGAAAGTGATCGTGATAGGTCGTCGTCATCGGACGGAAATCCAACCGGCTTGGACAGACTCCGTTGGCTGCGAAGATCTCTCGAAACCGATCGGCAACCAACGTGACTTGGTATCGATCACCGTACTTCAAGGTCAAATCAATTTCAGGCGTACGCTTCAAGATCTCAGCCCAACAGGCCATTGCCGAACGCGAAATCTTCGCCACATTGTTGAAACAACCGATGCGTAACCGCTCGCGGCTGCGAGGCTCTTCATGGATCTGCCGAATCCAATCCGGCGCCTGGTATGCTAAAAATCCACACGCAAGGTACAAGGGGCGTTCACTGTAGTAACCATCGGCTTGCCCCGGTGGGTCAGCGTAATGGTCGGTGATTCGAAAGTCGATTGCCGGGACCGCTGCGGTTGCCGGGTAGCCCAGAAAAGCGACCTGTAGCGGCGCACAGCGACTGGCAAACAATCGCAACCGATTCCCACCACCTGAGAACCCTGCCAAATCGACCAGCACGTCGAGCTGATCGGCCCTCAACCTTGCTTCGAGATCACGGTCGTTGGTACCCCACGTCGCTCGAAACGTCTCGACTGCCGCTTCGGTTCGCTTCGTCAACGCGTCCCGTTTTTCTCCATCGTGATACGCAAAAATTTCAACCTGCTGTCGATCATGTGCTTCGAGGATCGGCGTGATCAGCTTGCCCACTGGGTGAGTGTAAAAGTCCTTACAGAGATATCCTATCCGCAGCCGATCCCTTGCTTGCAAGACGCGTGGCTTCGCCGCTTGTGGCTGCCTGGCAAACTGCATTCCAACACGGAAATGCTCCTTGGCAATTTGCTCCGCCGATTGACAGTCGCTGTAGTTGAGGAACATGAGATAATCGGACGCGACAGCATCGGCCCGATAGCCCGCTCGAAACAATAGTCGCAGATGCGACAGCGACTCGTCGAGCGCGCCGATGCCGTGCAAATGTTTCGCCAACTGAAATCGTTGCCAATGCTCCTCGGGACTTATGGAAATCAGCCGCCGTAAAAAAGGAATCGCTTCAAACCGGCGATCGAGCGATTCCAGGCATGCGGCAAGGTTTCGCAGAGGGTGAGGGCTATCAGGACTTCGCTTCAGGATCGCCTCAAAATGACTCGCCGCTTCCTCGTGCTCTCCGATTTGCATCAGGCAAAATCCCAAGTTGTTCGCCGTTGCATCGTCGATCGGATCCCTGCGCAATTGCCGTTCGTACAACGCAATCGCCGTACGGAAATCTCCGGCATTGAGACACTCATTGCCACGTTCGGTCAGGTTCCTAGATTCTGAATCGTCAGCTTCCGCATCCCGCCAGCCGAGCGATTTTAGCGGCAGTGGCATTCGGTAGCCCAGCAGATCGAGTGTCTGCCGGAACTGGGTGCTGTTGGACAACACGGGCCACAATTCAGTCGGAACGCTGCGTCGTATCGGCGCCCTGATCTGTCCATTTTGCCGCGTTCCATCCCCCGTGATCTTGCTGCCCTTCCACCAGAGGTCTCGGTAGCTTGGGGCGAACGGAATTCCAAGCTCTACCGTGATTTGTTGCAAGATGCCGTCGGAATCACACGCAAAGTCTTCATGGCGAAACCAGGGCATCGATTGAATTTCTTCGGCAAAGTGATGCATGCCCGTTAGCACTTGACAGTCGTCCCACCGCTTCTTCAGAACGGTCAGCTGTTTCATGCTCAGATAATGATTCAACGGATGCCGTACCGTGGCGACGGAGCGCACATCAAACCGTTGCAGCAACACCTCACGCAATCGCAACTGGTAAGTGCAATCGGAGAAATATGGAAAGCCGTGGAAATCGGCGTGGCTCCAGTCGCGGATCACCAACGTCTTGCCCAGCGCGTCGCATCGTTGCAACAGCAATTCGATCGCATCGCAGAACTGCTCATCCGATTCGATCGCGAACCCCTCAGCCTCTTCCATTGAGATTAACCCATGCCATTGGGCAGCCTGGCGCATCGGGTTGAAATGGTTAACCGATCGTGGATTGATTTCGCTTAACAGGCAGACACCCGGCATCGCTGCCAAGCAGCGACTGATTACGGTGCCGCCCGATCGGGCAAGGTGGTGAATGCAACGAATCGTGCGCGACATGAACGCTCCGCTATTCAAATATGTTTGAGGCGATTCAAAAGCCACATTTTGATCGGATGGGCAAGACAAACAACATCCCTATCAACACATACCGAATCCGGGGTAATACGGGTTTGCGATCGCTGCGTCGGAATAACACGAAGAATTTTCAAAATTGTTTTGACAGTTAAACTGCAGACCCATAGGATAACACCTGTTCACTTGATCACACACATGTAGGGTCCTGGGTATGTCAGAAGGCGGGATGAACACATGGAAACGGATCTCGCTCTCGCTGCGCAAACCCCCCGTCCCCCCCCAGCTCGCCACGCCCGCGTCGTTTGCGGTTCGAGACGCTGCAGTCGCGCAAGATGCTTGCCGTTGATGCCCTGCCGGGAATGATCGACACGCATGCCACCAACGACACGCAGCCTGTGGAAACCGAAACGGAGCTCGCCGGGCCAGTGCGTGCCAGCGAGGCTGCGGTCACTTCAAGTATCACTGAGGACACGCTTGACTCAGCCCCACGTCACGCTGAATCGACGCAACTACCCCAGCAATCGTTCGATCGCCTCGACATGAATCGGGATCGTCAGGTTACACCGGTCGATGCGTTAATCGTGCTCAACGCCCTGGCACGGCAAGGTGACCAGCCTGTCTCGCCAGCAGACCAAGTGATGGCCGCGTTGGACGCCAACGAGGATGCCTGGCTTACGGTTGCAGACGCCGATCTGATCGTTGCGGCGCTGGGGCAACGTGGTGTTATGGGGGCGGTGATGCCAGCCGTTGACGTGGCGTCATCGTCCAGCGGCAGCGATGTCGACTCGGCTGTCTCTTTCGAGTCGGCCGATGTGCCTCATTTCCAATCCGGCGAAGCGATCGTCGCGTTGGCCGGTGGCCCCGCGTTGGCGTCGCAATCCGCATCGACCCCCGAGGAAGCAGCTTGTCTGGCGGCCCAAAGCGCCTTGGAGTCCTGGAACTTGTACCTCCAAGCACTTCAAAGCCAAACACCACCGGCGTCTGAAGAGGAACTAGACGCAGCCTGGAACGAATCCGAGCGGCTCTACTGGCAAGCGGAAGAAGCGTGCAGCGAAGAGGACTCAACGGGCGGTTCATCGGGGGGGAGTAGCGAGGGTTCATCGGGTGGCAGCAGCGGTGGATCATCAAGCGGCAGCAGTGGAGGTTCATCCGGCGGCAGTAGCGGAGGTTCATCGGGCGGCAGCAGTGGCGGCTCGTCGGGTGGCAGCAGTGGTGGATCATCGGGCGGTAGCAGTGGTGGATCATCGGGCGGCAGCAGCGGTGGATCATCGGGCGGCAGCAGCGGAGGCTCGTCGGGCGGTAGCAGTGGTGGATCATCGGGCGGTAGCAGTGGTGGATCATCGGGCGGCAGCAGCGGTGGATCATCGGGCGGCAGCAGTGGTGGATCATCGGGCGGCAGCAGTGGAGGCTCGTCGGGTGGAAGCAGTGGAGGATCAACCGGCGACAGCAGTGGCGGATCGTCGGGCGGCAGCAGCGGAGGTTTCACAGACGGCAGTAGCGGCTTGTCGGGTGGCAGTAGTGGCACTTCGCCAACAACTTATGAAATCGACGAACATTGGATTTACGACACTTACATGAATGAAGCAGATGAGATCAATGAGAATACAGATTTATATGCATATTTGGAGATTTCCGGACCACGAGATTCGTCAGGAAACTTTGTCGCGCCACCGAATTTGATTGCACGGATTGATCGAAATTTCGATGGCATTTTCGATCCGGGAGCAGAGGAAACAATAATACAGAAAATTACCGATGGAAGTGAATGGCGATACGTCAATTTAGGGAGAGTCATGGATGACGGTCCGTCGCCGGGAAATGCCACCCCCAACGACGCTCTCAAGATTGAATTGGAGTTCGGCAATGTCGTCACTGAAGAGGTGCAGGTCGAAAACGTAGCACCGACGATCGAATCAAGACCGAATTTCACCTTCGGGTTTACTGATGCTGATGACTTGGTTGCATCGGTAAGGCTGTCCAGTATCAGTGAGCCTAGCCCGTTGGATGATGTGGTGCTCAGCGTGCATTGGGGAGATGGTGTCACCACTCCTTCAACACAACCAAACGCAGACGGTGAGTTCGAAATTACGCGAGAATTCGATTTACCAACATCACTTCCAATACCACAATTGTACCCAGTTCAAATCACGTTGTCCGACGATGATACCGGCTCGTCGCAGTATCTGATCGGTGAGGCGGATGTTCCTGTCAACGACAACGACGATAACGACAATGATGTAACCGACCTCGACGAAACCGGATTCGTCGATCCCGATTTGGTTCAGTTCGACATGAACGAAATTCTTCCAGCCGGATTTGATCATTCTTACGGCGAATTCTACTTAGATTTCGACTTCTCACGTATTCGCATTTGGCGAAGTCAAGCGAAGGTCTCAGAAGTTCCATACGGGACTGGGACATGGTTTGCGGGGACGGAATCTTTTTGGATCGAAGGGCTTGAACAGGGCACCACGCAAATCACGTTGCTGTGGCAAGGAACGGACATGAGCGCAACGTACTGGCAAATTCCACTGGGCCATTTGGATGTCACCGTTTGGGATCCCGACCTGGATATCGACAGCGACAATAACAACGGGACCAATTACCCCGACAATTCTGACTGGGAAGAGTACTTGGAGGACAATGACTACGGACTAGGCAAGTTCGTCTTCCCCACCGCGACCCATTACACGCCGCTGCGGCTTCGCTTAACTCCCGGCCTGAATCCATTAATTGAGGACGTTCAAGTTCGCCTGAATTTCCCTGGTGCTGGACAATCGGGAGTGCTTCACATGTGGAATACTTACGCGGCAGATCCGGCTCGCGTGGACGATGATGTTCCCGACGGTGGAAATCGTTTAATACCCGGAAGCGTCTACTCGTTATCGGACCTAAACTACAATTCCGGCAATGGCGCAATTACGATTTACATTGACGCAATCTCGACGTTCCCCAATCACGATACAAAGCAACACGTCATTGACAATGGAAAGCCGGACGATCGGATTCGAGCTACACTGGTCGACCCAGGAAATGGTGATCTTGCATTCGACGAAGTAAAATACATGATCGTCAACGAAGACACATTTTACCCCCATCTAAATCAAAAAGTCGTTCTGCGCAGTGCGATGGCTTCTGAAGGTGTCTATGATCAAGCAGATCTGCCGCAATACGCCTTGAAGCGGTTGCCGTCAGATGAGTTGGACGCATTGTTTGGCGAAGGCAGCGATATCCTAGACCTGATCGGAGGGACAACGTCCGTGCCAGGATTAGAGACCGCCATCTACCGTGATCACGTGACAGGGCAATATGTTTTGGCCTTTGCAGGAACCAACGATAGTGAAGATTGGATTGACAATTTAAGGCAAAACCTGACCGTTCCATCTCTTCAATACGATGCGGCAATGGAGATTGCATTTGAAATGAACTTTACACAAACCGTTTTCGAGCATGGTATGTATCTCACGGGCCACTCTCTTGGCGGTGGTTTGGCATCCGCAGGCGCAGTCGTCGCGGGTCAAAACGCCTATACTTTTAATTCTGCCGGTTTGCGCCGTGAAACACTACTAGTCTGGGATCCTGTCGCCGGCGCACATACCGACCAAGAAATTTATCCTGGTGCGCTATACAATTATAATAATGCGCCTTGGTATGTGGATGCATATTACCTGGACTGGGATATCCTCAGCTTCATTCAAGATCAAGTTCCTGCCGCAGATCTTTACGATATTTTGGCAACATTTTTTCCGACACTTTCCTCAGCCACAGTTGACCTATTTCAGCCTGCGATCGGCAATCGATTCGTTTTGGATGGGCCATTGGATGCTGAAATGTTAGCTTATACGTTGTTTGCGGGGGTTCTAGCACCTAGCAGCGTGTTAAATGCAATTCTCGCTGGAGCCGTTCCGCTAATTTTTATGTCTGCCGCGCATACGACGGATTACTACCAATATGGTCTCATGGTTGATGAGTCCACGGGCTGGAATATTTACGGTGTTCCATTGCCATTAGACACGCTTCCAGGTTAGTTCATGCGCACGAAAACACTTTTGATATTGTCCGTTCTGCTTCTTTGTGTTATCGGTTGTGATCGGGCAATCGATTCGCTGACAACGCGATCACCATCGAATGAAAGTATTCCTGAGGTCAAAATGAACCGATGGGATGACCACTCGTTTCACGATATCATTCGTGCAGGTGGAAGACACCGTTTAGATCGAATCAAAGAACTCATCGACGAGGGTGGCGATTTGAATGAACTCGACCACAACGGGAACACACCAGCCGTGTTAGCCACAGGTTGGGGAGGACAATACGACATTGCCATCATGCTTGTTAGTGCTGGCGCCGAATATGATATTTACAAGCGGAATTCCAATCATCGACTCGCACATTTCGTCGTCATGGAGGAACGCAGAGCGGGTCTATGGTCACCTGAACAACGCCGTGATCATGCGCGACTTATCAAGTTATTGGAGACGCGCGGCGAATCATTCACGGAAGTGCGAGCCGATTTTGCACGATGGAAGGAGCTCTATGCTGGTACCTCCCTATCCCAGTACGCCAAACTTCGTGACCAAGAAATCGCGGAGCGTGAAGCACGCTCAACAGGAAACGCAGGTCCGACCAACAAAACATCTCAATCCGGATCCAAAATCACGGTCCAATCGCCCGATGCACTGCACCAACTGATCGATCAACGAGCCAAAGGCTGCGACGATTGCGTGCAGCGGATTCGCGAACTCATCGCCGAAGGATTCGATGTCAATGCGATTTCCAGTTGGGGTATGCCAGCCGTGATTTGGGCGGTTGATAAGGGGCGGCAATTCGACGTCGCACTGCTGCTGCTCCAAAACGGTGCCGACCCTTCCGTGCCATGCATCAATCAAAAAACTGGCAACCCGTTGCGTTTAAAACTCATTCACTACGTCGAACGCGCCGAAGACGACATTCAAATGTACGACAAGCAACAACGACAAGGTTATGAAGAACTCGTTACATGGCTCACCGATCACGGCGAATCGATCGAACAAGCCAAGCAGGAACGCCACTTCTGGAACCAGCCCCTTGTCGAACCTCCATCCGCTGACCTGAATGCGGACTAGGTAGCTCGCCCGTCGCCTTGCCATCTCAGATCATCCGGCGACAGTAGCGATGGATCATCTGGTGGCAGTAGTGGAGGATCATCCGGCGGCAGCAGCGGCGGTGTCACGGGCGGCAGTAGTGGAGGTTCATCGGGTGGGTGCCCAACTTCCGGCAGCTATTCGCTGACTGAACACGAATTCTGGGAATCCAATTCGTCGGGAAGCGGACCAACACTATCGATTGACGAAGGCGGGGCGCTAGGAATCCGAGGCAAGATCGATGGACCGAAATGCGACGGGACACTGGTTCCGCCAACGGACGTGGTCGTGCATGTCGACAAGGACTTCAGCGGCACTTTCGATGCCAATGAGCAGTACGCCTTTGAGTATGATGGATGGTTGATGGGAGATGAATTCCAAATGCATCTCGGCACAATTTTTGACGACGGACCATGGCCCGGAAACGGAACGGCGTCGGATACAATGAATGTTCGCCTCGATATCGGTGGATACAGTTCAGACCTCACGATTAACGTCAATAACGTTGCTCCCGCATTTAGGGCACCGCCAACGCTCCGAGCCACGACGGACGAAGACGATGCCCTGACCCTGACGATCACCGCACACATTTACGATGTGGGCTCCCAGGATCGGCATCGGTTGCAAATCACATGGGGTGATGGCGGCACGACGATTGGATCGTGGGACGACTGGGAAAACAACGAAATTGCCGCAAGTCGCATCGTCGCCTCGGGGGATCCGAAACCAGATCTCTATCCGATCACTATTTCACTCCAAGACGACGACATGGTCAGCAGCGACGGCACGATACTGGAATCGACAGTGTTCCAAATTGTCCAACAAGACGTTGCTTATAACAATGACGACGATGATGGCAACAATTACGAAGATCTGCTAGATGATGCTGGGTGGGACAATGGTATCCCTGCGGAAGATGATCTCGTTCAGGTTTCACTCGCAAGCATAAAGCCGACAGTCGCAAACGCTGCGGATGGCAAATACTTGTTGCTTTACACCCCTAATGAAGTACGCGTATGGAGTTCCGCCGATAAATGGGACTTCATTGCGCCGTACGGCGGGGAATACACGGCTGAAATGTCCGGCGATGACTACCTCACAGGGATTGAGTATGCTGGGCAGGATGACGTTTGGATCGAAGGCATTCGTATCAATCCAAGCACGGCAAGCATTCAATTGGTCTGGGGCGAATCCGACTGGTTGAACGGCAACGGAACCTACGGAATCTTTGATAACACGAACTTCCAGTTTGAGAAGGTCGTCCACGGCGGAACGCTTGTAGTCACAACCTGGGGCATCGACGTCGACATTGACAGCGATAACGACAATGGATTTGACTATCCTGATAACGATGCATGGGAGGAGTACATCGAGTCTCATCCGTTTTCGATCGGGAAACTAATTGAGACAAATGCGTCTCACTTCACGCCAATTCGTTTGCGATTGCCGAGAGGGCTCGATGCCAGTGATCCGTCGCTAAAGATTGAAATCAGTAACACGCATTCGAATGTGCTATTTCTGTGGAACACTTTCAAAGCGGATCCTGATCTTTCTTCCGCGACTGTTGGCACACTAGACTCCGATGGTAAACTGGGCAGCTTCATACCTCACGGTGAACATTCTCTCGGGGACCTGAATTACAATGCTGATACTGGTGGAATCACTCTTTGGGCTGAAGCGATTACTGGAATTTTTGACACAATGTCCGATGTTGAACTCGGCAACTTTCCTGACCTCTATGTGAGTGCAAAACTCAATGGGACAATGCTCTCTGATGCTCCGGAGGACAAAGTCAAATACAAGCCAGTCGCCCCTGAGTCGTTTTACCCCTACTATGTCAAGCACCGCCACCTTCGCAATGCTGTAGCGGCCGACTTGGTTTACGGTGAGCGTGGACCGAATGGTAACGATACGCCTCCAGTCGACTCTGACCCAATTAGCAGCATGCCGTATGCGCAAAGAGTTGTAACGCAGAGCGAGTTAGAATCGATCCTTGAAGACTCAGGCCTAAGCGATCACGATAAACGCTATATAATCGACGTAATTTATTACAATGTGCCAATCCCGCCGTTTGATACTGATCCGAAAGGTGTTCCAGGTTTACGAGTTGCGTTGTTCAGAGATTACAACTCGGGCGACTATACGCTTGCGTATCAAGGAACCAACTTTGATTCAAACGCGGACTGGATGGTCAACCTGGCGCAGAGTCTTGGGGCACCGACAGCGCATTACACTGCGGCGCAGGTTCTTGCCTTTCATGTCAACCGATTGAACCTTCCTGGCCTTCAGCTTTCGGGACAGTCTCTTGGTGGCGGATTGGCGAGCGCAGGATCGATCTCATCAGGCATCCATGCTGACACGTTCAACGCCGCAGGCCTAAACTTTGAAACGCTTAAGAACGCTGACGGAACGGAGATCATTGAGGGAAGCTTGCTTCGCTGGACGCAAAAGAACTTGCTTGTAACCTCCTATCAGGTATGGGAAACACCGCTCCCGAATCCTTTGCTGCCAAACGAGCCTGCAGATTCAAAGGGTAACGTCCCTGACATTTTGAGCTACCTCCAAAGGAATTTCACGGGCGTCCTTACGCTGCCGAATGGAGATACCATCCATAATGCACCACCTGCCATCGGTTCTGTCATCGAAATCGAAGGATTGTACAACTGGGAAACATCTATGGAGACATACGCAATGCTCGGTCCGTGGTACGCATTGGTTGCATACGACATGGTGGAAGGAGACAAAAATACTGGGCTGTCACACCTTTTCCCTTCCATTTACTACGGGTTGCTTCATGGATCTGGTTGGAACTTGTATGACCATCAAATTTCTGCACGGTAATAATCGCACCGATTGCTTCGCTCTCGGCAAAAGACTTTCCTGAGGAACAGTTTGAAAGTGCTACTACCTACGTCCAAAGCAATGTCTTCGGTACTTTTTGCGACGGTGATCTTCACGCCGCTGATCGTACTGAACTTTTACAACGCCGTTCCTCAGTTGCGATCGACGAATCGCGACATGTCCCTTTTCGGATGGCCATTTTTTGGTGGCTTAATGCACGCTGATTTTTACAACAACGAGTTTGGGTGCATTTTTTGCGATAATAAACCAGAATACGTTTACGGAATTGAGGAAGCTCAATACATCGATTTAATCGTCGGGCTGGTCGCTGGTAGTCTTTCGCTTCACGGTCTCGTGAATTTTGTGATTCCAAGGTTCCCAAGATTTGACATAGTCGATTTGTTCGGAATGACGGGAAGTATTGCGTTGGTATGTTTGTGGTTTGTCTTAGATCCTCCAGTGTATATAGGAAATGCGCAGCGATTATTCACTCCCGACCAAACGGTTCATCTTTGTCAGACCGATCGTCCGCTTTGGCAGAATATGCTTGCATCGGTCTACATCTTCCTGTCATCGTATGCGCTGTTCTGTGCATTGATTTACCCCTGGCGTAGGCAGTCTGTGGGAGGCATAAAGTAGGCATCCATTAAATGATTGCCTTTGCGGGGAATGGTCTAGGATTACTGTAATACGACGCAGCTAGAACAGCGAGAATGATCAAAAGTGTCAGGGCTGAATGGCACGTAGTTAAGGTGACGCAGGCTAGATGTGGTGATTCTCTGAAAGTGATAGCGCTGCCTGTTGTGCCTGCAAAAGCTCTCGGCATTTCTGATGCTAGTTTTTGGTTGAAACATGGACAAGCCTCTGATGAGATTGTGTTGCACAACACTGTCACACAAACAGAGGCTGGCCATGACACTCCTGAACGCGAGTGAGTACCCCGTTTCTGAGTTGTCAGAGCTCTATCGACGACGTTGGGAAGTTGAGCTACATATTCGAAACTTAAAGACACATATGCAAATGGAGCATCTGCGTTGCAAAACTCCTTCGATGGTTCGCAAGGAAATCCATTGTCATTTGATCGGCTACAACTTGGTTCGTGCCTCGATGATTGCGTCGTCGCTGCGGTATAGCTGGAAACCCACGCGGTTGAGCTTTACCAATGCGATGCAGGCTTTGGAGGAGTTTTTGGCGGTGATTCGCCTACAGGCTCACCGCGTCATCGATCAATGGAATACCTTGATGCAAACAATCGCTGAACGCCGAGTCGGATGGCGCCCGGGACGTCAAGAAAAACGAGTGGTCAAGAAGCAGCCCAAGTCGTATAAGCTCATGCGTACTCCAAGGAATCCGAACCGAAATCGTTTTGCAACAACGGGTTACGCTTAACTACGTGCCATTCATTCCTGACACCTTTGTCCGTCCAAGACATCGCCGCGGCAGCCAGGCGGAGAAGGTGGCGCCCCGGCTAGAGGCAGCGCTTCTCCGATCTTCCCTCCGCCAGACCGAGCTTGGAATCGGGCGTGACGCGGCCCTTGGAGATGGCTCAATCGGGGGGCGATTGTTCTGTGGGGTCGTTTGCTAGGTGCAAACCCCAGGAACCCTCGCGCCGCTGCGCGGTATCAATCCCGGGCCCTACCAGCCTGTCAGTTATATGTAAGTCATGGTGAGTTGTCGCGACCGAATGCTTGCCAGGCCAGCGAGAAGTCTTTCATTCGTCGCAGGCCGTTCCACATCGCTTCGGCACCTGGTGGTGCGTCACCGCGACGATTGTTGTGGCCGCCAAGCTGACCGATCAATAAAATCAGCTCGCCTAAACTTGGTGGCTCGCTCGGTAGCGGTTCGTCACGAACCACTTTCCAGACAGGCTTCCACTCAAACTCATGGAAGACCGCTTCGCAGTCTAGGTCAGGACACTGCCGCCCCAACATGGTCAGATACATCAGCCGCCATGCGACGACCTTGTAGATCATCAACGCGCGACGTTGCCGGGCGTTGGTTTCGAGTTGAATCTCTTCGATCTTACAGCCAGATTTGTAGACTCGGAAATAGGTTTCGATTGGCCAACGCGTGACGTAAATATCGATCACCCGCTGAATCAGATCGATCGTGTCGATCGGCAGACTACTGAGCAGTTGCCAGTGAACTTCGGTGTCATCACCTGGTCCGTTCACCTCGCGGATCTCCACCACCGACAGTTCCACCTCGGGCAGTTCAGCCTTTCGCATCTGAGGCGGCTTGACGGTCAATCGCTTGGCACGAACATCCAGCGTCGCTCGGCGAGCGGCACGCTTGGGGGTGGTAGGCAAATCGACCTGAAGCCTCATCGCAACCGGAGCACTGGCGACTTCATCGGCAACCTTTTTGTAAACGTTTGGCCCTGTCGCGATGTCCCGCTCGGGCGTACAACGCGGCTGTTTGGCGCGAATAACGAAATCAGCCGGACTAGGATGCTGAGCCGCTTCGACAAAAATGTCGTACAGATCCGATTCACGATCGGAGACGCTGATGACCTGCTTGTCGGGCAACTGGCCGGCTAGCTGGCAAGCCTGCCGGTAGCCCTGCAGCCAACGGAAGGACTCTTTCTCTTCGATCGGCAACTGCTTTCTCTGATCGCTTTTTTGGCCGAGCGTTTCGAGGTTGTGCGAGAACAGCTTGACGTCCATCACGCCCAGACAAAGTCCGGTCTCGCTGAAGGCGATCTGGCTGTGGTCATAGAGACCGTATCGGTACTCTTCGTTTAGCACCCCGGAGTCTTCGGTGGGATGTTTGGAGAAGTCGAGTTCGGTGGTGTCTTGGACTAGCAGGACGACGTCGTGTTGGTCGATTCGCCGCATCGTGGCGTCTTTGTGAGCGTCGAGGATCTTGGCCTCGTCCACTGAATCGTTGTCAAAGAATTCGTAGGCGGCGTGCGTCTCGTTCCATCCCTGCGAGGCAGCGTTGATGCTTGCTTGAGGATTGGCCGAAAGCCGTTCGGCAATCTTCTTGCACCGCCGATCGAGGCGTTTTTCACCCAGTTGCAGTGTTTCAAATTCGTTGGCAATTGGCTCTGCCATGGTCGTCTCCGCGTCATAGGCTGTGCGATGTCCAATACTCACTCTGCCTAAATCGCTGTCGCAAATATCGTGCCCATCACGCCCCGATTGCCGGCGACTTGCGTATAACTGACAGCCCTACCAGCGAAGCGTACCGTTGGCGAGCCCGCGGCGGATTTCGGCTGGCGATTCCCATTTGGGAGTTGCCCAGATGCTTTTGGCTCGCGTGTTGTTCCCGCCCCATTGATTATTGCCGCCCCATTGGTGCTGGCGGTTGTTGTGGCCGTGGTGCCCATGATGGCCATGGTGCTTCTGTTTCCATTGGTGTTGTTTCTGGTGGTGATTGTTGTTGTGATTCCAAGTGTTGTTTGGCTTCCAATTGTTGTGGGATCCTCTGGTGTACTGTTGAGTCGTGCGGCTGTTTGTGCCGAACGAATGGTGCGACGGGGTGACCGAGCGTGTCAGCTGAGGCTGCGTGAACGATTGTGGTTGTGGTGTCTGTACTATTCGATGGTGTTGCGAGGTTGGGATCGAGACGGAGGCTGGCGTGCCGACAACGATATTGCTCGAGGCTGAGTGGCTGGGCGTAGCGGAGACGGCCAGCGAGGCAGGTTTGGTGGTGTTGTCGGACTTGACGACCGCCGCAGCGGGCACCCAACCGGTTAGGGTTTCGTCGCCGTTGACGGCCGCGACCCAGAACCAATCCTTGGCGTTATGCTGCTTCGATTTGGTGATTCTCAATACCTGGCCTCGCGAAACGCGACCGCTCTCCTGGGTGCCGACTTTAAGCTCCGTTGAATCGTTTCGTACGGTGACGCGGATCCCGTCCAGACCGGCCGCCAATTGGTCGACGATGGCAAAGTTGAGATCCTGTTGTGTGCCGCGTCCCAGGTAGGCGGCGCCACGACTTTTGCGTGCCTTCTTTCGCGCCGCAGCTGGCAGCGTTGGGTCTTCCAACAGCGCGGTGTAGGCCATGATCGCGTTGTCGTATTTCCCTTGTCGCAAGTAGACGTCGGCTTGGTCGAACAACGAATTGTTCTCCAGCTCCATCGATTCCGTAGCGGAGAGTTCAGGCACCGTGATCGATGCGATTTTGGTGATCTCTTCGTGGTCGATCTCGGGTGTGGGTTTCGGTACCGATGAAGTCTGGCGGGTTTCTGGTGGATGGAGATAGAAAGTATCGCGGGATACGTCCAAGTACATGCTGGGAGATTGATCGGTCTTCTTACGCACAGCTCGACTGGCGTTCACAAACACGTCCAGCAGCCGCAAGCCGTCGCTTGGCCGTTGTTTCATCGCGGCAGCCAGTTCGGTTGTGTAGGGCGAGTTACCATGGTTGCCGTCCGCAGCGGTTTTGCCGTCGGATGTGGCGTACGCGATGATCATCCCCTCGGGAATTGCTGTGTTCACGACCAGGCCGCGACCCTGTTGAACGACGCTACGCCGAGCCCAGGACCGCTCGAAGGGATTGTTGCGGCAGCAGTCCAAGACGACGACGTTCATCTCGCTTTCCGAACGCCCCAGTGAATCGAGGATCAGGCTGAGCGAAACCGCTTTGTATTTCACCAGCGTTTCGTCGGAGATCTCGGCGTCGACCGGGATCAGATAGGTTTCGCCTTCCACTTGAATCCCATGCCCGGCGAAGAAGAAGAAGGCCAAGCTGCCTTTCTCGACTCGGTTGAAGAATCGAGTGATCGAGCGGTCCATCGCCTGGTGCGACAGATCGGTTTCGGTTGTCACATCAAAGCCGAGGTCGCTTAATGCTTCGGAAATCGCGTGAGCATCGTTGGCCGGATTGGCGAGAGTGCCAACGCTGTAGTCGCCGTTGCCGATCACCATCGCGTGCAGTTTTTGAGTGTTCTTGGCCAAGGCGTTGTTGCTGCAAGCCAACGCGGTCAGCAGCAGGGCGGGGATCACGATTCGAATACTTGACGTTTGCATCGGTCTTCTCCAAAGCACAAAAGGAAAGATGGGGCTTCAAATTGGATTGAGTTGTTGTTGTTTTGTGAGCGTTTCGATTTTCAGGCTCGCCGCGATCGCGGTGCGATCGACAGCGAAGAGGTCAGTTCAGCGGCAAATCGGTTGGGGCGACCGGGCGGACGTAGCGAACGCTGACCGCGGCGATCGGTTTGCCGAACTTCGATTGCCCGTCTCGGTATCGCATCTCGACTTCGTCGCCCACGGCGGTGGCGAACTCACGAGTCGCGGAGTAGCGCTGGGCAGCTGTCGTTTCGAAAAACGTGGTGGTCAGCATGCCGACGCCATCGAAGACGCCGAACTGGGCGGCGGGCGTATCGGCGTAATTGCTAATGCGAAATTCGTGGCTGAGGTCGCCCGTGTGGTGCCAGCCTTTGATCAGGAACTTGGCATTCGGTTGCAGTTCCATGATCGTTTCCTTGCCGCGGTAATTTGCATCCAAGCTCAAGGCGAAGGTGTTGATTCCATCGATCGTTAAACGGCACCCGACCGGGCGGGCCGAATCGTTGAACAACCGGACCGCATAGATCTGGTCCGCTTTCAGATCGACCGTGGCAACGCCGTCGGTCTCGGTGATCGGAAGGCTGCGGTATTTGCCGTCGGACTGCTTCAGTGCGATCTCCAAACCGTAGGGGCTGCCGTCGGCAGGGTTCATCCGCGTCTTGCGTTTGGCATCGAGGTGGGTTTCCGGTTTGACGATGCTGCTGACCAACATCTCCGTCGCCGCCGTCGAATCGGATTCGGGCTTTTCGGAAACTGGTTTGTCCGGCTTGGAAGCTTGGGATTGCGCCGATAGGTCGACGCTACTGGGACCGAAGAAGGCCAAGCCCTCTTCGATCGCGGTGACTACTTTGCGTCGCAGCTTCTGGACCGTGTTGCCCAACGCGTCGCCGATCTCCGCTTCGATGATCGTGACGAATTGGCCATCGAGCTTCTGTCCCATGAAGCGACCGCTGACCGTATAAGCAGCTCCGACGTCGACGATCTCACACTTCGACTTCAGGTTCTCCTTCAGCGATTGCACGATTCTCGCTCCCGCGCCGCTGCTGGAAGGACCTTGGAAGGCACCGATCGCGACTTGCCCTTTGGTGTCGGGATCGGCGGCGATGTAGCGAGCGATCTCATCGCTCAACTTGACCATCGCCTCGCGAACCGTTGGCGTGACGTCGTCGCTGGCCGCCGAAGCGACGCTCGAGATCGCGATCGATAACAAGCCAACCAACCCCAGGATTCTGAATGCTTGGCTGCGGTAGAGCGTGTTTTTCATGATCGATGTCTCCCTGCGATGCGGATCGTCGTCCGGTTTTGGTTCTCGTCTCGTTTTCGCTTGAGTTGGCGTTCAGGCGTGGAGAGCACATGTGTCGCTCCCTAAAGAATGGATGCAGGTTCCGCCCCTCAAGCGGACACCGGTGCAGCGAAAAATTTGCGAAGAGCATCCGCACGGTGTCAGAAAATGCGCAAAGCCCCCGGTTTGACACCCGAGGGCTTTGGTGCGTGTTTTCGGGGACGAATCGCGAGCCGATTCGAGCGTGTTGGAGCCATCGATAAAGAAGAGGAGCTGTCGGATTGGAACCGACAAGCTGCGAAGTGACCCCGGAGGGGAGTCTGCGTTAGTTGGGATTCATCCCGCTGCCAACTCCCAACGCGACCGCTGTCCGTTGGAAGATCGACGATGGACTCTCCTGTTGCGTGTCCCACATCCGCCGCGGGATCGTGGAATCCGAGGCGAGCGGTGCCAGGCCCAGATCCTTCAGTTTCTGGTTGTACTGGATTGTGGGAGCCAGCGCCGTCGCGTCTTCAAACCCCAGTTCTGCCGCGACATCGGCCAACGACATATCTTGGTCGTACCATTTTGCCACGGTGCTGATCGGTTCGGGGA
This sequence comes from Rosistilla oblonga, assembly GCF_007751715.1. NCBI lineage: Bacteria > Pseudomonadati > Planctomycetota > Planctomycetia > Pirellulales > Pirellulaceae > Rosistilla > Rosistilla oblonga. The sequence continues at coordinate 5,700,249 of NZ_CP036292.1, read as the reverse complement.
ATTCGGTGATCGCTGTGTCGGCCGCCTCGTGAATTTGCAGATAGGGGCCGATCGCAAGCTTCAGCGCTGCCAGGTAGCGGTTGCGGTCGGAAGTCAAGATTTCCTGCAACCGATCGGGGCGAGTGTAGAGGGCGTCGACCTTGGTTCTGTCGTTGGAGGTCAGCGATTGCGAGCCCGAAACCATGTCGCGATAGTCCAGCAGGCCGTGGCGATGGCAACCGATGCAGCTGACCGCGTTGACGATCTCCGGCGAACCGGCGATCTCACGCATGTCACGAACGATTTCGATCGGTCCTTTATCGATCCGCTTCCCTTCGGCGTCGACCAACATATAACCTTGCAGTCCGTTGGGCAGATCCCAGATGATTTCGCCGCCAGCGTGTTCGAAGGCGAACTGATCGTGTGGGTTCCCATCGAAGCGAGGCCCCAGCGGAAAGCGGTATAAGACACCGCGGCCAAACGCTTTATCGAAGTCGTAGCTGCGATAGTAATACGACGCGACCGATCCCTCGTGTCGATCGACCAAGCGATTCTGATGACTCACGCCGCTGCCAGCGAAACCGGCGCGGTTCAGCCGATCTTGCAGGAAGTCCTGTTTCGTATCGACGCCCAGTCGCGTTTCCAATTCGCCAGCGGTCTCCGGTATGTTCAGTAGCGCGTGATAGGTCGCTGGCCGCGAGGCTTTGGTGACGAACCAATCGGCTCGGACATAGGCGATGCCGTCGAACGAAAGCGAACCGACAAGTTGTTCGATGTCCCTGGCAAACGCTTGCAATTTGTTGTCGTTCCAGGAGAGCCCAAATGGATAGCCTTGCAGAGCCAACTGCCAATCGGCGGCGGACCAGCCGAAGTCGCGGAGATCGACCCGAAAGACGCTCCCTTCGCTGGAGAGTTCGGCCGCGACATCGACCATCGGTGGATTGACGATCCGGCTGCGGCGGCTGACGCTGTTCAGCAGTTTGACGACGGCGGCGCGATACAGCCGCAGGTCGGCATCGGTGTACCGCGGGTTATTGCTGATCGCATGCAGCGACAGATAACGCTGATGCGATCGGCTCTCGGGCTGCATCTCTTGCAGATCGTCGCGAATCGATCGCAACACGTGCTCTTCAGCGATGAACTCGCGGTTCGTATAAGTTGGCGCCGCCGCTCCGTCGACTATCCAACGCCGCAAGACCTCCAAATCTTGATCGCTGATTCGATCGTCGATCTTTTGTGGCGGCATGTCCTTGTCGACGGCGATGCGTTGCCAAATCAACGACGCGTCCAGCTTGCCCGCGGTCACGTAAGGCGTCGCGTCGGCGGGCTGTGCGACCAGAACTGCATGATCCAAAACGTTGAACCCAGGGACTTCAAACTTCACGCCGTGGCAGGAATAGCAGTGTTTTTTCAAGATCTTTGCCGCTCGCGAGGCAAGATCGGGATCGTCGGCGCGGATCGGGATCGGTGAACTGAAACTGCACAGCAGGCAGATCGCTAACAGCAAATATCGGATCATCGCACTAGTTCTCCAGGCACGGGCGGGCACTTTCGTTGCGGCGGAAGAGCGGCGTTGTCCGACGAAACGCATCGACTGAAATGGTCGACGCATCGATCGGAAACGCATGGCTCGACTGCCAGTGGGCCAATCCTGGAAACGCCGAGAGTGCGGACATTGATTCCGGCGGTGCGAGAAAGTTTTGCGGTGGTCGGCAGCCTTGGAGCGATCGATTGGAAAGCTGATCTTGCCGCGATACGGCTGCGGGAGAGATCAGTCCCAGCGTCCGCCGCGCGATTGTTTTTTGGAACTCTGTTGGCGTTTGGATTCCAAGCGTCGCTTCTTCGATCCCAGCGTTGGCCGCGTTTCACGCCGTCGTTTCGGCGGATGTTGGCACTCCAAAAGCAGCGCCCGCAGCTTGGTCAGGCAATCCTCGAGGTTCCGCGGCTGTTGGCGATACTGTTGGCTGGTCAGGGAGAGCTGTCCCAGCTGGTTGATGCGATTTTGATGTCGCACTTTGACGCGGCGGGTCCATTCGGGATCGAGGATGTTGTTGTCGTCGACCAGCCAAGATACAGTAACTTTCGAATTCACCTTGTTGACATTTTGCCCACCTGGCCCGCTGCTGCGGGCATGCGTCACCGTCAGCTGATCCGCTGGAATCGTCACCCGAGAGTTGATTATGAGATCTTTCATTGCCTGGACAATCTGTTGGCTCGTCGTGCTCGTGTTAACCGGCGGCCCGCTCGCCGCCGCCGACTGGCTTAGTTTTCTAGGCCCCACGGCCAACGGTAAATCGACCGAGACCGGCATCTTAACCGATTGGAGCGACGGCAAACTGAAGCTGCTGTGGACCCTCGACCTCGATACCAGTTACGGCATCGGAGCTGTCGATCAGGGACGTTATTTCCAATTCGATCGCGTCGGCGACGTCGAGCGTTTGATCTGTCTCGATGCCGCCAGCGGCCGCGAGATTTGGCACGCTGATCAACCAGTCGCCTACCGCGACATGTATGGATACAACAACGGCCCGCGAAGTTCGCCAGTAATCGCTGGAAATCGAGTTTTTACCTACGGCGTCGCCGGCCGGCTCAGCTGCTTCGACAAGACCGACGGCAAACTGTTGTGGACGCATTCGTTGAACGAAGAGTTTGGCGTGATCCAAAACTTCTTCGGCGTCTCCTGTTGCCCGGTGATCTACAAAGACATGGTGATCGTGATGGTTGGCGGCAGCCCGGCGGCCGACCAACGCTTGCCGTTGGGAGCGTTGGATCGCGTCATCGGCAACAATTCGGGAATCGTCGCGTTCCGCCAATCCGATGGAAAGCTTGCTTATCAACTGTCCGACGAACTGGCCAGCTACAGCACGCCGGTGATCGCCAAGATCGATGGCCAAGACGTTGGACTGGCCTTCATGCGCGGCGGCTTGTTGGCCTTTGATCCGAACAAGGGTGAAGAACTGTGGCACTTCCCGTGGCGTTCGCCGCGGCTGGAGAGCGTCAATGCGGCGCTACCGATCGTCCGCGGCGATCAGGTGCTGATCTCGGAATGTTACGATGTCGGAAGTGCTTTGCTGAAAGTCACTCCACGCGATTACGAACTGCTGTGGAAAGATCCTCGGTCGCGTCGGGCGCAAGCGATGCGAGCCCACTGGGCGACGCCGATCCAGCACGGCGACTATCTGTTTGGTTGCAGCGGCCGCAATGAACCCGACAGCGATCTGCGTTGCATCCGTTGGTCCGACGGCGAAGTGATGTGGACCAAACCGAATCGAATCCGAACCAGTCTGCTTTGGATCGACGGTCATTTTGTGGTCCTCGATGAACGCGGCCACATGGAATTGATCAAGGACAGTAGCGATTCGTATCAACCGGTCACCGAGATCGATCTCTCCGAAGCGTTGGGAGATATCGAGGCTCCGTTTCTGCGATCGCCTTGTTGGGCCGCTCCGGTTGTCGCCAACGGCCGGCTGTACGTTCGCGGTGCAAATCGCGTCGCCTGTTTCCAATTGATCCCATCGGCGGCGAAGTAGTCTACGCTCGCTAGCATTCCCGCGGCGGTGACGATTCCGTCTTGCTCGCTCTTCGCCCGATAGCGTACCCTGCGAAACGGACAGTATCGGGGGAGCGAATTTTGCGGAAAGGCATGGGAGCGTGCAACGGTATTTATTGCTGATAGCAGCCTGCGTTTGCAGTTCTGTTGCGCGCGCTCAGCAGTACGAGATGCCGCCGGCATTGTTCGATCCATCGCCAGCGTTTCAGTTTGAACCGATCTCGGAAGCTCATTCTTCTCCGAAGCCGCAACGTCTGGATCTGGCCGGGGCGATGTCGATCGCCGCATCGGAACCGGCGACGCACAACATCCTTTCGGGCGTCCAACGGATCCCGACCTTTCTCAGTTCATCGCCGTCGGGAGTCGATCATCGGATCGTTCGCTACGACGTGCCACTCACCGAAGTCACTGCCCACAATCTGTTTCGCGCCAGCGGAGTCCAGGGCAAATTGATGGACGTTCCGTCGGACGATCCGGAGCAAGAGACGATACGCGTCGTCCGCTACGAAGTTCCCGACGACGAGATCTTGCTGCACAGCACGATCTCGCAAAATGGGCTGCAGGGCGATCTTGTCGAGGTTCACGACGACCAATCGTGGCGACCGCAGGTCCGTTTTTTGCAGCCCAAGGCCCGCGTCTTCTTCGATATGAAACGGGATAACGATTCGGAATTCGATCTGTTTCGCAACGGTTCGATCCTGGCGTCGTTGGACGTTCTGGAGATCTATAAACCGCTGAAACTGGTGACCGACTTCTTCGCCGATGAGAACAGCAAGAAGGTTTCGCTGCACGATCTCGGCTGGCGATTTGGCGCCACGCTGGGACTTGGGATCACCACCGCGCTATCAAATGGTGGCACCGACGGCGGGGGGGCTCCCATCGGCGTCGGCTCGATCGGCTTCCGGTACGAGTTCCCGATCGGCCCCGAACCTCCCGCGGTCCTCGATCAGAACGGCCGCCCGATTCGCTTGGACCAACGCACCCGCGTCGGCTTCGAAGCGGGGCTGCAAGCGGGGACATCGACCGACGAAACGATCGCCGATCGCTTCGACGTCGGTTTTTACTTGGGAATGCTGGTCAACACACCCTGGTAATTGGTCCTCGATCGCGGCAATCCAAGGGCGAACGAGCGGTTCGGTGTCGCTTTCCACATGAGGATAGTGGTAAACAGCTCTCGGTAGGCACCGTTGGCGACCGGGGCTTGGGCCCCCGACAGACTGCCAGCAAAACTAGGTTTGATCGTTTTTATCGTTTCAGTCAAGACGATCTAGGCAACCCGCCGAATCCAAAATATGTATGCATTGGTGCTTGCCTCTGCTAGCAATGCATTTCACCGGGCGACGCGTTTTGCTGCGCCCACTGCCCCCGGGTCGGAGTCGGTTTCATGATCACTGCTTTTTTCGCAGTTCTGTTTGTTGGTGTCATCGTTGGCTATCTGCTGTCCAACCGTACTGCATCGGATGATACCGAGGAACTGGAGGCTCTGGATCGCGAATTGCGGTCGTTGCAAGCATCCTCGCGTCAGTATCAGGATCAAGCCGAACTGCTGGCGTCGCAGTTGAAAGCTGCCGAGGCGGAACTGGTTGCGTCCAAAGGCGTCACCGACAACTTGGTGAGTGCAAATCAAGAGTTTGATCAGGAGCACCAGCGACTCAACCGCCAGCTGCACGAACTGCAAACCAAGCTCCACCACAGCTCGGCTCATCACGCCAAGCAGTCGCGCGAAATTCAAGAGCTGCGGGTTCTGTTGGAACAGAACGCGGCGGCGCAAAAGCAGGCCAAGCAACTGAAGCTGCAGTTGGATGGCGTGACACGCGAACTCGAAGCTCGTTCGTGCAACGCCGACGATGCGATCGGCAAACTGGTAGCTCAATGCGAATCGTTGGATCGCGAAAAGCAGTCCAAATCCGATTTGGTCGCCAAGCTGGAAGCCGACCTCAGCGAGATCGAGAAGCATGTCGAAGAGTTGCAGAGCGATTACGATCAGACCAGCGCCCAGTTGGGTGAACAGCAGAGTCGCAACGAATCGTTGGTGATCGCTAACCGGCAGATCCCGCGGTTGAGCGATGCACGAGATCAAGCGGTCGGCAAGATCGGGCAATTGGAGAAGGTTGTCAAAACGCTCGATCAGCAGCTGAAGGAGGCCAACAATGCGTGCGATCAGATGCAGAAGCAGCTGCGGACGCGAGCCGAAGAGAAGCAAACGCTGAATTTCGAGATCGATCAACGCGGGCAACGAATCACCGAACTGGAAGCTTTGGCGACGCAGCTGCATCCGCTGCAGCAGAAGCACGCCGCCGTCACCGCCGATTTGACATCGGCCAATAACGAATTGAACAAGCTGCGCGGCGAATTCGATACCCAAGCCGAACAGGTCGCAAGCGTTGGCAAGCAGTTGGAACAGGCTAACGCCAGTTTGCAATCCGAACGCGCCGAGAAGGATCAGTTGCAGAAAACGATCCAGGGCCTCCGCGAGGAACTGAAATCGAGCAGCTTGGTTGCACAGGATCGCGATCGTGTGAAGGCCGAACTGGTTGAGTCGCTGCAGAAGCTGACTGAGCTGGAGGAACAGAAGGCGGCGGTCGCTGAACAATTGGCTCGCAACGAATCGCTGCTGCAGACGGCTCACAAGCAATTGAACGCCTTCGATTCGGAGCGTCAGCAGCTGCAAGCCAATATCACCGAGCGGGGCAAGATCGCGCAAGAACTGCGAGATCGGATCGCGGAGTTGACGCAGGAAGCATCCGATCGCAACCGCATTGCCGCCGACCTAAACGACACGCAGGCGAAACTGCAAGCCGAGCAGACGCAGTCGTCGCAGCTGCAACAGACGCTGCAACATCGCGACGACGAATACGCACAGGTTCGCAAGCAGCTCGAATCGACGCTTGCTTCGCTGAACCAGGCTCAGCAAAAGAACGCCGCCGTTGCCGCTTCGTTGGCCAGTGTCCAAGCCGACAAGGATAAGCTGAACCAACAAATCGGTGAACTGAAACCGTCGAACGCCCAGCTGCGTCAGAGCGTCGCCGATCTGCAAACCAAGCTGGCGCAGGCCGAAGCGGAATCGCAGCAACAACTGGCCCAAAACGCTGATCAATTGAAGGCTCAGGTAGAGAAGAACCAAGCCCTGGCGGGGACTTTGCAGCAGAAGCAGCAAGAGATCTCGGGCCTCTCGGCTCAGTTGGATGATCTTGCCGACGTCCGAACCGCGTTGGACGACTTGCAGAAAACTCGCGTTGAACTGGAAGCGGCTACCCGCGAACTGGGGACCGAGCGTTTGGAAAACCGCAAGGCCAACGACGCGTTGCAGCGGCTGCAGGCTCAGAATGAAAACCTCAACGAAGAGCTCGAATCGCTGCGTCAATTGAAGCAGCAATTGATCGAAACGACCGCCGACCTGCACAAGCAGACGCAGACGTGTGCCGAACTGCGACGTTCGCTCGATGCGCGGCAGCAGAAGAACGACGCCTTGACTAGCGAATTGGAGATCTTGGGGCAGAGTAAAATCGATCTGGATAAGGCTCAAGAAGAGATCCGCACGCAGCGAGCGACGATCGATCGCTTGACCGATTCGGTCGCGCAACATCAAACGCACAACCAATCGCTGACCGAGCAATTGAAGCAGATCAAACCGCTGCAAAAGGACTTGGCCAAGACGCAGGCTCAGCTGGCGACGGTGCAAGCCGATTTGATGGAGGAGCGAGACGATAACGAAACGCTCGAGGAAGTCGTCGCGAAGCAGAAGCAAGAGCACCGGGAATTGGTTGCCGAACTGAAGGTCTTGCAGCAGTTGCAACAGAAGCTGGAGGACGTGTCGAGCAAGTTGGCGGATGAGCTGTCGCAAAACGATAAGCTACGCAAAGCGAGCACCGCGCTGTTGGCGGAGAACGAAACGCTGCACGAGCGCTGCGAAGACTTGGATCTGATCCAGAGTCGGTTGGAGGCGATGCAGGCGGAGTTCAGTGTCAAGTCGGACCAATTGGAACAGGCGGAGCTGCAACGCGATCGGGCGATCGACGCCAGCCACGCGCTGCGAGATCAACACAACGTGTTGCAACGCGATGTCGACAAGCAGTCGCAGACGATCGCCGAATTGCAGCGCGAGCAAACTCGGGCTCAGAAAGAACTGGCCAAAGCCGCTCAGGAACAGGCCAAGACGAACGATCAATTGGAACGTCAGGTTGAACTGACAAACCGCATGAAGGCGGATGCCGAATTGCGAGAGCAGTTGGAGCTGCAGATGCAGGATTTGCGAGCCCAGTTGCACGAGGCGAAGGGGCATCTGAAGCGGATCAGCGACGAATACGATGCCAGCTTGGATGCCAACGCGAAGGCTCAGGAACAGGTTCGCGAATTGGAGAACCGGCTGCATGCGAGCACCGCGCAGATCCGCGAGATGCGTCGCGAGATCGGGCAGATGTCCGACGTCGCCAACAAACCCGATGTTGTTCCGTTCAAGAAGGAAGACGCCGCTTGATCGGTTTTGGCCCAGTGTGCGATCATGGTCGCCGCAGCGAACCGGTGATCGCCGGTTCGCGATCCACCATAACCTCCGCAAACCACATTGGGTCTCTTACTGATGCAGTCTCCCGAACACGAAGCCCTGCCAATCGAAGTTGACGTCGCGACCGTGAAGTCGATGCTTGATCAGAACGCCGATTTTGTTTTGATCGATTGCCGCGAAGCCGATGAGTACCAGGTCGCCAAGATCGACGGTTCGATCCTGATTCCGCTCAGCGAGCTGCAGGAAAAGGGAGCGGAGCTGGAAGCCCATCGCGACCGCCATATCATCGTCCACTGTCACCACGGCGGACGCAGCATGCGGTTGACGCAGATCCTGTTGGCCAACGGTTTTCCACGCGTGCAAAACATGGCTGGCGGAATCGACGTTTGGTCGCAACAGATCGATAGCTCGGTGCCGCGTTATTAAGTCGCTACGGCGGCTTGGCAGTGGCAGGTTGCGTGGTCTCGATCGCAACCGAAAAACTTTGTCGACGGAAAGGGCAACGGCGGCGTGTTAGTCCCACCACCAGTGGTCTTGGCGAACCGGGTGTTTCGCTTGCTGTGACGATAAGTTCGCCAGCGATGCATAGACGACTGGCTCGCGCGTTAACGGCTCGCCTGGTTCTAACAGGACGCCGCCGCTGGCGACAACAACCGAATGAATCGTCTTTCCTTTTCGGAAGCGTCGGTGCACGACAAGCGATTCGGTCTGTCGCGCCGGCGGGGCACCAGCCTGCATCCATTGATCGGGGTGAGCCAGTAGGCCGGTCGCAGCCATTCGTTGTTCGGCTGGCATCTGTTGATGAAGCAACTGCGCGATTGCGGTTAGATCGTACAAGCCACGCAGGCGATCGTGCAGCGGATACTGCCGCGCGATATCGACGAAGTGACGATTGAAGGTCTCGGCGAACTGCTGGGCTCGTGGATCGGCCGCAACGGCAAACCGTTCGCCTTGAGCGTCGGCCGCCTGTTGTTCGGTGATCAATTGCAGCGGGAGTCCCGACAGTTCAAACGCTTGCTTTTGCGAGTCGCAGCGGACGTCCAGAGGTTGTGGAGCGAACCACATCCGCAAGAAGCTTCCGGTCAGCGGGCCTTGGTCGAGTGTCGCTTCGACGATCTCCATGTAGTTAGCGACGCCTCGCGGCATCGGTTGGGTTCCCAACGCAAGCATCTTCATGTGCCGGTCGGCTTGGATCATCAGCATCGCCATCGGCGTGTCGTCAGCGGTTCCGAAGACGCGGATGTTTTGTAGTCCCAGAGCTTCCTTCAGCTTCGGGCTTGCCGCCGCCGCGGCCAGGTTCCCCGATTGAATATCGGCGGTTACTTGTTGCGAGCGAACGATTCCTTCGGGCGTCGGTTCGATCGTGCACCCAAACGGCTGGCGTTGCTCGGCAGCGCCCAATGCCATCCCCAGCAGATCGATCCGCAGCGGGACTCGTCCCGTTTCGATGTCGATAGGTTGTTGGTCGGCATCCAGGCGAATCCCGCCGACCGGCCCGGCCAGGATCACGTCGTCGCCCGCTTCGCTGAGGAAGACGTACTGGATCGTGCTCAGTCCCGCCAAGTTGTGGATCGCTGAATCGAGCGATCGACCGCTGATCAGTTGTCGAGCGAGTTCGTGTTGCAGCCGATTCAGCGAGACTTTGCGGAGCGGTGATTTTGTCAGCCAGTCGCGTTGGGGCAACGCGGTTTGTTGCAAGCTCTGCGATCGCAGCAGCCTCAATTGATCGGCGTCCGCGCTCGCCGCGACGTCCCGAATCAAGCCGTTGGGATCTACCAACACGCCCGCCGGGTAGGGGCTCATCGTGCTCGGGCCACCTAACGCTTCCCAGGTGTCGGGGACGACGGTTGTTTGGATCAGCTCCATCAACGAATCGAAGTCGGCGATCGCGCCGCCGCCGGCCATTCCTGCGTCGGGTATTCCCATCGGAGCTGTCGAACCGCTGAGACCGTTGGTCGCCAGCAGGCTGCTGGCCGCGGCGGTCGGACTGCCGGTAGCAGCTTGTCCGTGGGCAACTTGAGCTAGCAGGCTGGCTCGATTCTCTATCGGCAGCGACATCGCGACCTGTTTTGCAGCAGCGAACTCGCCAGCAGCCAGGTGTCGCGCGACGCGATCGGTCGGCGACTGAGCGGATCCTAGATTGGCCAGCGGAAAGAGGCAAGCGATTGCTGCCAGCAGCAATGCTGCGTATCGACGTCGTGACATGACCTGGCCTTACGGTAGAGAAGAGAAGCGGTCCAGCGGAGCCAGTCGCCAGCAGAACCGGCGACCACTCCGCCATCTATCGTGACGCCATCGCTGCGATCGGTCAAGCTTTCACGCAGGTTTCGGCTGCTTCAGGCACCCAGTCATCCAATCCCCTGGACCAGCGGGGCACCAAGTCGGGCTGGTGAAGAACTCGTGTTGTTGATGAGATGTCAATTGCCCGACGTGGTCGTTGTCGATTGATCGGTCGAGCTGGCGGTTGTGTCGCTCATCGAAGCGCCGCCGTCGCCACCACTTGCAGCCGCCGCGGCCGCAGCTCCCAGTGCAGCCAACCCCGCTGCCGCGCCTCCGCCACCACTGCCGCCTCCGCCCGATCCGCCGCCACCCGATCCGGCTGATGAGCCACCAGCCGCTCCCGGTGCAGCTGCTGTGTTACCAGCTTCGCCATTTTGATTGTCATTCGAATCGACGGATTGTTGAAGAAACTGACGCATGGGGCCTGGAATCAACAGGATTTCAAGCGTTGGGCCCGCAGCCTGTGCACTGTTGTTGGCCGCTCGGAATGCGGTTTTGCGGAACTTCACGGCGGAAGCTGCAGATTGAGCCGGGAGCAGTTGGAATGAGAAGGCTGAATAACCCAACCATCCATTCGAAACGACGTCGTAAACGCCGGGCTCTAGGCCGGCAACAGTAAACCCACCCGATGAGTCCGAAACGACGGTCTGCAGTTTGCGTCCCCGTTGATAGATATTGATCTGGGTGGTGCGATTGAGTTCCCGTGTCTGATCTGAAACCGCGTAAACACGCCCCATCAATAGACCGTCAGCCTGTAATTGGGCCATGTAGAAACTCTTCGCCCGCATCGGCGTATGAGCGAATTGGCTTCGGTCGTCGTATTTGAACTGTTGTTTGGCATACGCCAGGTAATTCGTGAAATTGCGAATTTCGAGATCGCTTGAGACCGCGATGGTTGGAATATACAACGGTTCGATCAGTCCGGTCTGCTGATCGCGATTGCGAACGTAAATCGCGATGGCGGCAAACTTTCCCGGACCAGCAAATAGAACACTGTGCGTTCCCGGACGTACCCCACGGAACTCGACAGCGCCGTCGGGAGTGACGGGAGCCGTCATCGACTTTCCGTCAAACGCGATCAACTTGGCGTTTAGCCCCGAGACTGAGACTCGGCTGCTGCTTTGTAAATCGACGATTTGAAGTCGCAACACGCCGGCGTCCGCAAACGCGAAAAAGTCGTAGGGAACGCTACCCTCGGCATACGCTTCGGCAGGTACAGGTACAGGTACAGGGTCGGGCAGTACCGCGTCTTGGGCGTTGATCGATCGGCCGATTACTGGAATGCTGACCGCAGCAACGCTGGCCGCAAGCAGGATTTTGTGCATGATCATAACGTGGTCCTGAAAGTATCAAGTGGGAGATCGAGTGCCAGGAAAAGGCCAGAGTTAAAGCGAGCCAACCCCAAGCCGTTCTTCGAATTACGGCTGCAACTGCGAAGCACCAGCTTGGTTTTTCATGTCGAACTCGACACGAGCAAAACCGCTGCCGTTGCCTGGTTTATCGCAGTATGCACCATCGGCTTTGTTGAGACTCAACAGCCCTGCCGCACCGAGTATAGTAGATGTGGGGTGGGGATGTGACTGGGAGGATGGTTTTATTTGAAATGATTTTGATGAGACCGTCCGCCTCCGCCGCAACGACCTTAATTAACGATGTCCCGCTTGTCCAATCCTGATCTAACCGATGGTCTCGGAGCGATCCTGTTGAGTCGTCACGAGAACCAACCCCACCAGCATCATTCCCGACAGACACCCTAAGCCACCGCCAGCAGCAAGATGCATTCCAAGGTTGGGGGCGACTTGGGTACCGCGCTCCGCAGGCCGCACGACCGTGACCTCTTTGGGATGATCGGAAGCAAGGTCGGGGACTGCAGCCAGCGTGCGGGTGATCTGATCGGCGAGCAGATATTGCTGACTTAATGCCTCTCTCAGACGCTGCTCTTCCTGCAGCGTCTGCTGTTGGCTGGTAAATTCCTTGGCCGCTTTATCGAGCTCGATTTCAATCGTCTTGTAACGGGCGTCTAGTCGTTGAATCTCGACTCGAAGCGCCGCCAGCTTGGTAGTGATCTTTTTTTGAAGCGTTTCTCTTTGCTCGCTGGTTTCGGCCGGATCGCTTGGCGGGGTGATGCGTTGGTCGAACGGGTTGGGGGGCGTTTCGAGCGGAGCGGGAATTGGCGGCAATTGCGTCAATTTCGCCCGCACGAGAGCGATTTGTTTTCGCAACCCTTTCGCCTTGGGATGTTCGGTACCAACGTTCAATAGCAGAAGATCTAATTCCTGCTCCAGCGGTATTAATTCGCGTTGCACTTGTTCGGTTAACGCGATGCGTTGCTGCCGGGCCTGTTCAATCTCTGCAGCCCGCTGCTCCGCCGCGGCTTGTTTCATTTCAGGGCTTTCTACCGCTGCAGGTTGGGGCTGGGAACGGGGGATTTGTGTGATATTAAGTGTCGTTAAAATGTCCTGGTAGTTAGTGTCGGGGGCATCGGCGGCCAGCAGCAATTCCACTTTCTGTAATTTGGTCTCCGCTGCCGATTTCTGGTTCGCGACTTGCTCCGCTTCCGATCGCAGTGAATCGACCTGTGTTGCCGCTCGCGAAACCACGCTCCCATTGAGAAGGGAGGCGTCGGCCGGTAACGACAGCGCTTCCAGTTGCTGTTCCAATTTCTCGATCCGTGAATTGACAACTGCGTGAGTCTCGGAGAACTGTGCGAGTGCTTGTTGCCATGATTCCGATCCGTCATCCTTGGAAACGTAGCCGCGGTATGCATTAACTACCGATGCAACAACTTCCGCAGCTGCCGATGGAGTTTCGCCTCGTCCTCGGATCGAGAACATTTGTCCCTGTTTGGGCGAACTGTCGATGTATTCGACTTGCAAATCGTGGCGTCGGATGAAATTCGCCACGCCTGCGTCCCTGACACCTTTCTCGGCAATTGCCATCTTGACGACCGGTTCGCTGAGGATCGCCAGTCCTTCGGCGACGATCCCCTCGGGACGCTCTGAGCCCAAGGGGGCTGCGACCGATGAACTGGATTGAGGCTCCGTGGGCGACTCGGGTGTGACGCTCTTGTCCGCTCCAAGATCACGGATCGCTACGATCGCTGTCGATTCAAAGCTGGGACGCTCGCGAACGTAGTTGAAATATGCGGTCCCAAGCCCGAGAGTTGTCCCCAGAAAGCTCCAAGCGAAAAAGATCAACAGCTTCGGTGTTGCAACGGTGTCACTCATCGAAAGTTCCTCAAAATATGCCTTTGGCCAATCGAGCGTGATTCATCTTGCAGATCGAATCGCCATCGCGGTTGGAGTTTGTGTCTTGGTGTTGTGTAAATGGAATGTTAGCCATCGCGGGGGGCTTCATTCTGTCATCTCAACCGGCGTCCCGGGGCTCGGGACGATCCGAATCGATTCGAGTCGGTCGAGGTGTTGCATCACTCGTGGCGTTCGGTTGCGTAGGATCCGTGCTTGTTGGATCAATACGGGCGTGGTCAGTTGGGGCTGTTCGCTTAACATGTCCAGTTCGATTAAAAGTAGCCGCGGGCGGTCGTCCAGCTGGCAATGGTAGAGTGCTGCGATCGCATGCTCTCGGGCACGCTTCCATTGAGATATATCTTGGGTAGGCATCAGCAAGTCGTGTAGCGAATTATTCGGCTCCGACGCCCTCGCGTAATAAGCCCGTCGCACTGTGCGTGGCGAGACCCAGCTGGCGACCTTGTCGGCAGGAACCAAATTATTGGCGACCAAATAACTAGCACCGATCTGTCGCTGTTGATCGATCAGCAGCCGGGCCATTAATAGGTGCGCTTCGGAGTGATCGGGTTGTTTCAGCAAGACGCGTTCAACCGCAGCAATCTTCCCTTCAAGATCTGGGAATTCCAGTAGGGATTGGTTCCGATACGCATCGCGTTGCAATCGAATCTTTTCTATTGCGCTGCCGCGAGACAATGCCAACGTCGCAAGCGACAGCCCAGCGAATAGCATAATCAAGGCGAGCGGTTGGGCAAATCGCGTTTCTGCACGAAGAAACGCGCTATCAGCCTTTCCGATTGGCCTGTCGGATCGTTGGTTGCCGGCAATCATTGGTTGGGAGGTTGTCTCCGATCGAACCGCGTCCATCGGTAGGTCATTCAAACGATGCGTATTGGCGACACGATTTGCGATTCCGATCAGGGCACCGCCGATGCACGCAACACTCAACAGCAGTGAAGGCTGCAAGATTCCGTAGTCGAACAATTGGCTGACCAGCATCGCGGGGAGGACAAACCTCGCGGCAGTCAGCATTCCATCGGCGAAAATTGCATCTTTGGGGCCGAGCGAATCGAGATGGGACCGCAATTGTCCACTGCGTCGGACCAACCACCAGATACAGCCAGCAATGATTGGCAGCAACCAAAGCCCACCTTCGAGCAACCATTCGATCGGCATCCCATCGGCGTTGACGAACCATCGCGGGCCGCCCGAGTGCTGGAATGGGAGGTATGCAAATCGATAGGTGCCTAAGCCGGCCCCGAGTGGGAGGAAGTGCCATATTGCGTTGAGCGAATCGCTCCAGTGATCGATCCGCGGGTCTTCCAACGCGGTTCCTTGGTAAAGGGTTTCCAGGCGAGCTGCGAAGATCGCTCGCAGCCCTAAGACTTCAAGCAACCCAACCGAAGCCGCCAAGAGAACTGCGACGATCAAAACGGTGCGGGCGGGCGGTGTGGTTCGTAGACGCAACGCGAAAATCGCTAGCCCACCAGCCATCAAGCCCAGGAAACCACCTCGCGACGCGCTGCCCATCACACCGGCAATGTTCAACAGTAGAGTGATCGCCAACAGTACCTGGATGAAACGTCGATAGTCCGTCGCGCCAGCATGGCCCGTATTGGAGGACCGATTTTGTCGCACCGCTGAAAGGGGCGGGGACGTCGGCAAGCGGCGACGATTTAGAGCTAACAAGCCGATCGTGCAACCGACGGCGATGTTTAGAAAACCTGCAGCATTGTTGTTGTTGACAAACGGACCAAACGGATCGTCTGCGCCGACCGGCGAGATAATCAAACGTTGCCGCAGCTCGACAGCTTCGTCGCGTCCCAGCCGGATCGCATCTGCCAATCCAAAAAATGAGAACGTCCCGCCAGCAACGGCAATGCTTGCCAAGAAAAATCGCCCCCACCGCCGATCGGAAAACACGAGCGACGCCAACCAGCAGACGATCCCAAACGTTGCCGGTACCGCGAGTGCCATCTTGGTATAGGTGGCCGCGATGCTGAGAGTCTGCCCGGGCTGGATGTCGCTTGCTTCAGAAACGATCGCCTCTGGCAACCACTTGCGAGTGACTTCAGTCGCGCTGGGTTGAATCCAATCGATGAATGACTCGGGCAACGGAAGCGTTTGCGCAAAACCGGCAATCCAAACCAGAGCTGTCGCGACGACGATCCAGTTCGTTTGTCTGCGATCGTCATGTCTGCGAATCGTCAGCAGGACCCCCAGTGGCGCAGTCACTAAGATCGCAAGGCAGACATGGAACCGCGTGCTTAGATAACCACCACCGTACGCCCACGCAGAACCAACGATGGTGCCGACAAGCCCCAGTGCCATCAGGGCGCGGACAGGTTCTCTCCAATCGATACTTTGGGTACGTCCGCGCACTTCGACTCCCGCTGCCGCAATCATCGCCCCATCGATTTCTTGCCCGTCCAAGTTTTACAACCAATCTAATCATCCGCTCGTGGAGGCGTGGCTGTTTTGTTTCGCCAATCCGCAAAGTCTGCCCAAGGCATCTACATTCATTGAGGGCGATTGCTGCCCTGTTCCACGCGGCTTCTTTAACAAGCTCCAGGCCAACGGCTCGGCACAGCGGAATCTTGCCTCCGAATCCGCCACATAAGCATAAATGCTCTGCGGCGAACGAACCTCCCTTAAATGTGTTGGCCGGGTGCGTAATCGGAAGTTAGAAAAGTAAAGATCAAATTCCAACTTACAGTTCGTTGACTGCCCCACAGGTACTGTCTAGCATACCTGTCTAGGGCAGGATCACACACCCCCGGTCACTGGGCCACTGATGGGGCGGATTCCTTGGGCGAATTTGCAAACACTTTGCGAGTTCACATCTCCCAAAAATTCCCGCCAGCTGGGCGTTCACAAGCTGAACGAGAGGCTGTGACGGTTGAAATTAGACAGAAGTGACCGTTGAAAATCGGTCACCCACGAGCACGAAGTCTGCGCCGATATCGAACGCGTTGGGTTTCGTAAGTCGTGTGTTCGTAACACTTTACACACATTGGTGGTTTTCTTGGGCAGGAACAAACGCCGAACCGTCAACAAGATAGACAGGGCTGCCCTGTCGCGCTACCCCCAGAAATCCAATGCCGCGAAACCGGGGGAGAAAGCCCCGGAAGGCAAAGGGAAGCGGGGCGTTAGGCAGCGGTCTTCTAGCCGCGGCCGGAGAGCTAAAGCCGATGAGACGCTCCAGCTTACCGTTCCTCCCACGTGGAATTCGCGAGCGTTGTGGGCCTGGACGGTGGTTCTGATTGCTGGGGTCTGTTTCGCGTATTATCCGACGTTTCTTTGGCTGGAACAGACGTGGCGCAATGAACCAGATTACTCCCATGGATATCTAGGGGGTCCGCTCGCGGGCGTGTTGCTGTGGCTTCGCTGGGAAAGCTTCCCGGGCATTCGCCGTGGCGTCGATTGGCGAGGGTTGTGGTTGATTGGGATCGCGGTTGTCATGCGAGTGGCGGGGCGGTTGGCCTACATGGATTTCATGGATGGTTGGTCGCTTGTACCGATGGTTGCCGGGGTCTCATGGCTGTTGTTCGGTTGGAAAGCAACCCGTTGGGCCGCTCCCGCGATCATCTTTCTTGTCGTCTTGGTGCCGCTTCCCTACCGAGCTGAAACGATGCTCAGTTGGAAGCTGCAAGGGATGGCGACCGTGTTGAGCACGACGATGCTGCGGATCCTTGGGCTGCCGGCGATCGCCGAAGGGCATACGCTTTGGATCGGCGAATCGCGTTTTATGATCGAACAGGCTTGCTCGGGATTGCGGATCTTTGTCGGTGTTTTTGCGATCGCGTACTTCTGGGCGGTAACCGTCAACCGCAGTTGGATCGATCGCGTTGTCCTGATGTTGGCGGCCGCTCCGATGGCGATCTTGGTGAACGCTTTGCGGATTACGATCACTTGTATTCTTTACCAGTGGTTTGACTCACCCGAGGCGCATAAAACGATCCACGATTGGATGGGCTACCTGATGATTCCCGCCGCAGCATTTTTGATGTGGTTGGTAATCGTTTACTGGCAGCGATTGTACCGTCCGGTTCAGGTCTACAATCCAGTCGAACGTCTACAGCAAAATCCGCAGGCGGTCTAGCCATGATCCACACCATGCAATCCGTGGCACAAGATCACGGAAGCCTTCAACCGTCCCCTCGCTCGAGCGTTCTATATCAACACTCTCGATCACCTTTATTCACATTGCACGCTGGTGTCCACCTGCGTGAAGTCTCCTTACTGTCGTCCACAACCAATCGGCTGCATCGCTAGTCGACGCCAGCTTCAATCAAACATCTTCTCCGTCAAATTAAGATTTCGTAGCGTTTCGTCGTAGGAAATTGAGCATGCAAAATAAACCCCCTTCATCGCATCGCGCCGGTTTGCCAATCGGTAACAACGGTCGGCCATCGGCTCACGCAACTCGCCCAGCGCCAAGCGGTT
Source organism: Rosistilla oblonga (assembly GCF_007751715.1). NCBI lineage: Bacteria > Pseudomonadati > Planctomycetota > Planctomycetia > Pirellulales > Pirellulaceae > Rosistilla > Rosistilla oblonga. The sequence goes on along the minus strand of NZ_CP036292.1, from coordinate 5,682,245 downwards.
CGACCGAATTGGATCCCAAGTTGTTGTGGGTGACCGTCAGGCATTGTTGGGTTTGGGCAACCCCGATCGGGCTCGCTCTCGCAGCCGCAGCGGCGTTTGCTGTCTTCAGTACTTTTGTGCCTGTCTACAAAGCGACGCACCTGTTGGAAGTCAATCAAGATTACGTCGTATTTAAGGGAGTGATGCCGACACCGCGAAATCTTGTCGCGAGCGAGCGGCCGTTGGTCACCAACGCATTAGTTCTCGACGAAGTGAAAAACGACCCCGAAGTGCAGGCATTTTACGACTCTGAGACGCCCTTATCACTTGGGCAGATTCGGGGAGCCGTTGGGGTGTCCAATGTGGGTTCCTCTACATTGTTATCGATTGAGTTTCAACACAAAGATCCCGTTGCCGCAGCCACGATCTGCAACAAGATCACCGACTCGTTTCTTACGATTCGTGACCGTTTAGATAACGACCGTGTTTCGAATTTGGAGAGCTGGCTGACGCCATCGATCGATCAGTGGAAAAATGAAGTCCAGGTGCATGGAGAACGGGTGCGAGACTTGAGCAAGATGGTAATAGGTTACGACCCGACCCACCGAGTGGAGGGCCTCGAAAACGATCTCTCTGTTCTTGCATCGCTTCGGTCCAATCTTTCCAACCTGATCGTCGAAGAATCGATTCTCGAAGCGAAAGTCGCGATGAACACGGCGATTGGCGAAAGCTCAGCGAAAAGCGATCTCGATCCATCCAAAGTTCGGGCGCCTTATCCGGAAGAGATCGACCAGTTTGTGGAGTCCGATCCAAGTGTTGTTACCAACCGAAGGTTGCTTGCCGAACGGCAATCGCGGGTGCGAAACCTCGAGGATCGCGGATTGGCACCGCTGCGACAGGAATATCACAAAGAGTTAGTCGAGAGAGCGGCCGAACAGCAACGCGAACTCGACAACGCTTTGGCTGACGCGCGACAACGGGCGCCGCAAGCGGTCACCGAACGGCTGCGTCGCGACGCAGAACGTGACTATCAAGAGGGACTTGCCGAGAAAAAAACGGCCGCGCTAGCCCTGCGTGAATCGATCAATCAACAGCTGGTTGATCTGAAAGCGCGACGGGCGATTATTCAACAGGAATACGATATCGAGAAAGCGCGTTTGGAACAGCGTGGTGGCAAAGCGGCCGACCTGCGATTCGCGACCGAAGATCGCGAGATCGCCGCAGGGATCCTTGGTCAATTGAATCAGAGATTGGCGGCGATTCGCACCGAACGCCGTCGTGGCAGCGGCTTGCATACCTTGGCGCAGGCCACACCGCCATTGAATCCGGTCGAACCGATGCCGACGAAAAAGATGATCGTCGCTGCCGGAGGCGCGTTTATGATTCCATTCTTGTTTGGCCTGTTGTGGGAGCTGCGTTCGCAGAAGATCTGCGATGCGTCCAACCTGGAATCCAAGGTGATGGCTCCCATCATCGGCGAGGTGGCCAAACTGCCACCGAAGTTTGGTTCGCGGAAAGGGCGGCGCGTCTTCGAAGAGAGTATCGATACGCTGCGAGCGAATCTGATGATGTCGAAGGATACGATCGGGGTCCGTTCGCTGACCATCGCCAGCAGCATGTCGGGAGAGGGGAAAAGCAGTGTTGCATCGCAGTTGGCAATCTCCGTCGCAAAGGCGTCGGGGAAAACCGTTTTGCTGATCGATGGCGACCTTCGCAGCCCCGATCAACACGCAATCTTTGGGCTCGATCTCGGCCCAGGGTTGTCGAAAGTCCTCTCGGGTGACGTTGAATTAAAGGATGCCGTCGACACCAGCCTGGGCGACTTTGTTCACGTCCTCCCCGCCGGGAAAATGCATCAGAGCCCACATCGCTTAGTCAATGCATCGTCGATCCGCGACTTGTTGGATCAAGCGCTCGAAAAATATGGTTTCGTCATCTTCGACACCGCTCCGGTTTTGGCCGCCGGAGAAACCTTGGCAATTGCTTCGGAAACCGACGCGACGTTGGTATGCGTGATGCGCGACGTCAGTCGCACCGATTCGGTGGTCCGGACCAGCCGACGTTTGGAAGCGGCGGGGGCTAACGTCGCGGGCACCGTGTTCAGCGGTGTGCCCAGCAGCCAGTATGCCTACCGGTATGGCGATTACCGCTATTTCACCGCTCAACCCGAACCGCAGACAATCGAGCACGCCTGATCACAAGGGCAGAGCACTGTTTCATTTGAGGTATCAACCGGCACGCGCTAGTGTCGGGGGCTCTTGGATAACCGGACGCTAGCAGCTTGTCGGTTTAGTCACAACGAGCTTCCTTGCATTAGCCGTTTGGGCGTTAGCCCCTGTTTATTGGCAGCGGAACCGGGGCTAACGCCCAATCGGCTGATTAAATCGACAAGCTGCTAGTGCGTGCTGGCTGATTTGCCAAAGCACAAACGCGTAACAGTCCACGGCCTAACCAGGCGTTTTGGTGTTCCATTTGTCATCGCTTGCGTAAAAAACGTTGAATATGAATTCCGTAACTATTGAATCGACAACCAAACGGGCCGAACGAAGCGTTCGTTGGGAAGTCGACCTGCGCTTCTTGTTGCTGACATTGGGTGTTGCTGCGATCGCGGCGGTGTTGTTCGGGGGCATCTATTGGATGCAATCGGGACAGCTCGCCGAGTCGGTTCAACAGAAAGCCGATGCTGCGGCCGAAGCAGAGGATTGGGACCAACAGCTCCGTTGGCTCGACCAGTTGCGGATGCTTCACCCGGCCGATACGCAGATTGCGATTCAGCTTGCAAACGCCGCCGACAAATCAGCCGATGCCAGCGATCTGCAACCGGCAGAACGCTATTCGCGGATCGACGGCGCCATCCGCCATCTGCGCAACGCTGTCATCGCGTTGGACGATTCGCCGGGAGAGGAGCGAAACGCTCTGGAGCGGAAGCTGATCACCCGCCTGCTGGAATATGGCCCGCGTTATGCCAGCGAGACCCAAAAGCGAATCATCGAGCTTTCCGCAGCCCAGGATGATCCTGAGATGCTTCTCGGGCTGGCAACAACTCGATTGATCCTGTCGCAAGGCCAAGCGGGGAAAGAGAAACTGGAGCCCGAAAAGTTCAACCGCGAAACCGGTTTTTGGGAATGGCTAGCTCAACAACCTTTGGGCTCCGTAGTCTATACAGCATGGATTGCCAACCGCGACGAGATCCCGTTGGCCGCCGCGCTACTGGAACTGTGCACCACTGAACCGGAAGGGGCGTTTGCAGCAACCGATGTCAACGGAAATCCGCAGGCGATCGGCGCTGAAGTCCTGGCCAATTTGCGGCAAAAACGAGACGATGGACAGGCGATGTGGACGGTCTATCGCCATCTGCAATCGACGAACCCCGATCAGGCATCAACACTATTGGACGACGTTCACGCTTCCGCGTTGCAGCGTTTGCAGACGCTCGCCGCTTCCGCTGGCGACGACTCGCTCGCGACGTCGTCGTCCGCCCCGAATACAAATGCAGTTTGGGATTTCCAAATCGTGTATCAGGCGGCTCTTGCCGATCTAGGCGACGATCCCACGCCAGAAAAGATCGCTGACGTGGCGAAGGTTCTGGATCAGTTGCTTGAGTTGGAATCGTTGTCGGTGGGACCTCAAGCGATTGAGGCCGTCTACCTAACGCGTGGAACACTGTATTGGGAGGCGACGCAGCCCGAGCAGGCTTGGGAAGTATGGCGCGCCGGGATCGAGCGGTTGGGAGACGAATCGCTAACGCTTCATTTGGCCCTGGCAAGAACAGTTGTTTCGACTGGTGACTTGGGCGAGGCACAGGATGTTGTCGACGAACTTGCCGCCGTGACAAATCGACTCACATTGGCGCTAACGGGCTCCTCCGGCGCTAGGCTCACTGCCGTAGAACGCAAGCAGCGTGAGAACGCGCTCGACGCGGCGCGTTGGGTGGCAATCTACCTGAACGGAGAATTGGCATTCCGGCAACGTCAGACGTCCGAAGCGATTGGCTTCCTGAAGAAAGCTGTCGATTCTCAAGCCCCGGCAGCCCTCACCGATCGTGTCGCCGCCCTGGGATTGCTTGGTGCGGCTTACGAGCAAGCCAAGTCGTGGGATCTCGCCGCCGCCGCGTTTGAACAGGCGAGCAATCTGATGCCGTCCGCGGGGCAGTACCGAATCGCCGCGGCACGCGCGTGGGGCAAAGCTGGCAATACCGATCGGTCTATCCAACAATGGCGTGGCACCGAAGTCAGTTCCGCTGCGATTTTGTTGGAACAGGCCCAAGCGATTGTCCGCCAGCAAACGAAACGATCCGCCAGTGAACGCGATTACGCTGCGGCGGTTCAAACGCTCGAAAAAGCAAAGCTCGCCATTGCCCAGCTGGGTGACGATCGATCCGAAGAGCGTCAACGGTTGACGATTCAGTCGGAGATTCTGGCTCTTGCGATGCCGGCCGCCGACGATGGTTCGAGCCAATTGGGACCCCACGAACGATTGGAACAGTTGCTGAAACGGTATCCCAATAGCGCTGAACTGCAGTCGGTGGCGGTGCTCAGTCTTGCAACTGACAACAAATTGGACCAATCGCGTCAGAAACTTGAAACCCTCGCCGATCTGGCAGGGGAGGATTCGCTTGTCTACTGCCAAACGAAAGCATCCCTGTTGGCGATGCAGGGCAACGCGAAACCCGCTATCGCAACATTGACTCAGCATGCATCTGAAAAGCCTGCCGACGCCGTTGTCAGCTTGAAGCAAGCAGCCGATATCGCCTTGGCGAATTCATTGCCGAACCTGGCGTTCGAGTTATTGGCTCGCGTTGCTGCGATCGAACCAACTCCCGATCTCATCTTCCGTCTGCACGGCCTCGCATTATCTCAGAAACCATCGGGAGCTGCGGTCGATCCAACTAAATCGACAACCGTTTCTGCAGAGCAATCCCCTGAACACTGGGAAAACGTGCTCCGCGATGAAGTTGGTACGTCGGGAGGTTGGTGGCGGCTGGCCGTCGCATCGCGGTTGCTGCACGAATATGACCGTGCCAAACCGAACGACCCACAGCGCGACGCCCTGCTGAAACAAGCGACGCAATTGCAGCGAGAAATTGCGGTGTCGCGTCCTCGCTGGGCATTGGGGATCAGTCTGGAAGGTTTGATCGCCGCGCGAAATGGTGAAACCAATCGAGCGATCGATGCCCTGCGTCGCGGGATCGATGGGGGAGATCAGCGTGTCTCGAGTCTGTTGTTGTTGGTTTCGCAGTTGACCACCGCGAATCGAATCGCCGAAGCGGAAGCTGCGTTTGAAGGATTCGAACGCTTGAAGAAAGCCAATTCGACGGTCACGCAATTAGCGATCGCGATCGCCGAAATGAAGGGCGACTTCCGCCAGGGGCTCGACCTCGCTCGTGCCAGTGCCAAACGCAATCCAAACGAAACCAAGACCTGGTTGTTGTTGGCTCAAACCGCGTCGGCCGCGGCCAGATCAACCGACGAACCACAAGCCCGCCAGGCATTGATTGCCGAAGCGAGCGAAGCCCTGGATCACGCTCTCGAAGAATCGGGGAACAGCAGCCTGCCGGTCTATCAATTGCGAGTCCAATTTCAGAACGCCTTTTTTGGCCGTCCCGAAGTTAGCCGCGAACTTCAACAGGCTGCCAGCAGCAAAATCTCCGAACCTTCGCGGTCGCTGTTTGTCGGACTCGCTTACCTTCAGATCAACGATCTGCAATCCGCTCTCGCAGCGCTTACCAAGGCTGTGCGGATCGCTCCGGAGAGTCCCGAATGTTTGATCGCGATGTCCGACTACTACAAAGCCGCCAAGAACGACGCAAAGTCGATCGAGATGTTGGAAGCGGCGCTGCGAGTTCGTCCCGACCACGTCGACGTTCGCAATCGTTTGGCGCTTGCGATCGCGCTGAGAGATGGTGGAGAGGTTCCTTGGCAACGGCTCGACCAGTTGTTGGGGACCGAGCAGACCTTGTCGGCTAAAAACAAACTGCTGCACGCATTGATCTTGATCAATCGGGGCGATGAACAACGCCAACAGCAGGCCGACAAAATCTTGCGGGAATTGATTCGCAACGATCAAGACAATCACGACGACGCCGTTCGCATGCTTGCCGCGTTGGAGCGACGACGCTGGGCGATTGCGACCGAAAAGGACGATTCAAGCCAAGCGACGCGGGCCTTTGCCGAATCGCGACGTTTGTACACAATTCTCGTCCGACGCCCCGAGCCGTTGCCGTTGGATATTTATCGCTTTGCAGATCTTCTGCTGGCTGCCGAGCAGACGGGTGAGATCGATGCGTTGGCGGATCAATTGGACAAAATGACCGAAGGCGGGACGTTGGCGCTCGACATCCGTTTGCGTTTGGCCCGGCATCATGGCGACGTTAAAAAAGTGGAACAATTGACTGCCTCCTGGACGCAACAGATGATCGGATCCGAAGGGACGCCGCAAGCGAGTGCCTGGGAGGCCGCTGGACGCACGCTTTCGCGGTTAGGCTTCCATGAACAAGCCCTCGATTGGTTGCAACAGGCTTACGACGAAGATCCCAAATATCTACGCCCCTACGTCATCGCGTTGGCGCGGGGCCGCAAGTTCGATACCGCGTTGGAGATTTGTAAATCGAACTTTGAAAAGACGATGGATGGCAATACGTTGGCCTTGATCGCCGACCTGATCGTCCTCAGCGGCAACACCGTCACCGTGCCGATCGAAATCGAAGCCTACCTCGAGGATGCGATCAATCGCTACAAATCGGTCGCCCAAGTGATGGAATCGGTCGCCACGTTGCGTCTGTCACAACATCGTTATGCCGAAGCGGTTGCGTTGTACGAGCGAGCCGAAAGGTTGGCTCCCGACAATGTTCGCATTCTGAATAACTTGGCGATGGCGTTGTCGGAGGTTCAAGGACGCTTTGTCGACGCTCTGCCGCGAATTCGCAAAGCGATCGATCTGTACGGGCGGTCTCCCGAACTGCTCGATACGCTTGGCCTCGTGTTGCTGCGAAACGATCAAGTCGACGAGGCGGTGCAGACACTTCGCGAAGCGACAGCGACGTCGTCCGACCCACAATACAGGTTCCATCTCGTGATGGCGCTGTTGCGGTCGGGAGACAGGGTTGCGGCCCGAGCCCAATGGGCCCAACTGGATATTCGGGCGATTAAATCGTCGGTCTTAACCCCAGCCGAATCGCGCGACTTGGAAGCGATCCAAGAGGAATTCGGACGCCGCAAGGCTTCCTGAACACTCGCCAATTTGCCCGCCAATATCGCCGGTGCGACCTTCGCCCGGCAGCCATTCCACCCTTTGATTCCTTCCTTCGACCTTAGTTTGCACGATGTCGATACCACTAAGTACAACAACCGACCTTGAACCGATCGCCGGGACCGATGGAAATGGCGGCGGAGCAGGATCCTCCGGCCTGAAGATGCGGTCGCGGACCGTGGCTCTGGTCGTCTGCCTGTCGCTGATTCTCCTCTCCGGTCTTTTTCATGGACTCTTGGACGGCCGCTGGCAACCCAAGACAGATCTGAAATTGGTGGGGGATCGTTTGCAAACATTGCCGACCACATGTGGCCAGTGGGAACGTGTCTCCACGTCCGAGCTCGATCCCCAGGCGCAACAGATTCTGCAGTGCTACGGATCGATAGTTCACGAGTACCGAAAGCGATCGACGGATGATCGTGTTAACGTTGCCGTGATGTTTGGCCCGCGCGGCCCGATCGCTGTTCACACCCCCGAAGTCTGTTACAGCAGCCAAGGGACTGAACCGGCGGGAACCCGAGTCGCCGAAACGATCGACGAAGATCGCCCCAACGATCAGTTGTGGCGGGTCCAGTTCCGTCGCACCGAAGCGGAACAACCACATTTGGATGTGTGGTACGGATGGAGCGATGGAACGCAGTGGTACGCAGCAGAGTACCCGCGGGTCTGGATGACCGATCGGTTGTACAAGATCCAGGTTGCCGGGACCCCGCCAGTAATGGGGCAGGAACCACCAGTGAAAGATTTCCTCCGCAGCTTTCTTCCTGAACTCGACGCGCACGCTTTCGCGTCGACGGAAAGCTTGTAATCGACCTCCAACGTTTGCCCCACCTCATTGTTTACTGGCGATTGGTATGCTGACAATTGAAGAACTCTTGCCCGAAGCGGCTTATCTGGATGAGGCAAGCGATAGCCCGCCGCTGGCGCTGCCGCGACGTCATCGCCGCTATCGCTACTTTATCCGCAAAAACCGTTTGGAGCGGGTCGTTGGGACCGGATTATTGGTGCTCACCGCACCTCTGATTGCTGTCTGTTGGGCGATCGTCCGGCTGACCTCCAAGGGCCCAGGAATCTTTCAACAGAAACGTGTTGGCCGTGGGGGAGAGATCTTTTGGGTCTATAAACTGCGGACGATGCGGATCGATGCCGAAGCCAATGGCCCACAATGGTCTTCCGATCGCGATCCTAGGGTTACCACGGTTGGCCACGTGCTGCGGAAACTGCATCTGGACGAACTGCCACAATTGGTCAACGTCATGCGTGGCGAGATGGCGTTGGTGGGGCCCCGTCCAGAACGCCCTGAATTCGTCGAATTCCTACGAGAGGAGATCGCGGGATACGAGCGGCGGTTGATCGTCCGCCCCGGGATCACCGGTCTGGCACAGATCAACCTTCCTCCCGACAGCGACCTCCGCAGCGTCGAACGAAAACAGACGCTCGATTTGGAGCATATCGATCACGCAAACGCTTGGCTCGACTTGCGGATGATCTTGTTGACCGCGTTGCGAGTCTGTTTTCTCCGCGGCCGATGGTTGACCTATTGCATGGGGCTCGATCGCTCCAAACTGTTGCAGCACCTGCCCGCCACCAACGCCAACAGTCCAACTGTTTCGTTGCAAGAGCTTTTGGAAGCATCGCAGCGGCGTAAAGAATGGGCCGCGACACACACCGACGAAGTTTGGGAACAGACAGTCGCCCGAATCGATCCAGGTTCGCCAGTCGCTGTCCGCCCGCGTTAGCAGCCCGCTTGTCCGTCGAGGTCTTTGGGCGGCATGAGGGGCGGGACGCAAAAAGCATCCATTCTACGCCAGCCCCAGTTTTCATCGGCTCTTCGCGTGGCGGTTGAGCCGCCAAAGTCACTGCACTTAACGATCCCTGTAGTACCGGACATTGACTTCATCCAAACACACAACCGATGCTTCTAACGCCATCGCACCCGATGCGGAAACGACTTTGAATCCCAACATCCTGACCGTCGACGTCGAAGACTATTTTCAAGTCTCGGGGTTCGAACATCGCATTAAACGCAGCGAATGGGAAGCGTTGCCCAGTCGTGTCGAAGCCAACACCGATCGGCTGCTGCAGTTGTTTGAAGACTGCAACGTGCGGGGCACCTTTTTTGTTCTCGGCTGGGTCGCCCATCGCAATCCCGAACTCCTGCGACGGATCGCCGCCGCCGGGCATGAACTGGCCTCCCACGGCTATTGGCATCAACTGGTTTACAACCTCACGCCCCAACAATTTCGCCACGATATTCGCGACAGCCGATCGGCGATTGCCGATGCCACCGGGCAAGCAGTCAACGCCTACCGGGCTCCTAGTTTTTCGATCACAGCGAAATCGATGTGGGCCTTTGAGATCTTGGCGGAAGAAGGTTTTACTGTCGACAGCAGCGTCTTCCCGATCCGTCACGATCGCTATGGCGTCCCCGATGGCCGACAAGAGATCCACGAACGCCAGACAGCCGCCGGTACGATCGTCGAGATCCCACCATCGGTCGCCCTGCTGGGACCGCTGAAGATTCCCGTTGGCGGCGGATACTTTCGGATGTTCCCGATCGCCATGACGATGTACGCAATGCGGACGATTCAAAACGGCCAAAACCCTTCGATGCTGTATCTTCATCCGTGGGAGGTCGATCCGGAACAACCTCGCATCGCCGGGGTCGGATTCCGCAGCCGATTCCGCCATTACATCGGTCTGCGTCGCACCGAACAGCGGCTGAAACACGTTTTGCAAAAATTCCGTTTCGCCCCCGTGTGCGACGTCCTGAAGCAATGGAACGACAGCGAGGTGGCGAAGACGCAATCGCTTCGTTCGATCGAAACATGAGATCCATCAGCACCGCTCAAATACGATGAACGCACTCGGTTTCGAAAACAAAGCCTCCTCTGCTGCCGCCGATGAGCCTGCGCCATCGCAGAATCGGCGTCGCCGGATCTTGATGTTAACCCATCGCGTTCCCTATCCGCCCGATCGCGGCGATCGAATCCGTTCGTGGAATATTCTGCAGCATCTGTCGAAAGAGTGCGACGTTTCGCTGGCCTGTGTTTCCGACGAACCGATCTGCCCCGACGCCCGTCAGCGGCTCGAATCGGTCTGTGATCGCGTTGCGATCGCACCGTTGGGGAAACGGACCCAGTGGTTGCGGGCGGGAGCGTCGGCGGTTCGCGGCGATGCCCTCACCGCAGGCCTCTTTTATTCGTCGGCATTGGCGAAAACTGTCGATCGCTGGGCCGACAGCGATTCGTTTGATTCGGTCTTTGTCTACTGCAGCGGCATGTTGCGGTATGTCCGATCGCGGCCGCTGTGCAACCTGCCCAAAGTCGTCGACTTGGTCGATGTCGACAGCCAGAAATTTCACGCTTACGCCGATAACGCCAACTTTTGGAAACGCGTGATCTACCGCACCGAAGCTCGACGCGTGGGGCGTTTGGAACACGAAGCGGTCCGCACATCGCAAGCTGTCACCCTGGTCAGCGACGCCGAAGCGGATGTGCTGAGAACTCGTCTGGCCTCCGGCGGCCACGCGATTCATGGCGTTCCCAACGGTGTCGATACCACGTATTTCGCCCCACAAACCTCCGACGCCACCGCGATCGATACTCGGTCTAATCGTGGCGAAAACCCGAAGCTTGCCTTTGTTGGGGTGATGAATTACCCGCCCAATGTCGCCGCGGTGCAGTGGTTTTTGGAACATGTGTGGAGCGGTTTGCGACGGGAGATTCCGGGAATCACTTTCGACATCATCGGCAAACATCCCAGCCCTGCTGTCAACAAGCTCGCCCAATTGCCTGGCGTCCTGGTCACCGGTGCGGTCCCCGACGTGCGACCCTATCTGCGGTCCGCTGATATCGTGATTGCACCGCTACAGATCGCTCGCGGCATCCAAAACAAAGTCCTCGAGGCGATGGCGATGGGGAAACCGGTGATCGCGTCCCCTCACGCGGCGACCGGAATCGACGCCGTCGATGGCCAGCACCTGCGGATCGCCGAGACTGCCGACCAATGGGCTCAACAGGTTGTCGCCCTTTGTCGCGATCGATCGCAGTGCGAAAGGATTGCCCGCGACGCGCGGCAATTGGTCTGCCAACGCTACACCTGGCCCGCCACCCTGGCCGGATTCGATAGCTTGCTGCAACCCGGGCGACCGGCGGCAAACGTATCCTGAACCGTTGCAAACAAACCCGTATTTTGCTCGAGCACATCAGCCGCCACGCGTTAGCGTCCGGTTCGCCATTGTTGCCGCCCGCCCCCTTCGTCGTAATACGTATCGTGAATCGGTGAAAACGGACCCGTTCGCTCCTATCAGCGGCCACGCGTTAGCAGCTTGTCGGTTTAGTCACAACGAGCTTCCTTGTATTAGCCGTTTGGGCGTTAGCCCCGGTTTAGTGGCAGCGGAACCGGGGCTAACGCCCAATCGGCTGATTAAACCGACAAGCCGCTAGCGTCCGGTTCCCCACAAACTTGTCATCAGCCAGATCGACCCGCGGCAAACAGATCATATGCCCCCCCGGAATAAACGCTTATCTCATTCCGGACAACTGGGCGTTCCAGCTTTAAGTGTCCGACCGTAACGCCCCACCGCTTCTCATCCCGCCTCGCCAGATCTAGGCAATCCAACCCCCCGAAGGAAACGACGTTCTCGTCCTTGCGCCCAATGTCTCTCCCTAGCTCCAATTCGTCAAATTCCTCGCATCCATCGACCTCAGTCGATCGGCGCCGCGCCACGCCGATCCGCGTCGGGTTTGTGATGCATGTGATGCAGGTCGCAGGGGCGGAGGTGTTGGTGAAACAGATCATCGAGCGTCTGGAAGACCAAATCGAACCGACGGTCTTCTGTTTGGATGCTCTGGGGGAATTGGGACAACAGCTGCGGGATGCAGGTGTTCCGGTTGTCGTTTTGGATCGCAGGCCGGGCCTAGATCGCAACGTTCCCCGTCGGTTGGCTGCGGAAGTTCGCAATCGCGGCATCGATCTGCTGCATGCCCACCAATACACACCCTTTTTCTACTCTGCCCTGGCCCGCTTGCTACATCGGGCTCCGGTGAAAATTCTGTTTACCGAACACGGGCGGCACTACCCCGATATCGTCTCGCCCAAGCGGCGTTGGGCGAACCGGTTGCTGTTGCAACGTTATGCCGACGTGACAACCGCCTGCTGCGACTTCAGCACCCGGGCGTTGCAGCAGATCGAAGGTTTTTCCGCGGCTGTCACGTTGGTCAATGGAGTCGACCTTGGGCAGTTGCCACCACGCGGTGACCAGGCGTCACAAGCCGACCTGCGGCGTCGATTGGGGCTCGATCTCGATCGTCCCTACGCCGCCTGTATCGCGCGGTTTCATCCCGTCAAAGATCACGCCATGCTGATTCGCGGCTGGCAGCTTGTCCATCAACAGCGGCCCGACGCCCGGTTGCTGTTAGTCGGCGACGGCCCCGAACGCGAATCGATCGAATCGCTTGTACAGCAACTCGCCCGCACCTCATCCCCTTCATGCCCCGCGTCCCAAACGTTCCCAGATTCGATTGAATTTTGGGGGATCCGATCCGATGTGGCGGACATTCTTCGGGCCGTCGATCTGTTCACCCTGACTAGTGTTAGCGAAGCGGCATCGTTGACGTTGTTGGAAGCGATGGCCAGCCAGTGCCCTGCCGTTGTGACCGACGTCGGGGGGAATGGCGAACATGTAAGCGAAGGCGTCGAAGGTTTTCTCGTCCCGCGAGGCGATCACGAATCGTTGGCCAACCGCTGCGGGGAACTGTTTGACAACCCGAAACAAACGCAAGCGATGGGCGCAGCGGCGCGAGCGCGGGTGATCGAGAAATTCGACCTGCAGCAAACGATCGCAGCCTACCACCGACACTACCAATCGCTCGCCCCCACCAAAACTCCCCAACCCTAGCACCTCCCACCTCCCCGCTCCCAACTCTTGAAACCCGCAATCAAAGCAACGTTCCGCCTGCTCGCAGCGCTTGCCGTTCTTCCGCTGGCGATCACGCACCAGATCCTCGGCCGGATCGTCGGTCCCGACGGATCGCTCGAAACCCATACCCAGTTATTGGCGTGGCTTCCGGGGACGCTGGGCAGCTATCTGCGTGTTGCGTTTTGTCGAACCGCCTTGGAGTATTGTTCTGCTTCGGCAACGATAGGTTTTGGCACCCTGTTATCCAAGGTGGGAGCACGGATCGAAGCCAACGTCTACATCGGGCCTCGCTGCATGCTGGGGTTGGTGACGCTGCAGCAGGACGTGTTATTGGGCCCCGCAGTCCAAATTCCCAGTGGTCCGCAGACGCATGGCACCGCAAGACTGGACATCCCGATCCGCCAGCAACCGGGAACCCAGGTCCGCGTGACCGTCGGACGCGATAGCTGGATCGGCGCAGGAGCGATCGTATTGGCCGACGTCGGCGACCAGACAATCGTTGGCGCCGGTAGCATCGTCACCAAACCAACAGCATCCCGCGTCGTAGTGGTAGGAAATCCCGCCGCCCCTCTATACGACCGCCCATCCGCAACTAATCTAACCCCTGGACCTGTTGCAAACTTAAAGTGATTTCCAGGGTAGGCTGCGGTCACCCACAGGAACGAAGTCCGCGCCCATCGGGCGGTAGCCGGAATAGGTCGCATCAGCCACAGAGTTCAATTGCCAGCTATTGTCGATTAAAAAATGTCATCAACTATCGAAACAACACAGAAAATTCCATCAACTGGCTCCGGTGACGAAACGAACGACGAAGAGCGATTCGAATATGAATTGATCATCGAGCGGCGGAAGGGCTTGCAGTTGTTGGATTGGAAGGAGTTGGTCGCCTATCGCGATCTGTTTCGCTTCCTTATATGGCGGCAAATCAAAGTCCGTTACGCCCAAAGCGCGATCGGTATCGGATGGGCGATCATTCAACCGGTCTTCTCGATGGTCATCTTTACGATCGTCTTTGGCCGCTTGGCGAAGGTCGACAGCGATGGCGTCCCTTATGCCCTGTTCAGCTTTGCGGCGCTTGTTCCTTGGACCTATTTTTCCAACGCGGTCAACGATGGCGTGGCGTCGTTGGTAAGCGAAGCCAACATGTTACGGAAGATCTATTTCCCAAGGCTGTTGCTGCCGCTGTCGGCGGTGGCAGCCAAGTTGTTGGATTTTGCAATCGCGATGTTAGTGCTGGTTGCACTGATGGTTGCCTATCGTCATCCGCCCGGTATGGGCATCGTGATGTTGCCGCTGTTGGTGTTGTTGATGTCCCTTTCGGCGGCGGCGATCAGCATTTGGTTGACTGCGCTTGCGGTCCAGTACCGCGATGTCAAACATGGAATGGGATTTGTGATCCAGATCGCGATGTATGCATCCCCCGTCGTCTACCCGACCAGTTTGGTGCCAGCAGAATACCGCTTGCTCTACGCCCTGAACCCGATGGTGGGCGTGATCGAAGGTTTCCGTAGCGCTCTACTGGGAACTCAATCGATGCCTTGGGATCTGATCGCTGTTGGCACTGTCTCTGCAACGTTGATGTTCATCAGCGGTTTGGCATTCTTCCGCAGCAAAGAGAAAATATTCGCCGACGTCGCTTAGTCACTCCCAACTCCCCTCTCCCACCTCCCGTCTTCTGTAACAAATCCATGTCACGCCCGATCATCTCTGTCGAAAACCTTTCCAAAGCCTACCGACTAGGTTTAAAGGAAGAGGTCCCCGATACCATGGCAGACGCCCTGAAGGGAGTTCTTCGATCCCCGCTGAAAAAACTGCAGCGTTTGCGACGGCTCAGCACGACCAAAGTCGAAGATCACGATGATCAGGAAGATACGCTTTGGGCGTTGAAAGACGTTTCGTTCGAAGTCAATGAAGGTGATGTCTTAGGGATCATTGGCCGCAACGGAGCAGGCAAAAGCACTCTGTTAAAGATCCTCAGCCGGATCACCGAGCCGACAAGTGGTCGGGCGGTGATACGAGGTCGTGTCAGCAGTTTGTTAGAGGTCGGGACCGGCTTCCATCCGGAACTCTCCGGCCGCGACAACATCTATATGAACGGTACGATCTTGGGGATGACCAAACGCGAGATCGATCGCAAGTTCGACGAGATCGTCGACTTTTCAGGAGTTGAGAAATTCCTCGACACGCCGACAAAACGCTATTCGTCGGGCATGCAGGTCAGGCTCGCCTTTGCAGTTGCTGCGCATCTTGAGCCTGAAATCTTGATTATCGACGAAGTTCTTGCTGTCGGAGACGCGGAATTCCAAAGAAGATGTATGGGGAAGATGCAAAGTGTGGCCGAGAGTGGTAGGACTGTGATTTTTGTAAGTCATAACTTAGACGCAGTGGAAACGTTATGTGATCGCGCTGTTGAGGTGAGACGCGGCCAGGTTGCGTCTGTCGGAGTCACTGGCGATGTGATGCTAAAATATAGAAACAGTATAATTAAAAACAATGAACCCGAGCAGCTGAAACGACTTGCGTCGGCAGCCTATTTGCGGTCGGCACATATCATCGATAAAGACCATGCTGTGATACATTCAATCGCGGTAGAATCCGACTTGATGGTCCTACTGCGTTTTAAAAAACAGTTGCCTGCACAATCTTTTCGCATCGGAATCGGCATTGACAGCATCAGAGGTCAGCGAATGCTAACCTGCTTTTCAACTGATTCATTTGGTTTGGGCAATGACATTTCATCGTCCGATGATGTGCTGTCGGTTGTTCAGCGACTTCCTTTAACGCCAGGGGACTATACGCTGACAGTCGGAATTTCGAGCAAAGGTAAGCAATTAGATTTGATATCGGAAATTGCTCCATTTACTATCGTCGACGGCGTAAGCTTGAGTACAAGCAAAAGGACGCATCCTGGAGTGTGCATCGCAAAGAGCGAGTGGCGTCGTTGCAACAATCGTTGTGAACCGTAATAATATCTGCCGCATGATACAAGCAGAGCCCAAGTTTGCTTTCGCTTGAAGCCGATTTAGAAAACGTATTCATGTCATCACGCTTCTAGCGGGTGGTCAGTAGATGTTGTAGGTCGGCAAAGTCGCAGCTAGATGTGCATCCTTACATTTATTGTGCATTAACTTTCATCACAATTTGCTGGCAGCCGGTCCAAAGAATAAAAAGATTTATGAACGTATTTATACTCAATACGGGGCGGTGCGGATCGATGACCTTCATCCGTGCATGCGAGCACATTACCAACTACACAAGTGAACACGAGTCAAGGAGCGGGTTGCTAGGTGCTGATCGCTTCGACTTTCCTGATCGACATATTGAAGCTGATAACCGTCTCTCCTGGTGCTTGGGAAGGCTTCATGCCCACTTTGGCGATAATGCGTTGTACGTGCACTTGAAACGCAACCTTGTTGATACCGCACAAAGTTTTGTGAAACGCTATGATCGAGGAATTATCGACGCGTATCGGCGAGATGTATTGCTCCACGTGGACGAGGGTTACAGTCCATTTGAGGTATCACTCGACTACTGTGAGACCGTAAATCGCAACATCGAACTGTTTCTTTTAGACAAGACACGTAAGATGGAATTTAGTCTCGATAATGCATCCGCGGATTTCATGAAGTTTTGGGAGTTCATTGGCGCCGAAGGGGATTGTGAAAATGCCTTAGGTGAATTCCGCGTTGCCCACAATGCATCGCTAGAATCTGAATCGAACGTAAGCGGTTCTGGGATACGGTCACTTCAAAAGATTATGCGTTTGCGTGCTAGACAGTAGATTCGTTAGGTTTCCATGTTTCTGCAAAGTATATTGTGAAAATAGTTTTATTCTTTGTGTTTGGCGTTTCCATTGTCAACGCTTTTGCTGCTGCATTGGGGGTAGTGCCGCCTTTTTGGGGGTGCACTGCTGCATTTGTATTGTTTGTTTTCGGATGCGGAATGGTCGCCGCGCGATTTAATGTCGCTTTGTGGGAATTGCGTGCCGGGCAACATGATTTGCTGGCGCGTAAGCATTTGACTGATTCTGCCACAATAGCAGCGGTCGACGTAAACGCTGTGTTGGCAGTCCGTGAACGATTTCCAGGGCTCCAGATTCCGACGTCGACTTGGTCGATGACGTTTCCCAATCTTTTGCTCCTTATCGATGTGTTAGACACGTACAGGCCTCGTAACGTTGTAGAATTCGGTTCCGGTATATCAACGCTTTGTGTGGCGAGTTGGCTGAAAGAGGCAGGGCGTGGTAATCTCCTGTCGGTGGACCACGATCCGGAGTGGGCGGAAATAACAACTAGGCATCTTGGAAAGCGTAGCTGCGATGCCATTGCCAACGTGATTGTTACGCCTTTAAACGAACAAAGTTATTTTGGGAAAAAGGTAAATTGGTACGATCTTGAATCGCACCTTAGTAGTATTGGAGGTGATGTAGACCTTGTCATCGTCGATGGTCCTCCTAATGGATCCAAGGGGGCGGGGTATGCTCGAATTCCGGCAATTGAAGCACTCGCTGGCAAGCTCGCCCCAGACGCTATCATCGTGTTGGATGATGCTGCAAGAGAGGGGGAGACAAAGATTTTTGAAGCCTGGGAGGAACGCTATGGTATATTGCAAGCTACACGAGTAAACACAGGTACTGGATTCGCGGTTATCAAGTTGGCTGCGGCGCCGTTTTCCTCGTCTTAAGTCAGCGGCTATTTCCAATCCGACAAATGACTCGGGGGTGAGCTTCGTCTCTATTATCCCTGGGGATGTGTGAGAGGTTCACTCAAATCCGCAGCCTGCATCATTGCAGTTTTCAGAGCGATGGAGTCGAGCTTGTGACGGCATTGGTAGCGATCCTGAAATGCCCGTTGATAGCGCCAGTGGTGTCTGTACTGATGTTTTTCCACTCTGATTTCTCAAGGACGAACGCGAGAGGCTTCTGTCCGCGGGGAGATTTGTTGGCGAGAAGACCCCGCAGGTGACTTTATTAGCGTTTTTGTAAATGCTCGGCCAACGCGCTAAGACGTGAATCTGAATGGTCCACGGCGGCCCATCGACGAACGCCCGTCGCGACGTGGCTCAAACGGCGGGAATCGATTTTGTTAGCATGTTCCTGCTCGCATCCCGGTATGAAGTGGTGCAAGTCCACGTGGGGGGGCGGTTTCCTTCAGCATGTCGTGTGACATTTGTTCTTGGCAACAGCGAAAGTATTCCCGGTGAGGTTCTGAATGCGGCTCGAACAGGTTGCCTATGAATCCTGCCCGGGAAGCCAGGATTCCATATGTTGTACTCGAATGGGAGACCGAATAGTCAATTGATGGGCGGTGAAGGTCAGCGATGGCCAGTTGTCAGTTGTGTGTTCCGCCTTCCAGCTAAGCCCTAGCTAGTCAGGCATTCGGCGCGTCAGCCCACACAACGCGACTTGCGTTTTTTTCGGAGTAACATTCTGGTTGTTTAGCGCAGGTGCTGCGGGGCGAAAAATCTGGTGCGCCAATTGAGACGGTGCGGTGGGGGAGCGAGTTGCACACGTCGTCTACGTTCGCATTGGAAGGGGCCGTGTTGTAATCATTGCATCACGTCCCAGGCCGACCGCGTATATCTTCAGGAAAAACATACTAGAGGGAATTGAGAGGCTTATCGTTCATTTTTTGCCTTGCTCTGGCCTCTTGAGGCAGTCGCTGGTTTAGGCAGCGTACTTCTCCTCCTGTCGTAAGTGAGGGCCTGAATCTTCTGAGGATATAGCCCATGATTAAGCTGGTTCGCAATGGAGGCTAACTCTCATTGTTCGAACCAACGCGGCAGGACGTTTAGTGTGGAGCGGGCTTTTGACGGTACATGCAGGAATTTTGTGTTAGTCTGAGAGTGGCCGTCTCCGGTGGTTCAGTTGGCTGAGGATCGCCGGGGCTATTTCTGAATCCGATTCTTGGGCAAGAAAAGTATGGACGTGAAAGCACGAAGGGGCAATATGGTATTTCGAAAAGAACCCCGCTTGGTATCGTTGTGGTTTTTCTGCTCGTTTAAATTGCAGTAGGCGACTTGTCTCAAAGTTGCCGTTGTTTAGGCAAACGGTATCCCGCAATATGCTTGTGTGAACTATGAAGAAAGGATCGAGCGATTTAACATGAGGAGTGATAGCGTATCAGTCGTAATTCCGTGTTATAACGGTGAGTCGTTTATTGAAGAAACACTTCGGTCAGTATTGGGGCAAACGCACAAGCCAACAGAGATTTGGGTCATTGACGATGGCAGTACTGATGCATCCGCTGAAGTGGCAGCGTCGGTAGATGATCGGGTGCAAGTCGTTCGTCAGGAAAACGCTGGTGAGGCAGTTGCCCGCAATCACGGGATCAGACTCAGTACCGGTGATTGGATCGCATTTTGTGACGCAGATGATCTGTGGGAGCCCGGGAAATTAGAGCGTCAACTCCAAGGATTAGCTAAAGACGATGCCCTGGCGTCGTGTACAGGTTTTTTTAACTTTGGTGACATCTCTGATGTGCATGCTCCCGATGGACTTCAAGGTTACTTTAGTATCGAGGACGTCATTCGGGGCATTCCATCGAATATGTCAACTTTTTTGATCCGGTCTGAGTGTTGTCCGCGATTCCGAGAAGGTGTCTCTTACGGTGAAGATACTCTGTTTTTTCTCGATGTAGTACTTCGTGGAGCGTTGCTCTACGTATCGGAACCGCTGGTTGGGTATCGTCGCCACGCAGCTGGGCAGAGTCGATTCAAAGCAACTCAATTGTATAGGTATTTGGCAAAACGTGAATGGATAACACGTCATGCACCTTCGTTAGGAGAGGATCGTGCCGCAAGTTGCCATTTTCTCAATGATAATGTGTTTACTTGTATTCTCGACGCCGCTTATTATTCCCGTAGGATGGACCATTATGTTAGCCTTTCCCGTGCCTGTCGCAAAGAAACCCTCCCACGTTCTGTGGAATCGGCGGCAAGTCGGGTGGTGTTGCCGGGCTTTGTGTTCCGTCTCTACGACCGAGTGATGGGTATGATTGGACGCTAGATGCTGCGTTACAATGTTTAAGTTCTCTAGAAAGTGTACGGTCGATAGTATGTCATTTCCGACAAAGTTTAATCGGTCGATGCCGTGATTGTTGTGGCGAAGCATTTAGCAGCCCCACCACATCTGTGGATGCGGCGAAATATTGGTAATTTGGGCTCCCGGGTATCGGTGGTGATAACTGACCATGGATCCATTGAGAGTTTAGGAGCAAGTTCGTTTGCATGCCCTTTGGTCGCTGCGTGGGGTATGAAGCCTGGGGCATTTCGGCGTTGCATCGGCCGTTTTGCCGGAGGCAGTGAGTCGTTGTGGCGCAAGGATCCGGTGCTACGAGTCGGCAAGCAACTTCGAGGGTTGGAAGGGACACCACTGGTCGTTCACTATCTGGATGTAGCGTTAGAATTAGAGTCGATCATTCGCTCTCAGCGTCATCCTTGTGTTGTGCATTGCCATGGTGCTGATTTTGATTGGGGGCTGTCAAATGATAACGGGGAAAACTTGCGTGACGCTAAAGCATATAGAGACGCTTGTCTTGGTCTTGCTCCCTATGTGATGTTAATTGCAAATTCAAATTACACTCGAACCCAACTGGTCGAGGCTGGTTTTCCTTCTGACCGCGTTGTCGTCAACCACTTTGGGATCGAAGTGCCAGCTGTTTTGTCGGAGGTTTCGAGTCGTTCTCCCATGAAGATTCTGTACTTGGGGAGATTGGTGGACTGTAAGGGGCCTGACCTCCTGATACGTGCGTTTGCTTTAGCATGTAGCGGGGGGTTGGACGCGGAACTCACCATTGCTGGAGACGGGCCAATGAGAGACCGCTGTGAGGCCTTGGCTCGCGAGCAGGATTGCTATAATCGGATTCACTTTCTCGGCACCGTTTCAAGTGATCAAGGGAATCGTTTGCGTTGTGAAGCCGACGTGTTTACTGCGCATAATTGTACGGGGGCATCGTCGGGGAGGGTTGAGACTTTTGGTGTTAGTATTCTCGAGGCAATGGCTCATGGGTTGCCCGTTGTGACAGGTGAATCCGGAGGAGTCGTCGATATGATAGAGAGTGGCGTAAATGGCTTTCTTTTTGAGCCGGGCGATATTTCTCGGCATGCCGAATTGTTGTGCCGGCTTGGTGGCGATTTGACGGAAAGGCGACGGGTTGGAGAAGCGGCGAGGAACACTGTAAGAGCAAAATTTAGCGTCGAGAGTGAAACAAAAACCTTGGAGCGTATCGTGGAAATCGCTGAACGGTTAGCCGAAGCTGGAAGTGAGGCGCACGATGGTTAGTGTTTCGATCATTATGCCTACCTATAATCGAGCCGCATTTTTGCCTGAAGCGTTTGCAGCGATAAAACGTCAGACATTCAGGGATTGGGAGTTAATTGTTGTTGATGACGGTAGCGTCGACGATACCAAGAAGCTGTTTGATGATTGTTTTGGTTCTGCGGAGTCGCGTGCAACGTATGTTTATCAAGATAATGCAGGCGCTTACGCGGCGCGAAAGTTAGGGCTGTTGAACGCAAATGGTAGATTTGTTGCGTTTTACGACAGTGACGATATTTGGTTTGAGGATTATCTCAACAATTGTATTGAGGTATTGAGGGGGTATCCTGGTGTTGACTGGGTGTCCGTCAGGGGGTGTCATGTTTCTGGCGAATCGCCAATTGATGATTTGCGATCTCGAGAAATGAGTGCAGTGCCCGAGTCCGTTTTGGCGCTAGAGTCAAGTTGGAATGACGACTTGCAGATTTTTACGGACACTGCATTTGTAGAACAGCTGTTGCTGACCGCTCATAGCTTTGGGCTTCCATTGTCTGTCATTCGACGATCCGTATTTGATCGTGTCGAATTGCGGGCGGACTTGCGCAATGGGGAAGATCGTATGTTTTTGATTCGTGCAATCAAATCCGGGGTTCGAGTGGCGCAATTGCATCGTTTGCAATATGTCTTTCGCAAGCATCGGGGGAATTCCTCCTCTGCATCGCTAAGTATGGCTTCTGCCGCGCGTGCGAAGGTATACGAGTCACTGGTTAGAGGGTATTTAGATCTTAAGCAGGAAGTTCGATTTAGCGATCGCGAACTTAAGGCTCTGCATCAACGGGTCGCCCATGATCTTTTTTGGTCCGTGGGGTATAATATTCATTGGATGTCTGGTGATGAGCAGGGGGCATTTTCTGCGTTTGCAAAAGCGCTTCGGTTAACGCCAATGAATACGTCAATGCAAAAGACGAGGGTTAGCTGTTGGTTCAAAAGCGCGGTTAGGAAAATGCGTCGACCTTGGGCGGTGAAGTAATGAGATTATGGGGGCGTTGCTATATGCGAGTATGTTCTTTTAGGCGGGCGTTCGCCATCGCGTGTGGCAGTCTAAACTGGGATGCGGGTGTAGAATGATAGGCTTGGCAAAACAACTTGGGGTCGCAGTGAGCCTGGCACTGGCAGGGAACCGCAAGCCGGGCGCTGGCTATCTGATTTGCTCCGCTCCCGTCCCTGAGCGAAATCGTGGTGATCAAGCTTTGTTGAAGGTCGTCGTCGAGCATGTTGCAACGAAGGGGGGGCCTCACACGATTCTTACAACGAGTGATCAGTCGATAGAGTCCTTGTGCCCTACGAAAGATTGTCGAATTCGGTCTGATTTGTTTCCTCTGTTTTTGACAACTCGTAGTTTTCGTGAACAGCTTGCGTTTCCCAGGGTGGCGGGGATGCATCGAGAAATGCTGGTGATTGGCGCGGACGTTCTCGACGAAGGATATGGCGAGGAGCGAAGCGTTGCT
Source organism: Rosistilla oblonga (assembly GCF_007751715.1). Lineage (NCBI taxonomy): Bacteria > Pseudomonadati > Planctomycetota > Planctomycetia > Pirellulales > Pirellulaceae > Rosistilla > Rosistilla oblonga. Next base: position 5,659,330 of record NZ_CP036292.1, on the reverse strand, counting down.
TCGATGGACGCTATCGATTTGGCTACGAAATTGGGGATTAAGACAAGAATATTGGGGTTCAGCGTGAATGGGAAACCTTCGCCTGGGCTTGTGGCGCGAATGTCACGCTTGGGGAAACGAACCCGTTTACTGGTTCGCGACCCCGTCTCTTTTCGGCGATTGCAAGCCGCTGGGATCCCAGGAATTGAGCAAGTTGGAGATCTTGCTTACTTGTTGAATCCTGCTGAGATACCACAAGAAGATCTTGGACTAAGGCGTTTTGTTAATCAGAATCGTGGAAACCTTATTGGCATAAATTTGACGCAGGTTGTCTTGGGCCAATACGGTGCGGAGCAGCATCGGCTAGAGGTGTTGGCTGAAGCGTGTCGACGGCTCGCGATCGAGGATGGAGTGCGGTTTCTTTTGCTTCCTCATGACGAGCCAGAAGGCGTTGAGTATTTGAGGGCATTCCAAGAGAAATTGCATAGAGAAGCCGAGCCTATCTCTCACTTGGTGTCCCCGCTGCCGCATGCTCAGGTGCTGAAGCATATTGCTGGATTGTGTAAACATGTTTTTACCTGCCGCCTGCATTTGGGCATTGCCTCGTTGGGGATGGGACGTCCGATCACCGGTTTCCCCTATCAAGGGAAGTTTGAAGGGCAGTTTGAGCTGTTTGGTTTGTCGTCGGGCGGGCTGGTTGGGGCTGAAAGATTTCCTGAGAGTGCTGACGAAATGGCATCGTTGTTTCGTCAACGTATTTCTCTGAGCGCACAACTTAGTGAGCAGATCCGACGGCATCTTCCGGCTGTCCTTGAACTTTCGAAGAAAAATTTTGAAGGGCTGGCTGAATGAAAGATTGCTGTTCATGAAGATCTCGGTAGTTATACCGTGTTACAATCGCGCCAACCAGATTGGCCGTGCCATAGCAAGTGTGCGAGCGCAAACAGTGCCGGTTGGTGAGATCATTGTCGTCGATGATGGCAGCACCGATAATACGGTTGGTGTGGCGCTTTCCTACGGGGAAGACGTTCGTGTGCTCAGTCAAGCAAATGCTGGCGCAGCGTCTGCCCGCAATCGTGGGATTGAAACAGCGTGCGGGGAATGGGTCGCCTTTTTGGACAGTGATGACGAATGGCATCCTGAAAAAATAGAGCGTCAACTGGACGCCTCTAGTCGTTTTCCAGGGGCAGATTTGATTTTTTGCGATACCATGACTCGATCCGCTGGCCAGATCTTGATGCCCTCCCGATTTTCGCTCGGCGGTTTATATGGAGCGGAAGTCCAGCGAGACGGCGATAAATTGCTTTTTGGCCCGGACTTGTTTCAACGGATGATCACCCAGTCCCGAGTGATTACTTCGGCGGTGATGGTGCGAGGTGGGCTTGATGGCTTCAGTTTTCCGGAAGACATATGGGGATCGGAGGACTGGGCATTGTGGTTGGGTTTGGCCAAACGTTACACCTTCGCCGCGGTCGACCAAATTCTCGTGACGATGTATCAACAGGGGGACAACATCAGCGGCACGAAAGGACGTTTGTATCGTAACGATGTTAAGGTGCTTGAACGTTTGTTAGAGTGTGGTGAATTGACCGATGTAGAACGTCAACACATTCGTGCGGTTTTACAGCAGAGACGAGTTGGGGCGGTATACCATTCGCTCGTTCGTGGCGAAGGGGCCGAAGCCCGCGAAATCCTTCGAAATATTCCGCCGGGTAACCTCGGGCGGCTGAAGCGCTTGGCCTACAACGGCTTTTCTTTCCTGCCAAGAAAACTGGCATGCCGAATTGCTGCACTTAGAGGCTGTTAGCTAATGCGGTACGGCGGACGCTTAATTGTTATGCGGATAAGCAGGTCAGAATTTCCAATCGACTCATAAACACAGAGCCAACTCACGCAAAAGCGGAGATTTATCGAGACTGGCATGGTGAGTCGGCAAGTGAGTGCTGTTTTTAGGCCAATTTGCAGCGATGGTTGGCTGCCGTTATTAATAAGTGATGGACCACCGCCCTGAGTTCCTCTAACGTGACAGTGGGGGCGGTGATCTAAACTAAGCTTCTATTTTACGGATGAATTCTTGTTAGGCCCCTTTTTTGTTTACCCTCTATTCCTGTCGCTGCTTATAGCGGGGGTGATGCGTCCGTGGGTTGGCCTGATCGGTTTCTATGGATGGGTGATTCTGGAGCCGCAATGGAATTGGCGGTGGAGCATTCCCGCCGACTTCCAATTCCAAAAGTACATTGCGGCGGCAACACTGGCAGGTTGGGTTCTCACTGGCTGCAAGGTTCCGCCGTTGGCAACATCGTCGAAATTGGCAATCGCATGCCTGGCGGGCTTTTTGTTGCTTGGCTTCGTCAGCGCCACACAGTCAATCGATCCGAAGCTTAGCGAATTCTACATGTCCAATATGTGGAAGATCGTATTGATGGCTATCTTGGCAGTTGTCTTAATCGATTCGCCGAAGAAGGTCTGGATCGCAATCGCCGTCTGTTGTTTTGCGCAAGGCTACTCGGCGCTGCGAATCAACGAACAGTACTTTCAGGATGGCTTCAGCTTGTACGCGTACCGACCGTGGGGAACGAAGGGTGATAACAATCTCTACTCCAATCTGACGCTTCCGCTGATTGCATGCTCGATCGCTATCTGCATATTCACGGACAAACGCTGGGTGCGGTACCTAACCGGAAGCATCGCGATTCTGCAGATTCACCAAATCATGCTTTTACAGTCACGCGGGGCGATGTTGGCCGCGTTGGGGATGGCCGCTGTGATTGCATGGGTGATGCCTAAGAATACGTTTACGATCCGTAGCACAGTAATCGCTATCATTGCCACTCTTGCACTTGCTGGCCCGTCCGTCGTGGAGGAATTCTCGTCAAGCTTTCAGGCAAAAGGTGAGCGTGATTCCTCGGCGGAGAGCCGTTTTTATCTTTGGAAAGCCGGCTTTCAGATTACCCTCGACTATCCGTTGTTGGGGGTTGGCCCCTACGCTGGGCAGCGCTTAGTTCCGGAATACTACGAAGGAGGGTTAAGTGCAAGCACTAAGGGGCTTCACAACCTCTTCTTCGACATTTCAACCGGGTTTGGACTGCCAGCGGCGTTTCTTTATTTTGCTTTTCTTGCCATGCCGTGGTTTCAGATGGTGAGTTTGAGACGTCGATTCGGAGGCCTTCAAAACGCTCCGCCATGGCTGGGGGCAAGCATGCTGGCCGTTATCGCCGGTTTACCCGGCTACATTGCAGGGTCCATGTTCTCGACCGGCGCACTTTCGGAATCCCCGTACGTACTAGCGTCGATCGGATTGGCGACAGCATCGATCTTCGCCCACGACAATTGGGAGGAACCGACTGACAGTATGTCAACCGGCGAAGATTGGGATGAAAAGGGGAGGCAACCAGCGGCTCATGCCTGAGCTATTACTCAGCGAAATCTTTCCACCGCGACCGGGAGGAAGCGGTCGGTGGCTATACGAAGTTTACACTCGCTTGGACCATCCGGCAGTGGCATTGACCAACGGAGGCGAATTACCAGGAACGACCCGGGAAATCGTGGGCAATCTCACAATTATCCGACAACCCTTTGGTCTTTCTGAAACAGGCTTCTTTTCTGCTCGTGGAATGTCGCAGTATCTCCGTTTACTTCGTCGCGTCCGAGCCATTGACCGTGAATCTCCCGTTGATTTAGCACGCGCCGCGAGGGTCGTCCCCGAGGGTTGGGTTCTATGGCTTTGGAAGCGATTCTTCGGAGGACCTTCTTATCACGTGTTCGCCCATGGCGAAGAAATCAATCTTGACGGAATTGAAAATGGTGGCGTCATGAGTAGTCGCCAACACCGATGGATGGCGAATTTATGCTTCGCTTCCGCGGAGCTAGTGATTGCGAATAGTGAAAACACAGCGAGGCTGTTGACCGACCAGTGGGGAGTGCCTCGCCGTCGAGTGACCGTGGCATATCCTGGTGTGGACGCATTGACCTTCACTCCTTCAAGCCCGGGTGCCTCTGTGCCTGCCCGTCCGTATTTAGCGAGCTGGTCCAACCGTTTTGTGTTATTAACCGTTGGACGACTGCAGCGACGAAAGGGGCATGATAACGTGATTCGAAGTTTGCCAGTCCTTCGGAATCAAATTCCTGATTTGCTGTACGTTATCGCCGGTTCGGGCGAAGAGGAAACTTATCTGCGACGGCTGGCTGATGAACTAAACGTGACTTCCCTCGTGGAGTTTCGAACAAATGTATCCGACGAGGAATTGACTTCCTTCTATCAGTACTGTGATCTATTTGTATTGGCGAATCGGCAAGTGGGGTCGGATGTGGAGGGGTTCGGAATGGTTCTCTTGGAAGCAGCCGCCTGTGGAAAACCGACGATTGCCGGTCGTTCCGGAGGTACATCAGAAGCAATTGCTGACGGTGAGACTGGATTTCTAGTAGACGGGAACGATCCTGCCGCGGTGGCGGATACTATCTTGAAACTCCATAACGATCCAGCGCTGCGAGCTGAACTCGGCAAAGCCGGCCGAATACGTGTCGAGCGATTCTTCGCCTGGCCAATCGTAGCAAAGTCAATTCCGCTGCCCGATTCGCGTAAATTGATAAACAGTATGGCTGATTCAAAGACGTGAGGATCAATAAGTTTCTAATGCTCGAGTCACTAATTCCATTTCGAATGCGTCGTAGTTGGGATCAAGCTTGGATCGATCGGTCGGTCCGAAGTGTGGTGCGCACTCGGGCAATTCCTGCGGCCGATCCGCTGACCGCCGATTTTGAAGTTCATTTGTTACTGCGTTCAGAAGATTTCTTTGTTGGCCTCGTTGCGCTCAAGTCGTTACTAAGGTTTGATCTTCGCGCGGCTGTGACAGTTACAGACGATGGTTCTCTCACAGCCGATCAGAAAGCTATTCTGGTCGAGCATGTTCCTGGTGTGAGGTTGTTGACACGGTACGAAGCTGCAAACAATTCAGGTATATTGAACAAATACCCAGCACTAACAGCATTGTATCAGAGCGATTTTCATATGATTGCAAAACTTCTCCACCCTATCCTGTTGGGGCGATGCGACCAAATGGTGGTGATTGATTCAGACACCGTTTTCTTGCAGTTTCCGAGCAAAGTGGTTCAATGGGCACGTCAGGCAACAATCAATGGGATGTACCTGCACGATCATGTTCAAAGAAATGCTGACGCACTCTGGCTGCGTGAAATGTTCGCGGAGATTTTCGGGCAATCGGAAGAGACGTTTGCATTCAAAATAGGTCACCGATTCTTTAACGCCGGAATGCTTTGCTACCGGAGAACCGATTGCGATTTGAAATATGCAGAACGGTTCCTGCAGTGGCGATCAGTTCATTCCTCACGATTCAAGCATCCAAACGCTTCGATCTGGCTCGGAGAATGGACCCAAGAACAGACGGCCTACATGTGTATCTTCGAAGGGATGACGGGAGCAGTCGAGGGATTGGGGGACGATTACCGTATTGGGTGTAAACCCTGGCGCACATTCCATCATTTCCTGCGGGCCGGTCTTACGACACGTCAAGCTAAACGGATGCTCAAAACAATTGTACGTGAGATCTCTTCGATTCCCGGCAGGAAAGCCGTCCGTGAATGAACGAGGGTGCGATTGCCTTGATCAACAGTCCAATGCATCATCGGCATTTGCGCCATGCGAATTTTTCGCTCAGTGGACTAACCTCTGCTTCATACCTATCGTTTACTGACGCAATTGTAAAGAGAGTGACCGCGATAGGGCCGCGTGGGAAGGGCAGGTTCATAAGAACCGGACAGGAAACTGTTGTTTTTATAACTGAGTTCAATGGTTCAAGTTTTCATAATCAATTGGCGAGTTGAGCGTCATTTTGCAAAATCCGAAAAGTAAGGACAGCCATTGTCAAAGCCGCCCAGCCGTGGATGACCGGTTCGCTGCAATCGTTACTCAATCGCACATGACGAAAGCCTTTGAGCCAAGCGAACACGCCCCAGATGGCTGCCGTGTGGGGCAGTTCGTTTGCGGATGAACGGCGTCATCCCCAAGCTTCGCAGAACATCGCGTGTTGCTTTGCTGTCGTCTCCGGCGTCGGCGGAGGCCACATTGGGCCTGGTTAGTGGACGCCGAGGCTGACCGCCGGCCTGCAGAAAATGCGTTTTTAATCATCGGCAATACTTCACGTTGATCGATCCGATTGGTCCCGGCGATAGTGATCGACAAAGGAACACCGTTTCGATCCGTCATCAGAGTGAATTTTGTGCCCAGTTTGCGTCGATCGACCGGACTAGTCCCCGTTAGTTCCCCGCCTCCAAAGGCTCCGGCTTGTGTGCTGAAAATAATCGCGGTCTCATGTTGGAGTTCACCCTCACGATGCAGCAAACGGAGCATATCCACGTGGAGTCGATCCCGCACGCCCGCATCCTGTCCAGCCACGCAATCGACAGCGAGCGGCCTCCTCGCTGCACCTCATTACCTCCGGCACGTCTCGCCAGCGAGCTCAGGTAACCAGCACATACAAGATCACACGCAGGCCCCTGTAACGGTCAATCGCAGGTCGGCCACCATCGGGACCAACCGCTGCTTCCGGGGGAAGATGACCAAACGCAATCTCATAAAACTCATCCGGCATATTAGCTTAAGCCATCTTAGTCCTCCTTGGAGTGAAAATGGTTAAACAAGTCGCAGATTTTATGCCAATCGTTTTAGTGATTTTCTGTCTGGTTCTAAGGTAGGTTTCCTTAACATCGCGTCAACGAAGTGGAGTCCTGCCTGATGGGTACGTAACTACGGCACCACAAATCACGCTTAAATTGAATTTTGCAATCTAACTAATGAGCAGCATAAGTACAATCTGCCTTTGCCATCGCAGACTGCCGAAGTTAGTGCGTCGTCCTCATTCAAACAGAGTTTTCCAATGCCGAACATCAGAAGCCCGTTGAACTCGAACGAAACCTCTTCGGAAGAGCAGCGCCTCCCAACAGTCATCCTTGTCCATCCTGCATGTAGTGGCGGGTCAGTCATCTTCCGCGTATTGCTAGAAACGTTCAACTTGATGGGGCTAAATGAGATCGGTCCGTCGCAAACACCGTCACGAAAGGTGTTTTTGCCATACGATCCTGAAATGCAGATGCTGCAATCAGGAGCCATTGATCGGAACGATTTCGAAAAACTTCTCGTAGAACGCACCGTGAACTGCTTGCAATTCGCGGCGACCCATGGACGAAGCGTATTGCTAAGGGAGCATACCCAAAGCGTCTTTTTTAGTGAGAATACGGAGCGTCTTCCAGAATCTTGCAGTTGGTTTCTAGATCGCCTCCCGCTTTCACACATGTCAAATTACAAGACGATTGCCACCGTGAGAGATCCCATTGATGTTTGGCTAGGTCTCAGTCGGTCGTTTCCTTGGGCCGCACGGTACAGCTTCAGCGAATTTTGCTGCAAATATCTTACTTTCGTCAAACGTGTTGTGTTAGGAGCTGAACGCAACCCTCACGAAGTGTTGATTGTTCGATACGAAGACTTTGTTGCCGATGTGGCAGGTGAAATTGAGAAAGTGGCACAATTCATTGGTGTGCAAAATGCGACACCTCGTTGTTCCCTGGTAGGAGACACGATTGGTTCCGGGAATTCGGGAAGAATGTCGAGTGATTTGGCGACGCGACCTAGGCGTGCTTATGGAATGGGCATTGTACGCGAAGCAGAACGCTCTTCAGAATACCGGGAACTCTTGGAAATCCTCCAGTACGACCACATTTCGTCGCGACGCTCAGCTTTGAACGACTCAAAATTATTCGCTAACACTCTCTGGAGGAATACATTTCGAATAATGGCGAGATGTTTAGTGCCATTTGTTAAATTGCACGATGTCGCGAATCGCCACGGATGAAGAGTGCCCCTGCGCGGTTAGTGTTCGATAGAAAGCTTAATGAACAACTCGACACTGGCCGACCTCATTCCTTGCGTGAGCGTCTATTGCGTTCACAGTTCGGAAGCCATGCGCTCATCTGTTTCACCTCGATGCTAGTGGTTGCACAATGACCGTGATCCGTGTTTACCGTCTGAGATGGTCCTCAAAAGATTGGCCTTTTGCGAAGGAAGAGTTTCTTGCTGGCACGCACAATGTGAAGTTTAAATTGGTCGAAACAGCAGCGTTAGCCGACCTCGTCGTTACTGAGAAGTGGGGTAGGAAAGATTTTCTGAAAAACGCGTTGAATTTGCGACGAAAGCCTACGCTTCTTTGGACTGACGAACCGAGGTACGACACATGCATTCCTTCTGGTGTGGCGCAGAGTCATGCGGTTCCAGAACGTATGAACTGCTTCACAGGTGATGTTTTTCACGACATCTACCGCTTCTTACTCTACGGAGAAACGCTCCCTTTCGTCACGCCGGCAGAAATGGAATCCCGCGACGACGTCGCGCCGGTACTCGCTTTGATGACATACCGTGAGGGTTCGCAATGGAGTTTGAGACGCAACGGCGTTGAGCATGATCTTTCTTGTCTGCGAAGTCGCTGGGCGGTTTGGGGACACAGAAATGGGGTAGTCGATGTGTGTGGGCGGCATTGGCCTTCCGATTCTCGCGTTATTGAAGACAGTCGACAGGAGACTGGAGAGAACCAGTTTGCAGGGTGGTGGGAAAGGAAGCAACAGCTTCTAAAGGCCTATCGGTTCAACTTCGCGCTGGAGAATACGATCGCACCAAATTACGTCACGGAGAAGCTGTGGGATTCTATTCGAGCGAGATCACTTCCGATTTATTGGGGGCAAGCCGCTGTTGATTCCGTGTTTCCCGAAGACAGTTACATCGATTGCCGTGCGTTCTCAGGCCCCGAGCGGCTGTTTGCGTACATCAACAGGATGTCGTCTGCGGAGATAGCGGAACGGGTTAACCGCTGCATTGAAGTTTATAACGATGCAGTTCAGTCCTCCGCAAATGAAAGCTCTTCGCGAAAAACAGAACGCCTGCTGATAGAGCGGTGTCTCAGCCTGATCGGCGCAACCGTCGATGGTTCGGCTGATGTATAAAACGGCGAACCAAGAGCCACTGAGGTCGGTTGGACCTACGTTATGATTCACGGTCAGCTCTGTGCGGGTGGATTTGATCTTTTTCGCGAGTTTTGACACTCTCGACGACGAGAATCGCCCTCTGGATAAGCCGCGTTCTTCTTCGCCGCGAGAAATTCGCCACTCATGTATTTCCGTAGAATACGAGCAAATCAAGTTTGCGTTATGTTGCTCAACTCCTGGTGCAAGGATCTGCTTGGAAACGAAGTTGACTTTTTCCGCTAGCGATGCAAAGGGGGGCGCAGGAACCGTGCGACATGCGGAATCGTTGAAGCTTTGCTCGAGCGCTTCGGTGAGGGCGGGGGAGGTGTTTCATGGGCTTTGCATCGAATCTCTCGCCTCGTAGTGGACTATTCAGAGTCAGCTTGGTGTGGCCAACGGCTAGCAAACAGGGAATTGCAGAGGATACAGTCCAACCAATTTGCATCATTACTCCACGAGGATATGAAGATTGCCCATTCGTCTTAATTTAGGTTGTGGGCCGATTCAGCCTGAGGGTTGGGTAAATGTGGATAGGAGCATGCGTGCGAAATTGGCGTCGTGGGCGTCGCCGGTAGATCACCTGATGACGAATTGTTAGGAGTGCCCCCCCGGCCGGGTTTAGTAGCAGCACGAAAGTGCTAAACCTGTTGGGGCCACGACCCTACTCAGACAGAATTGTGGATGCGATTTACGCGGGTGAGCTTTGGGAGCACCTCGAACGCGACGCCGCTTCTCGGCTCACGCGGGAATGCTTACGCGTGCTGAAACCAGGGGGAGTGTTGCGGATTTGCGTTCCCGATGGTGAGGCGTTTTGGCGTGAATATTTACGGAAATTGGATGAGCAGTTGGCGAGGCCTCCCCTGGAGCGTGAAGCCTGTTCGCTGGACGACCACGTGCGGATGTATTTCCGCGACATCTGCACTAGGCGACGTCTGCTCGGTTCGATGGGACATTTTCACAAGTGGCAGTACGACGAGGTCCAATTGACGGCCTTGTTTTCCGATTCCGGGTTCCGCGAAGTCCGGAGACACGCGTTCCATGACAGCCGAATCCCCGATATCGAGCAAGTCGAACGATCGGATTTCTTAATTGTTGAAGGGGTTCGCTAGTGAACGCTTTGTTGCACCCGTTCGCCTCTTGGAATCGATTGAAATGCTACTAAGCCCGCGTTCTAGCCTGGATCCGATGTCTCAATTTCCACTGGACGGACGTGACGATTCGCTGATTGTCTTTTCCGATGATTGGGGGCGGCATCCGAGCAGCTGTCAACATCTGGTTGGTAAGCTGTTGCCCGAGCTCTCCGCGACCTGGGTTAATACCATCGGTATGCGGCCGCCTCGGCTGGACTTGCTGACGCTTCGTCGCGGAGGTGGGAAACTGCGGGACTGGTGGTCGACCGAGACCTCCCGAAGGGGCGAAACCTGTCCAGAAAATTTGGCGGTGCTCAATCCCAGGATGTGGCCCTGGATGTCGCACCGTTGGGACCGAGCCCTGAACGCTCGGCTGCTGACGCGGCAGTTGCACGACGTCTCCGATGGGGCGGTGGCGGTGACGACGATTCCGATCGTTGCCGATCTTGTCGGGCGCCTGCCGGTTCGCCGCTGGGTCTACTACTGCGTCGATGATTTTTCCGTCTGGCCCGGACTCTCCGCCGCTGCGATGCGGACGATGGAACGCTCGCTGTTAGAAAGAGTCGATTGTGTTGTCGCCGCTTCGGAAAATCTCGCCGCTGCGATTCGCCCCCTGCACCCCGATGTCTCGGTCTTGACCCACGGCGTCGATTGCGATTTCTGGGCGCAACCGACTGAGGAGGCGCCGGCAGAAATCGCCTCCCTCCCCCGGCCGCTGGCACTGTTTTGGGGCGTGGTCGACCGGCGGATGAATGCCGATTGGGTCCTCGCCTTAGCCGATCGGCTCGCCGCGGGAACGATCGTGCTGGCGGGGCCTCACCAGGATCCCGATCCGCGACTGTTGTCGCATCCGCGGATCGCAGCGATCGGTCCAGTCCCGTTTGTTCAATTGCCAGCGTTGGCCCGGCAGGCATCGGTGCTGATCATGCCTTATGCCGACCTGCCCGTCACGCGCGCGATGCAACCTTTGAAATTGAAGGAATATCTGGCGACAGGTGTTCCCGTCGTCGCGGCCGATCTCCCGGCGGTTCAACCTTGGAGTGATTGTTTGCAGATGGTCGTCAACGAACAAGACTTTGTCGCCGCGACGCTGCAAGCGCTGCAGCAAAGCAGGGCCGGATCGACGGAAAGAAATCAGCGGCTTGCGGCGCGGCTCGCCGATGAGAGTTGGCAAGCCAAGGCGGCGCAATTTCGCACTCGGATCCTACCCAACGAATGAATCACACGCGGGACGTTGCATGAACAGTGCAATTGATGAGCAGTCGATCGCTCGGCTGAACTTTGATGTTGCTGCCAGCAGACGCAACGGTCTGACTATCGACCGAGAGCCTCTGTTTGTGCTCCGCGGTTGCTGTTTGCGACTGCCAAAACCGCTTGGTCTAACGCGGAATTCGGGTGCAACCCGTCCGTCGCCTGTCTATCATTAGGCGTGAACGTCTCAATTTTTGTGGTAAGTGGCTGACGTCCCGCCCCTCCTTTGGTATAATGCCGCAACTTCCTTTCGACGATCGATCTACCGTTTCGTTCCCCTTCCCGTCTTCTGCAAAGTGATGCTATGAACGAGAAAAAAGAGAATCTACCGATCAAATCGGAAGACGAATGCCTGTTTTCGGACTCCGATAATATCAAATCGATGAAGCAACGCCGTCGGATGCTGCTTGCCGCCGCAATGATGGGGAGTCCATTGATCGTGGCCGGATCCGCTCAAACAGCCTATGCTGACGGTACCGGCTCGAAAGCTTCTGGTCCGAGTACAGCGTAGAACCCCCGACGGTATTTGGGACTGCGGTTGAGTTGACACAATAACCATTCCGCAAGTAGGGCATGAATGTTCCGGGAGTCATTTTAGCCAATGAAGTCATTGGACACTTCTTCTCGTTGGCGGATGATAGTGAAAGACGTGGTGCTCGAACCACTCTCCGAACACGAATTCGCTGTCTACAACTCGCTGTATTCAGATTCCTATATGTTGAATGCGATCGATGCTCAGATTCTCCGTACGCTTTGCGAGATGAATCATACTGCCATTGACATGGACGTTTTGGTACGTCTGGTGGCTGCTTCGCTCGATCTTCCCATCGACCAACGGTTGCTTCAGTACACTGAAGAATCTATAGCTCAATTGGCGCACGTTGGAATCGTTTGCTTGGAAGCGACAAATTGAGAATTGGTGAGGCGACGCCCCGCGACATTGCGGAACGCTTAAAAGGGGACGGGATTGGGTTGACGCTGGGGCCCTGTGAATTTCGGTTGCAGTCCCCCATTGCTGAAATCGCTACTGGCGTGCATCGGCTGTATCCCCACCATCCTCTACGGGGGCCAGCAGACTTTTCGACGTTCCGGGTTCGACACGATCCGGGAATCCTGCGTGGCAGACGAACTGTGATTTCGACGGTCAATGGTCAGGTTTGGCATCAGTGGCCCAAACGGCTGACCGTTGGGGCGATCGAGTGGATCTTCAGCCACTGCATTTTTCGCGGTGCGGATGATGCGTTGGCAGTTCACGCAGCCGCAGCAGTGCGGCCGGGGGGAAACGGCGGGGCAATCGTTTTCCCAGGACTGTCGGGGGCGGGTAAAAGTACGCTGGCGTCGACGTTGATGATGTCGGGCTGGGGGCTGTTGAGTGACGAGATCTCGCTGTTTGATCTCGACGATTTTCATCTAACTGGACTCGGGCGCCCGACGATCTTAAAAGGGCATTCGCTGGAGATGATGTCCCAGCGTTATGGCGAACGGGCCATCTTTGGTCCCTCGGGACGGATTCTCGATCCACCGGTGCGGGTCGCCCATCTGTTGCCAACCGAGGAAACGCGGGAGTTGTCCGGTCAACGTTTTGCTCCCGTCGCGATCGTGTTCCCACGCCGTGTTGCGGATGCGAAGCCGGAATTGAATCCGATCGAGCGAGGGACATTGTTTTCGCGACTTTCGCAGTACGGGCTCAACTTTCGCTCGCTCGGTAAACGAGGTTTCGAAACAACCGTCGAGCTAGCGAAACGTGTGCCCGCGTTTGAACTCGTCTACGAAGACGCCGCGGACGCTGAAAAATTCTTGCGACACGATCCGTTGATCGATGCGTTGCCATGCGTGACGGGAGGCGAGCGTTCAACAGTCGCTGCAAAATCGGCGGATGTTGGCGAATCAGCGATCGTGCTGGAGCCAGCGGACAATGACGCTGCTTCGCACCAAATCACTGAATCGGAAGCGTTGCCGACACAAAACAAAAGTTATCTGGCAAGGTCTACCGACGACGTCGCTCCGGGCCTGCGAATGTTGGTCGACGCCCTGCACGATCCGGATTCGGTTGTCGGATTGACGTTGAAGCAGTGGGACCAATTGGTGTTGATCGCAAGTCACACCGAGTTGTTGCCGCGGATCGCACGGCAGTTGTCCGGCGACGGGCTCGCATCGTTGCCCGATGTCGTTCGACGGGTTTTGATTCGAGAAAATCAATGCGAGGATTTAGTTCGCAAATCGATCGAATTTGAATTGCTGCATCTGCAGCAGTTGCTGCCTGCGGTTTGCAACCGAATCGTCTTATTAAAAGGTGCCGCCTACATCGCTGCCGACCTTCCATGGGCTAGAGGGCGGATCACTAACGATCTCGATCTACTGGTTCCGGAGAATTCGCTTGCGTCGGTCGAAAAGGTGTTAGCCGACGCAGGATACTCAGCCAGTTATGAGTTGTCGGAGGCGGATGTTCGATACTATCGGCGTTGGTTGCACGAAACGCCTCCGGTCAGTCATCCTTATCGACGAATCGAACTGGACGTTCACTTCCGGTTACTGCCAATGGCGGATCCGAACAGCTTCTGCGCCCACGCTTTCATTGAACGAGCGACGCCGATTTCCGATAGTCCATTCCACATCCTTGATCCTGTCGATCGAACCATCCATGCAATCATAAATCTTGCCCATACCGGTGAATTTCGTCGCGCCTATCGAGATCTGTGGGATATCTATTGCTTGATCGAAGGCCGGCCTGAAGATTCGCTCGGGGGCTCTGTGTCTTCATTCGATTGGGATCAGTTTGCGCGACGAACCACTGAGCTTGGCATCGGTCGGGCTGTGGCAACGGTGCTGCTATTGGTGGCCGATCTTGTTGGGCGTGGCCAGCCGCAGGAATTTTGTCAGCTGTTGCTGCAGGAAAGTCCAGAAAGGTTGCGGCACCGGCGATTGTACAGGGACATGCGGCGAGCCACCATTCCCGACGGCCCCACGTTGCGTTCCAGAAGCCGCCGCTTCGCGATGTGGAAGATGGAGCATTATCCGTTGCCGCGGATTCGAACCTGGTTGGATCCGCTGACTTGGACTAAACGCATCCAATTTGCCAAGGATGTTTGATCCACGTTGACTTCCATGGTAAACGATCGCGAAATCAACGTGCTTCGACAAGCCCAGGATGCTGATCGTCGGCTCCGCTGTTGGCTCGGCTGGGGGGGGGTGTTTGCGTTTTTGGGATTGATCTATGCGTCGATTGTCCCGTTGGAATTCCAGCCCCTTTCGCTTGCCGAAGCGATCGAGCGGTTCCGGCAAATTCCGTGGTTGAATTTGAGTGTCTATCGGCGAGCCGATTGGGTCGCCAATGGTTTGGTGGCGTTGCCGTTTGGGTTCCTGCTGGCCGGGGCCGTCGATCGCGACTGCCGTATGACGATGCGGTATGCCATGTCGCTGTTGGCCATCATCGTTTTTGGCAATGCGCTGATCGTGGCGATCGAATTCTTGCAATTGTGGTATCCGCGTCGCACCGTATCCCAAAACGATATCGCAGCGGGCTGTATCGGTGCCACGATCGGACCGCTGGCCTGGATGTTCGTTGGACGCCCAGCTGTCGCCGCGTGGCGGCAAGTCCGTCGGCTGACTTGGGACGGGCCTTCATCACAACGGATCGCGGGTTGGTTGTTGGTGATGTATTTGGCACTGTTGGTCGCGTATTCGGTCTTACCGTTGGACATTATGTTGTCGGGGGCCGATTGGCGAGAAAAGTGGCAGGCCGGACGATTCGATTGGGTGCCGGAACTGAATATGGTTTCTGTCGATCCACAGCGAGTCACGCTGCACCTGGCGCTAAGCCTAACGCTCTCCGCCGCCCGTATGCTACCGGTCGGATTGCTGTTGATCGTGGCGGGCTGGCGGCAACGAGGCTTATCGCTGTTGATCGGATTTCCGATCCTGATCGAACTGCTGCAGGCCCCAATCTTCACGCGTTACACAACCTTTGCAGACGTGTTGTGCGGTTGGGGCGGCGGGCTGGTGGGGATGGCAATTGGGCTGCAATTGGGACTGATCGCGCGTTGCAACGACAGGCTGGCCCTACGTGTGACAGCCGTTGTGGCCGTATTGGCGGCCGTTGTGATGGCATTCCTGGGACGCTACGAACGGATCGCCAACGCCGCGGAAATCGCCACCGCGTGGTCCCATTTTTGGACGGCTCCGTTTGTGAAATACTACTACACTAGCGAGTTTTTGGCCGGTTCGAATCTGTTGGGTAAGATGATCGTGTTCAGCCTTTTGGGGATCGCATTGGGTAACCTCTTCGCTCGCCCGGGGCATCGCGATTCCCCTCCCGGACTTGCTGCCTGTTGCGTGTCGTTATTTCTTGTCGTTGCATTGGGTGGTGTCATAGAAGTCGCCCAGGTCTATCTGGTTCCCTTTCATGCCGATGCGGCAGATGTATTGATTTATACGGGCGGAGCGCTCTGCGGTTGGGGCTTTTATCGGTCGATCGTGACCTGGGGCTTGTCGTCCGGTTCGCCTCGCAACGGCTCGCAATTTGGACTGGATCGGTAGCGCCGACGATTTTTCCCCTGTCCGTTGATTGAATGTTTTTCCAGTGACCAGCGATACCCTGTCGACCGAATTGAAACCACCAGCGGGGGTGTCGCTGAATTCGCAGGCGGCTGCGTTGATCGCAACGCCCGGTTCGCGGCCGTTGGTTTTGCATACCCGCGTCGTTAGTGGTACTGGGGGAGGTCCGGAGAAGACGATCCTCAATTCGCCTCGCTTTCTCGACGACCTTGGGTACGACAGCCTCTGTATCTACTTTCGCGATCCTGCCGATGATGGGTTTGAATCGATCGAAGCGCGGGCCAAAGACGCATACGCGCCGCTAGTGGCGATCGACGATTTCGGAGCGACCGATCGCGGTATCGTGCGACGTGTAAGCGAGTTGCTCTCCTTGATCGGCGATAGGCCGTTGATTTGGCACGGGCATGACTACAAAAGCAACCTCATCGGGATTTGGATGCGCCGAACCCATCGGTTGCGGATGATGACGACAGTCCACGGTTGGGTGCTGAAGACTTGGAAGACACCCCTCTATTACGCCATCGATCGCTGGTGTCTGCGACGCTGCGATCGGGTGATCTGCGTTTCCACCGATCTGTTGGAATCGTGCAAGCGGATGGGAGTGAAGTCCGAATCCTTGCTGCTGGTCGACAATGCAATCGATCTGAGCCAAACGCGGCGATCTCAATCGATAGCCCAGGCCAAGCGGGAGCTTGGGTGGCGCGAGTCTCAATTGTTGGTTGGCGCGGTGGGGCGATTGTCCCCCGAAAAAGGTTTTGATCTGTTGATCGATGCGGTTGCCCAGCAGATCCGAGCTGGAATCGATGTCGGATTGATCATCGTTGGCGAGGGGCCGGCGCGGGGCGATCTGGAACAACAGATCGCCGACCTGGATCTGAGAGATAGGATTCAATTGGCTGGATTTGTTCCCTCACCCGCCATGCATTATCAAGCGATGGATCTGTACGCGCTCAGCAGTTTACGGGAGGGGTTGCCCAACGTTTTATTAGAAGCGATGGCTTATGAAGTGCCGGTCGTTTCCACCCGTGTCGCGGGCGTTCCCCGATTGATCGACGGGCAAACCGATGGTCGCTTGGTCGCATGTGGTGATCTGGTCGCGTTATCGGCGGCGATCGGCGACTTGCTTCGGCAGCCCGAGCTGCGGATGCAACTGGGCCAAGCGGCCCGCGCGACGGTGGAGCAACGTTTTTGTTTTGCCAAACGGATGCAAACGATGGCGACAATCTATAATCGCCTGCTGCAACCGCCTTCCATTAAAACTTCCTATTGAATTGGATACTGCATCCTGCCGTGAACGACCATGCGAACGAAACGCCTCCAGCCCGCCGCCGTTGGTGGGTGCTGCTGGTCGCGGCGGGATTGTGGCTGGGACTGCCTGGTTGGGGATGGGCTCAACATGGCTGGCAGGCGGTAGAGAAAACCCTGACCGCCTTTGCCATGCCGGTGGGACTGATCTGGAATCTGGCCACCGCGGGCTGCTTGTTCGCCTTGTGGAGTCGTCGCGATCGACTCGCTCTTCACTACTTTATGTTTCTTGTGTTGATCGGCTTTGTTGGCAATGGCTGGATCGCGGGGCAATTGAATCGCTGGCTGGAACGCCCCGTCGCAAAGTATGTGCGGCCGCCCGTGGGGGCGTTCGATACGGTTGTTTTGCTGGGAGGGAGCACAAAACTGGGGCCCGCTGGGGAGCCGGAGTTGATCTGGGATGGTCAACGGTTGTTATTGGCGGCTCAGCTGTATCACAGCGGGCGGGCGCAGCGGATCCTTGTCACCGGCGGCAACCCCGTCTTTACCGAACTGGAACCCTCCCACGCCGCGCAAGCTCGAGGTCTATTGGAATCGATAGGAGTTCCGGCGGCGGCGATCGAGTCGCTGGAGGGAAGCAATACGCGAGAGGAGATCGCGCTGTTGAAATCTCGACTCGATGCCACCGATGGAAACGAGCGCTGGGGAATGATCACCAATGCCGGGCATATGCCGCGGGCGCTACGACTGGCAGAGCGCGCGGGATTGCAGATCGACCCTCTGCCGATCGTATTTCTCGGTCAGGGCGAAGGAACCTTTGGGCTCCTTGGAATCGTGCCCACAGCCCATGCGGTGCACCAGACAACCGTTGCCGCCTACGAAATCTTGGCGGGAATGGTGGGACAGTAGGGGCGACGCGAGTGGAATTCCGCGAATGAGTCCTCGGCTGGAGGAATTCGCACAGAACCTGAGGCCCCGAATTAAAAGCAGCTGGCTGCAGATGCCATTGGCGATGGCCTACTGGTGAGGGGAGGACGCACTTTCGCGGGAGCGAAAGGCGACCAACGGGGACGCAGGGGAAGAATTTTTGCCAGATGCAAAATTTAACGATGAAAACGATTGCAACCACCTCCTCTGGGGGTTAATGTTTGACGTATGGAAATTTGCCACCCTCGAATCGCAATCCGCAGCTTGTGGATCGCTGTTGCGCTCTTCTGTAGTGCGATGGGGACTTCCTCTGCGGAGGCCGCGATCGATGTGGGGTTGGATTCGAATTTGCCCGAAGTCGTTTCGATGGCTCCAGCAACGGACAACGTGCCGAGCTTGATCGAAGACACGCGGATCGATTTTGGTTTTCAGATGGTCGACGGTTCGACGCCAACTGGGCCCTTGTTTGGCCTGTTGGTAGGGCGAATGGGGGATCTCAGCGATCACGATGGTCGTTGGATTCGCTGGCGGCGAGAACGGGTCGACGAGCTGCGTGCGGTGCAACTGCTAGACGACATACCTCGGCTCATTCTTGTTTGACACATAGGCCAAACAGAGTGACTTACTTTACAAATGAAATGACGAGGATTCTTCTAATGACAAAATATCTTGCTTTACTTGCTCTATTGCTGACATCGGCAACCGCAAATGCGGCTGCTGTGTTCCCTTCGATCGATGGTGGGGCTTTCAATGCCGTACAAAACAATCTGACGTTCACTGTTTCGGGAACATATGCGGATGCAGTCGGCGCTGGTGCCGGAACGTTCGGAACGGATGATACGTTGAACCTTAAGTATGATTTGACCGGCAATTCCGGTGGCCCGGTACTTGATTTTACTATCGAGTTCTCTGGCGTAATTGGTGCCGCAATCGTCGGTGGCTATACGTTCTCGAGCACTCTTATCACGCTGGATGGACCGATGGGCAATGAGCTCAACCTGACTCCAGTTGAATCCATCGTCACTGTTCCTGACTTGGCGGGAACCTTTAGCATGCTCCTCGGAATGTCGGCAACGACGATTTCGCCACTAATCACGCCCGGTTCAATCAACTTTTTGCCGGTTCCCTATGCAAGTTTTACTGGTTCGCCTGGCACTCCAGTACGCAGCGGCTTGTTTGACTTCTCGCTCATATCTGCGGGCGCCAACGGCACTGGTCTTGGTTTGGGGGGGACTGTGGTGGCAGGCAGTGCAAGCGGTATTGTCAACCCCATCCCCGAACCCGCTTCGATGCTGACTCTGTTGGGGTGCGTTGGTGGAGCTTGTGCGATGGGACGTCGTCGTCGCAAAGCTGCACGTGCCGCTTAAGGTTTCCGATGATTTCGGGCCTCCTTGGATGAGGAGGCGTTGATCGACTTTTGAAGGCAGGTTCTCGCATCGAGGACCTGCCTTTTTTTGTTTCGGCGATACAAGGTGTTTGTGTCTGGGACGGATTGGGGGCGACGTTCAAGGCCTGACTGGCTGCGAAGTGAATCGCGTCAACTTTTGCCTGCTGGCGACCCTCTGTGGCATCTCCTAGCAGGGCGTCATGCCGCTTGTAGAGCCGCGATCGCCAAGGGGTTGCAGCATCCGAGCTACTCGACCACGGTGCGGCACGGCGATCAGGTCGCCGGTGTGCTGCCGTTTTTGCTCGTAAACGGTCCCATCTTTGGCAGCTTTCTGGTCTCGCTGCCTTACATCGATACCAGCGGTGTCTGGGCGGCCGGCGCCAAGGCGGCGACGCGGTTGATCGGTCGGGCGTGCTGGCGGGCCGATGAACTGGACGTTAAATATCTGGAGCTCAGGCACGAACAGCCTGTCGAGCATCCGCGGCTGCGTCACCGTAGGAAGTCCCGCCTCTTTTGCAGGGGAGCTCTCGCACGCACAGCAATCCCAATCGCTGTTTGAATCGATAGTGGGGGCCGGTGGCGGCTATCCTGCCGCGGGAGGGAATCAATACGCGAGAGGAGATCACGCTGTAGAAAAGCAGCTTCGATGCTACAAGGAAATACCGCGTTGGGGAATGATCGCCAATGCCGGACATCTACCTAGTGCATTTGGGAGTCATCCTTGTTTGGGGAGCGCGGGTTCGTAGGGAGTCCGTATAGGAAGCTTGCTGGATTTGGATCCAGCTTTGACTCATCGCGTTCGGAACTGCAAACGAACTCGCTTTTACGAGACCGAAAGGCAACCAGTAATGATTGTCTGGCAATTGCAATTTTTATCTATTTTAAATGATTGCAGGTACGACTCCTGGTGTTTACTATGGAAAACATGGTACTGCACAGAAAACCAGTTGTTGTCCACAGCCTGTGGATCTTCCTTGCACTAATTTGTGGCGAGGTCGGAACATCGGTAGCGGATGCTGCGATCGATGTCGGATTGGACTCCAGGCTGCCTGAGATCCCTTCGATGCAATCAGCGGCGGATGATGCGCCGGTCAGGGTCGAAGCTTCCTGTTTGGATTTTGATTTTCAAATAGTCGACGGATCGTCATCCAGCGGTCCCTTGTTTGGATTGCTGGCAGACCGAACTGGGGTTCCGGATGATCTCAACGGTCGCTGGATTTGCTGGCGGCGAGAGCGTGCCGATGAGCTTCGCGGATTGCGTGTGTTGGATGAGATACCTCGGGGCATCCCTGTTTCGACCGACTAAACAAAACGACAATTTTTACAAACGAAATGACGAGAATTCTTTTAATGACAAAATATTTTGCTTTACTTGCTCTGTTGCTGGCATCGAATTCCGCCAACGCGGCAGCTGTGTTCCCGAAGATTATCGATGCTGGGCCCTATGATGGCGTGCAGAACGATCTTGGGTTCTCTGTTTCCGGTTTTATGTCCGATGTAGGTGGAGATGGGGCCATTAGTGCAGGCGATAGCTTTATGCTCGCGTTCCAGCTTACTTCGAACGGCGGCAACCCTTTGGTTGATGGCAACGGAAATGGGCTCGGGATCATATTGGGTGTGAAAACTTCCGGTGCTGGAATCCTCAGTTCCAGTAACCTCATTGACAACATATTTGGTCCTGGGCAACTGGCTGGCTTCGCCGGACCGGTCGCGAACTCGGCAAGCGCGGCATTGATATCTGGTGATTTCAATAGCGTGGGGACGCTTGAAAGTCAGAGCGATTTTTCTAACGAATTCGCTGGTTTTCAGGTAGAAGCGTTGTTTAATCTGCCAACGTCCGGGGCTGGTGTTGCTCGCCGTGCCGTGATGCCCACTTTGGGAACCAACGTGGGCAGCATTCTGTTGACTGCTGGCCTCATATTTTCCTCGGCGAACTCAACTCTACCAGGCATGGTGGGGACAAGCTTTTTGCCGGTTTCGGTTTCGGGGGTTGCGTTCAACGACTTTGCTTTACGTTCCGTTTTCAAGGTTGATTCTGCTGCTAATGCAACGACGCGACTAGTGAATCTTCCTGCAACGGCAACAGGCGCCGTGAACCCAGTTCCGGAGCCGGCTTCGATGCTGACTCTGTTGGGTTGTGTTGGCGGGGCTTGCGCGATGGGAGGTCGTCGTCGCAAGACTTCGGCTGCAGCTTAGGTTTACTTTAGATCGTTGGATTCGACGTCCGAAAGAGAAGGCGTTGATCGAGATTTGAAGGTAGGCTCTCTTATCGAGGGCCTGCCTTTTTTTGTTTTTGCGTTGCGAGGTGTTTGTGGCTGGGACGGATCTGGTTGTTGAGGTTCAAGAGTTGAATGGCCGCGATGGTATGTGTTTCGGTTTACTGCCCACTTGCGACGCCCGCTGGCCTCGCTTGGCAGGGCATCATCCCGCGTGGAGCGTAGCGATCGCCAAGGGCTTGCGGCACCCAAGCTATTTGGTCACGGTGCGGCACGGCGATCAGGTCGCTGGAGTGCTGCCGTTGATGCTGGTTAAAGGTCCCATCTTTGGCAGCTTTCTGGTCTCGCTGCCTTACATCAATACCGGCGGTGTTTGGGCGACCGATGCCGACGTGGCGACGCGGTTGATCGATCGGGCTTGTCAGTTAGCTGATGAGCTGGACGTTAAATATCTAGAACTCAGGCAGGAACAGCCTGTTGAGCATCCGCGGCTGAACTTTCAACGGACCGATAAAGTCCACATGCGGTTGCCGTTACCAACCACGGATGAACTGCTCGACAAATCGTTCAAGTCAAAGCTCCGCAGCCAGGTTCGCAAGGCGGGCCAATTCGATCATCGGATCGCTTGGGGAGGCAGCGAGTTGTTGGACGACTTCTACCATGTCTTCGCTGTCAACATGCGCGACTTGGGGACGCCGGTCTTCTCCAAGCGGCTGTTCGCCGAGATCCTCGATGCTTTTGCCGGGGATGCGGAGTTGTGTGTTGTTTATCAAGCGGAGCAGGAAAAGCTATTCCCTGTGGCGGGGGCGGTGTTGGTGCATGCCGACGGAGTGACCGAGGTCCCCAGCGCCAGTTGTTTGAGGGTGGCTAATCCGACGGGAGCGAATATGTGGATGTACCGGCATCTGCTGCGTCGTGCCATTGAGCGTGGCAGTCGCACTTTCGACTTTGGCCGCAGCAGCATCGATAGTGGCACCTCTAAGTTCAAAGCGCAGTGGGGGGCTCAGCCACATCCAGCGGTTTGGCAGTATTATGTCCGCAAAGGAGATGTCGAAGCGATGCGTCCCGATTCGCAAACGAATCAGCGGCGAATCAAGATCTGGCAGAAGTTGCCCGTGTGGCTAACGAGATCGATTGGCCCAGCGATCGTTCGCGGAATCCCCTAGATAAACACATCGTTGGTGGGCTCGGCATGTCGAATCACCCGCAGAATCGAATTTTCCGGTCGTTCTGGCAGCGTTGGTATGCTGTACTTTTGTCACCAGGTGTATGGAATCAACCCATTGGAGGTTAATATAGCGACGGCGGCTTGCTTCAGCCTTGTAGGCTGGCGCCCGCGACAGGGGGAGTAACTAATTTTGTTTCGGCGAATTAGCCGCCGTCTGGTTGCGTCTGGTTGTCGAGAGAGAAGCCAGACGCAAACGCACGCCGGCCGATGCTTTTCGGACTGAAGCACTGATTTGCCCTGCGGGCGCTCCAAGATTGGATGTGATTTGTGGTGCCTTTGATGGAACTACCAAGTTTGAAGCTTATTCGGTCGCTACCGCATATTCGCGACAGACTTTGGCATGCGGAGCCGTGGGGGGTGGAGAGTGTTACCGCTGCCGGGAAACGCCGGATCTCGCCAGCGCTCCCCTTTGCCTTGGTTGGTTCACATCCCAATTGCCAGATCCGCCTTCCCGACCAATCGTTGCCCGATGTCGTTTGTTTGGTCTGCGTTTTCGGAAGCCAAGTGGAAGTCACACCGCTGGTGTCGACGCATCCGATCAGTGTTGAAGCTTCTTGCGGAGGGGCGAGTTTCCATGTCGGCAGGAATCGAATCACCGTTGACGTTCAAGAGCCTGGTAGCGGTTCGCCGGGGTGGTTCCCAAGCGAACGTCCCGATTTGGAGCTCACGTACCTAAATCGTTGCAGGCGGTTGCGTTTGCAGCGTCGTTTGACCCTAATGGGGGCCGAGCGTCCCTGTTCGCTACGCCTCCGTTTGTTGGGCTTGCAGCCGTGCCAGGGAGCGTTGATCGTCGTGTATGATGATCTTTGGTACCTATCGTTATGCCCCGCAGACCATGCAATTCCACGTGTTGGCGCGACATGGCAAGATTTATCCGATGCACCGTATCAAGTCGGCGAGATTGGAATCCGTCGCTTGCCTCGCCCAGTCCCTTCGTGCGTCGATCGCCCAGGGGCAGCAGCGCGGCGACACATTTCCGCCACTAGAGTGCAGGAGGGAGGTTTAGTCTTGGCAAAATCGAAATCGAAGGAGTCGAAGAAGTCGAAGAAGGACAGGCGTCAAACGCCGAGTTCTTGCTCGATCGATCCCGATCTGTTGACAGCCCAAATCACGCGACGGACCCAATCGCTGGGGCGATGGCGATGGTTGAAGCAACGTTTCTTCTGGGGGGCCGTTATCGCGCTAACAACGGCGCTTTCGACCTATACGATCATCGAGATTTTGAAGGCTGTGCGCCGACGAAACTTGGAATTGGAGCTCGATCTCCCCTGGCTGACAGCGATTCGGGAGTGGTTCGTAAGTTACCTATAGAGATTCGCTTGTCTTTTGGCGGCCGCTAATAGGACAGGCTTGTTCTGGGGGCGCTAAATGGGCGCTAAATGGACAGGCTCGTTCAGGACGCTGCATGGTGCGTCTTGCGGGTGGTTGGCTGTGCCGCTGGGGAGTGTGTGTTGGGGGGGGGCGTGGTCGTTGTGGTATTTTGAGGCGTGTTGTGGCATTTTTTCAGAAGACTGGCGTGTTGCTGGGGTGAATTTTCTGGGACTTGATGTATCTGTAGCCCAGTGATTGGGCAAGCTGTGGTGGTGATGCCCCGGTGAAGGGGGCTAGTCGGGCGGTTGGGGCGATAGGTTGCGGAAGTGATGGCCAGGTGCGGTGGTGATCTCTGCGACTGTCTGGTTGTTGGATGCAAAAAAGCTGCCGCGTAGGCTCTTTGCGTGAAGCATCTTGTCGGCCCGAGTCTGCCAGGCTTCGAGTGTTGATGATAGTCGGTCAAAGACTTCTTTCACTCCTGCTTCCATGTTTGCTTTGCCCTCGCGAAATAGACGTCCGGTGTAATCCAGCACCAGCAGGTAGCTTCCCAGCGGAAACGATTCCAGCATCCCCTCGCGACACTCTAGCCCGCCGGCTTCATCTCGCAATGCGGTTCGGCGGTCTTCGATCGGGACGAGCCAATGGTCTTGTTCCATCGCGCCAGCGGCAACACTTGCGGCGACACTCCCCCGGCGGGCCGCCTTCAACCGCTCGATTTCTTTTTCGCCCTTCTGGCAAACATGTTCGACACGTTGGTGTATCGACGTGTGTAGACCCTGCTCTGGAGTCGAGGCGATTCCGGCAGCCAGTGGGTTGAGGTCGATGTAGGTGCTTGTCGCCAAGAGGGCATCGTCGTCGAGAATCGCAATGCTCTTATAGCGTGCTTCCCAAAACGTCCCGCGGCAGCCATCGGCTTTGTTGGCAAGCCTGGCGAGTGGTTCTTTGAGCGATTTCATGAACCAGCCAAGATTTTTGAGCCGATCTCGCAATAGAGTCACCCGCCGTGCGTCCTTTGCGTGTTTTTCAAGCCATTGCCGAACAGCCTTCTCGTCGTCCGACTTGAGCGTTTTCGGGGGATAGATGGCAATCCATCGCCGCATGACTTCCTGGGGACTCCATCGATCAGCCGCCTCGGGATCGAGCCTGCACAGCACATGCAGGTGGTTGTCCATCACGGAAAACCCGCCCACTGAAATGGCGAAGTTAGAATCGAGCAATTGCAGTCGATCTTCGATCCACTGCCGCCAGTCTCGCTTGGTATCTCTACTGTTGTCGTGCAAGAGTAGCGTTTGTCGCACGCAGCGTGAGATACAGTGATACCAACGTGTCACCGCTGGATCGACAAGATACTTTCGAGCCATCGTCATCGGAAAATCCTCCGCGAGTTGCCCACATGAAAGCAATTGTAAAGTGCTGGGGAGCGAAGGCAATTGAAGACGCCTGTCCCGAACGAGTTTGGGAGCTCAGAAACACCTGTCCTTAACAGGTCCGTAGCCGTCGAAATGCCTGTCCTTAACCTGAGCCGATCAGCTTGGGTGGCCTTTGACCCCCTCTTGGGAGAGGGGCAGTGAAAACGCCTGTCCCGAATGGGAGCTGGCAGTGAAAACGCCTGTCCCGAATGGGAGCTGGCAGTGAAAACGCCTGTCCCGAATGGGAGCTGGGAGTTCCGAAACGCCTGTCCTTAATAGGTTCCTTAATAGGTACGTATCCGTCGAAACGCCTGTCCCGAATGGGACCGAATGGGACCGAATGGGAGCTGAGAACATAGAGGCGGCTGTTCTGGTCGGGTGTTGAACCTCTGTGCTGAGTCCTGACGTGTGAACCGCCCTTCAGCACCTTTTCAACGAGCAAAGAGCAAAATGCCACGATGTGCCTTTCTGACGATTGCCAACCAAGACGGTTGGCTGATCGACGACTATCTCGTCCATGAGCCGTTGCGGCAACTGGGGTGGGAGATTGTCGATTTGGCCTGGGATGGCGATGTCGATTGGAATACGTTTGATGTCGTGGTGATCCGCAGCACCTGGGATTATCAATACGCGCTGGATCGGTTCCTGGCCGTTCTCAAGCAGATCGACGAGTCCAAGGCGACGCTCTGTAATTCGCTCGCAACCGTTCGTTGGAATGCGGATAAGTGCTATCTGTTCGACCTGCAACGCCGCGGAATCGAAGCCGTTCCGACACAGCACGTCATGTCGCCGACACCGGATGACATTCAGAACGCGCTGGTTCGCTTTGACGCTTCGCAGATCGTGGTCAAGCCGACCGTCGGCGCAGGCTCGGTCGATACCTTCCGCATCACGCCGGCGACGCCACTGGAGGACCTCGCGAGCCACTGCGAAACGCTTGCTGGCAGGTCGTGTTTTATCCAGCCGTTTATGGATGGGATCACGGCGGAAGGTGAGTTCTCGCTGATCTACATCGATGGGCAATTGAGCCACACGATTTTGAAGACGGTCCGCGACGGAGACTTCCGCGTTCAGTCCCAGCACGGCGGCGGAGTGACGTTCATCCCAGAACCGGAAGCGGCACTGGTTGCTGCCGCTGATCGAGTGATCGCGGCACTCGATGAAGTTCTGCTGTACGCCCGCGTCGATCTCGTGCGAACGCAGCAAGAGTCGTTTGCGTTGATGGAACTCGAACTGATCGAGCCGCGACTCTATTTCGAGTTCGCCGAGCATTCGCCGCAGTTGTTTGCCAACGCAATCGCGCGCCGAAGCACACAAAATTCAGGCGGTTGATAGGGGCGTAACCCTCCCGCAACGGGCGTCCATCGTCGCTTGCGGGAATCCGCGAGCAGCACTGCAGCGCGGCGAAGGAGTTCGTTTCGCGATCAGCCGATGTGACGCAGGCCACACCTGCTTCGATCAGCTTGCTGATTCTTCGATCCGCGTACCGATGTTCTCACCGGAAACGGCGCGGACGATGTTGCCATCTTTCTTGAAATTGAAGACCAGAATCGGCAGCGAATGCTCGCGGCACATCGCGATCGCAGTGGCGTCCATTACGCGTAGATTGCGTTCGATGACGTCTTTGAAGCTCAATCGATCATAGAGCAGCGCGTGCGGGTTTTTCTCTGGGTCTTCGCTGTAGACGCCGTCGACGCGAGTCGCTTTTAAGACCACGTCGGCTTCCAGTTCCAGCGCTCGCTGCGCCGCGGCGGTGTCGGTGGTGACAAACGGTCGCCCGATGCCAGCGGCCAGGATGATCACGCGTCCCTTTTCCATGTGACGGATCGCGCGTCGGCGGACGAAGGTTTCGCAAACGCCGTCCATGCGGATCGAAGACATCACGCGAGTTGGGCAACCGATCTGTTCCAACGCGTCTTGCAGCGACAGCGAATTCATCACCGTGGCCAGCATTCCCATGTAGTGCGCTGTCGATTCGTTGATCAGACTGCTGCGTCCGGAGAATTGAGCGCCGCGCAAGATGTTGCCGCCGCCGATCACCACGGCGACTTGGCATCCACTCTGCGTCGCCTGTTTGATCTGCGCCGAGATGTCGCCGACTTCTTCCATGCTGATCCCACGCTCGCCCGAATGAGCCAGGCTCTCGCCGCTGAGCTTAAGGACGACGCGTTTGTATCGGAGTTCGGAATTGGCAGCTTCGGTGGTCATGATGTATCCGGATGGTTTCGCAGCAGGCGTTTCTGCGTGGCAGAGTGGGATGGTGGAGTCCAAAAAAATCCCGGTCTGACAATGGAGTCAAACCGGGATCTCGATTTCATATACTTAGCACGGACCGGCGATTAAGCTTCGCCAAGGATCCAGTGGGTGTAGCCCTTGACGGTCAGGCCGTTTGCTTTTGCGTATTCGCCAACGGTTTGCGATTCTTCTTTGACGAACGATTGTTCCAGCAGAACGCGTTCGGCGTAGTAGTTTCGCATCCGACCTTCGACCATCTTGTCGACGATCGCTTCGGGCTTGCCTTCTGCGATCGCAGCGGCACGCAGCGTTTCGCGTTCTTTTGCAACCTCGTCGGCGTCCAATTCTTCGACGCTGAGCGCCGAAGGACGCATCGCGGCGATGTGCATTGCAACGTCTTTCGCGATGTCGTCGTTGCTGCCTTCAGCGGCAACCAGGACGCCTGCGACGGTACCGGCGTTGTGTTGGTATC
Organism: Rosistilla oblonga; assembly: GCF_007751715.1. Taxonomy (NCBI): domain Bacteria; kingdom Pseudomonadati; phylum Planctomycetota; class Planctomycetia; order Pirellulales; family Pirellulaceae; genus Rosistilla; species Rosistilla oblonga. The sequence continues at coordinate 5,630,959 of NZ_CP036292.1, read as the reverse complement.
CACCGCAAGAGCCATCGATGCGGACCATGCGGCCGACGTTGAAGACTTCGCGGATGCGGTTGAACAGATCGTCCTTTTGGTCGCCCAGAGTCTTGCTGGGGTCCGAAGGCGAAGGTTGGGCGAGCAGTTCTTCGGGAGTGCTGGCACCGGGGCCGGTCGCCAATTGTTGTGCCAGGTCGGTGGCCAATTGAACGAAGCCTTCGTTGGTGGTTACCGGTGCGCTTTCGCACAGCAGTTCGACCATCGCTCCGGTCGATTTATCCAAGCCCAGGTACATTCCGAAACGACCAAACGCGGTCTCGCGGTCGGCGCGTTTGTCGAGCATGTCCTTGCCCTTTTTGCGGAGCAGTTCGAATGCTTTTTCTTCGTCGCCACCCGCTTCTTGCAACGCGTTCTTGCAGTCCATCAATGGAAGGCCGGTTCGAACGCGGAATGCCTTAACCGCTGCTGCGGAAACCTGCGTCATGTCTATGATTCTCCCTGTCTGGTTTCGTCGCGGCGCTCGGGACGCCGCCGGTTGAGTTATGTGATCGTTTTGCGGAAATTCGCTAGACGGCTGGCCCGATGGACCAGCCGCCGTCGAATTTTTACGTATTAAGGAAGCCGCTCAACATGCGATGATCGCATGCGACGCTTGAGTACCAATCTTGGGGACTAAGTTGTCGATGGAGCTGGTGCCATTGTTTCTACTGCCGGTGCCGGAGCGCTGTCCTTCTCTTCGCTAGCGCTTTCGCCCTTGCCTTCGCGGACGGCGTCGGCCAATTGGCGAACGATCAATTCGATCGAACGGATACCGTCGTCGTTGCCTGGGATTGGCAGATCGACCAAATCGGGATCGCTGTCCGAATCGATCAATGCGATCGTGGTGATACCCAATCGCTTCGCTTCGCGGATCGCGTTGCGTTCCTTGCCTGGATCGATGATCACCAAGCATTCGGGAATGCGGTTCATCGTGCGCAAACCGTTCAGGTTGCGGTACATCTTGCGATGCTCGCGGTTGAGCGACGATTGCATCTTCTTGCTGTACATGTCCATCTGGTCGTTGTCGCGCAGCTTCTCAAGTTCTTCGAGACGAGTCAGGCGGCTACGAATGGTACGGAAGTTGGTCAACGTTCCACCCAACCAACGCTCCGAAACGAAAGGCATGCCGCAACGCAGCGCTTCTTTTTCGATCGCTTCGCCCGCTTGGCGCTTGGTACCAACGAACAGGATCAAGCTGCCGCCAGCGGCGACTTGCGAAAGATATTTCTTGGCACGCAACATGCCACGCAATGTTTCGCGGATGTCGAGAATGTGAACCTGGTTTTTGCGTCCAAAGATGTACGGAGCCATCTTGGGATTCCACAGGCTGGTACGGTGTCCAAAGTGAACGCCCGCTTCGATCATGTCCTTGACGATTGAATTCGACATCGAGTTCTTCTTCTCCAGAGTGAGCACGGGAGTTCGAGACGCAAGCGATGCCGGCGTTTGCCGGATGCGAGTCGTCCAGGGCAACATGCCCTTCGCCTTCCCCAAGCTAATAAAAAGTGGTTTTGAACACCCTGGCCCACGTTTGTCGCGGTGGCCGGGTGGATGCGCAAAATCTCGTGCCGCTAAGTCTATCGCAGCCTGAAATTTACGTCAATTGCTGATCGATCGACGATCCCACCCCAATCGACGGCGGATCTGTCATTTACTTGCGGTCGCTGCATCTGTTATTGATCGGTTTTTCAAGCTCCCAATCCACCCTAAAGGTGCCGCAGGAGCCCGATTGTTAATTTTTGGAAGCCGCCATGGTTCTTGGGAAAACAGCAGGCCAAGCTGCTTGCCGCGTCTGTAGTTCCGCTGGGCTGGAGCTGATTTCGACCCGCGATCGCCGTCGACAGGCGTTGGAAACCGTCGTCTGCACCAGCTGTGGGCTCGTTCAGCACGCGCAAATCCCTACCAGCGAAGAACTTGCGGAGTTCTATAGCTCCCAATACCGAATCGACTACAACGGCGAAGCGACTCCCAGCAACCGCCGCGTCTATCGCGAATGGCGTCGCGGACGCGAGCGTTTTGACGCTCTGAGACCCTTTATCGAACCGGGAGACCAAGTTTTTGAGGTCGGTTCGGGAATCGGTTGCAATTTACGGCAGTTCGAAAATTTTGGCTGTTCGGTCAGCGGAATCGAGCCGGGCGAAGGGTTTTGCCAATATTCTCGGCAGCAGCTGGGCGTGAACGTTCGCTGTGCCTTCCTCGAAGATTTAGCCGACGACGCCCGGCAGGATCAATCGCTGGTCCTGTTAGTGCATGTCCTCGAACACCTGCCCGACCCTGTCGACGCGCTGCGGCAGATCCGGCAATTGATGCGTCCCGATGGCCACCTGTTTGTCGAAGTCCCCGATTTCGGCCGGCCGCACGCCGCCCCGAATCGTGTCTTTCACTACGGACATATCTATAACTTCACCGAGATCTCGCTCCGCAACGTGGCGCACAAAGCTGGCTTTCGGACGCAGCCGGTCTCGCTGAAGAGCAGCCATTTGCCGAATCTAGCGTTGGTTTTGACTCCCGATTCCGATGCGGAGAAGGTTCCGATGGTCAACGGCTACCGGATGGCTGTCGACGCTTACCATCGCTATACGCCGCTGGAGTACCACTTGCGGCCAGCCAAATTGCGGACGGCGATCGGCAAGGCGATCGATCACGTCGACGAGTTTTTGTTTGCATCGAGCCAGGTGGCTCGGCTGCGCGCCGACCGACCTGCAGTCAGCACCGCTCGCTCGGGGAATAACTCGTCGCCGCAAACCGCCATGGCGAGTGCCGTTTGCGCCTCTGGCTAGGCGCTTCGGAGCGGTAGCGGTTCGTCGTTCGCGGATGGCGAATTGTCTAAAAGCCGCATCCGGCGTAAAGTGGCAGCCCTAACGGATTGCGAGGCGGAAGCGTCTTGTGGTCTGGCGGGCAAGTCTCTCTCGGGGGCTTGAGTCTCTTTCCCCTATGCTGCCGGTAACCTTCCAAGTCCATGCTGCCACCGACTCTTCTGATCATTCTGTACTGCGTAATGATCGTGGCTGCATCGTTGTTGGGCGGTCTGTTGCCATCGATTTTGCGGCTGACCCACCTGCGGATGCAGGTCATTATGAGCCTCGTTTCGGGGCTGATGCTGGGCGTCGCGATCATTCATATGCTGCCGCACGCGGCGATGCGAGTCGATTCGTTTTTGCCAGTCGCCTATTCGATGCTCGGCGGCGTCGTGGTGATGTTCTTTCTGTTGCGGGTGTTCCACGTTCATCATCACACCGACCCGGATCACAGTCGTTGCGATCACGATCACGCCGACCATCCGGCGGTTGAATCGGTCGGCGGCGATCCTCATCTGGTCACCGTGTCGGAACACGATCACGCGCACGAACATGTTCACGATCACAGTCATTCACACGGCCACGCTCATGGTCACAGCCACTCGCACGACGATGCGGTTGCCAATTTAAAACTCCCCAGCCGGTTCAGTTGGCAGGGATTGTTTGTCGGTTTGGCGATCCACACGCTGATCGATGGCGTGGCGTTGGCAGCGAGTGTGCGGAGCGAATCGGGTGGCGGGATGACGTTCCTAGGACTAGGGACGTTCCTAGCGGTGATGTTGCACAAACCGCTCGACGCGATGTCGATCACGTCGCTGATGCGAGCTCGCGGGACATCGATGGAGAACCAGATGTTGGTCAACTGCGGCTTCGCGATGGCCTGTCCGTTGGGAGCAATCTTGGCGTGGAGCAGCCTCGCATCGCTAGGCGGTTCGCCGACGATGGATCTCATCTTAAGCTGCAGTCTCGGGTTTTCAGCCGGATTTTTCTTGTGCATCGCGCTCGGCGATCTGCTGCCCGAAGTCCAGTTCCACTCGCACGATCGCGGCAAGTTGACCGTCGCGCTGCTGTTAGGACTGTTCATCGCGATCGCGATCGAAGCCCTGCACACGCATCCCTAATCGATGCGGAAAATGCGATCGGCAAGATCCTTGCGGCTGTCGCTGCGATTCTATTTGCTAGTCGACGCGAGTTTTCTCGGCAAATTCAAACGGACAGCAAAACCGGCGGGCAGCTTCAAGTCGGTGTTGTCGATTTCGAACAGACAACGAAACGTTCCACTGGTCGCGTCGACGATCGGTGCGACGTAGATCGCGGTGGCCTGCAGCGATCGCCCGACCGGCGCATCGGCTCGCATCGCGTATTGGTGCCCGACCGCGATTTCGCCAAACAGAGCGATCGGCAAAAACATCTCGATCTCCAACCGGCGGGCGTCGACGATCATCAACGCTGTTTCGTTGGGATCGATCGGTTGGCCTTGCTTCTTGTCGATCCGGACGACTTGCCCGGCGAAGGGGGCCACGAGATGAAACTTCTGCAGCTCGGCCGCCTTCAACTCCAGATTCGCCCCGGCCGCGTTGGCTTCTTCCTGTTGCACTGTCAGTGCAGCCTGAGCCTGCGCGAACTGACTTCGCTTCTCTTCCAGTTCGAATTCGGAACTCGCCTGTTCGCGGAAAGCTTGCTGCAAACGATTTAATTGTCGGCCGATCAATTCAGCTTCCAATCGCGCCGCTTCGACAGTCCCGTGTTGCGACGCCTGGGCTTGAGCGACTTTCCAAGCGGCTCGCACCACCGCATCTTGCAGCGACAACAACGGTTCCCCTTTTTCGACCCATTCCCCGTCGCAGACGTGGACTTTCGCGACGACCCCAGGAATTTCGAACCGCATCTCGCTTTCCAATTTGCCCCTCGCGATGCCGTGCAATTGGCTGCGCGTTTCAAGGATCGACGGATCGTATTGCAACGCATCCCATTTTGCACCACCTGTCGGTTCGACGGCGTCGACCGTCGATTGGCAAACCACTGGAATCCAGACCGCTGCGAAAAAGAGGGGCAGTAGAGTGAAAGGTTTCATCTTTGAAGTCTCAATAGTAGGGATCGCGCGATCGCGTTTAGCTCATCGACAATTTTTCGACAAACACAATCAATCGCCTAGCCATCCAGAAGGCGAACGGTTCATAGCGGCGTGCAAAGTTCAAACTGGCTTGGCTTTTGTGACGGACAAGTTTCTGGATCGTATCGGGAAGTTCTACCTTCACCTGAACCAGCGGTTCGATCGTGCGACCGGTGCTGGGATCGACCGGGATGTCACCACCGGCGACATGCGTGGCGGCCATCTCGTCCATCTCGATTTGAGCCGCCGGAGCGATGTGTGCGATCTTGGCTGTGTAAGATCCCAGCCGAGCGCCGGGAAAACGAACGTTGACGCGGTCGCCGATCTTGGGCGAGATGATCCTCATCTGTTCGCCGGTCAGCCAAACGTTGACGATCGTTGTCCCTTCGACCACCGTCGCCAACGGATCGCCGACTTGGACGAAGCGGCCTTGATCACGCGGCGTCATGCTTTCGACGAGCGATCCGGCGGCGGGAGCGCGGACGACTAGATTCGTCATGTTTTGTTGGGCGTGCAGCAACGTGTGTTTGAGGCTGTGGACCTCGTGTCGCATTTGAGCCATCTGCGAAAGGTCGACCTGTCCGACTGCCTGCAGTTCCAATTCGGCGCGGTTCAGCATCGCCCGATCGATCTCAAACTGCAGTTGCAGATTTGGGTTTCGCAACCGGACCAACGGTTCGCCACCGACCACCGGTTGTCCGACTTGCCCGTCGATCTGTTCAACAAAACCTGGCGCTGCGGCGCGGATCACAAACTCCTGTTGCCCGCCGACAACACCGGTCGCGCGAATCCCGCCGGGCGTCGGCAGGATCAATAGACTCAGAGGAAGCACGACCAGCGGGAGCAGGCTGACGAGATAGGCGCGAGGGCGAACCGATGCGGTTTGGTCGCTGTACCATAAGTATGCGATGAACTTCTTTAAGCTGCCGCCGATCGAATGCACGAGGAACAGTCCGCCGAGGAACATTCCGAGTAAAAAGGCATGGGACGCGAGTAGCGCCGAGAGGCCCAAGAAGACGAAGATTCGATAGATCGATGCCGAGACGCCGTAGGTGAGCATCGCGATCCGCATCGCTGGTGTGGCAGTGCTCTGCGGGACGGTTCGCAAGCCGAGAACTCGCCGTTGGAACAGCGTGTTGATTTCGTTGGTCGCCCGTTGGCGAAGGTTCGGGATGCCCAGCAGGTCGCTGAGAATGAAGTAACCGTCGTATTTCATCAACGGGTTGGCGTTGAACAGGATCGTGATCGCCGTCGCCATGAAGACCAGTTGATAGGCGATCGAACCGACCATCGTCGTCGGTCCCCAAAACGCCCATACGAAGACGGCGGGGATCGCCACCAGCGACTCAAAATACATCCCGCCGAGCATCACGATCAAGCGATGCGTGCGACGTGGGAAGGTCCACGCGGCGCTGGCGTCGACGTAGGCAAGTGGGGCTCCCATCATCAGGATCATCCCCATCTCGGGAACTCGGCCACCGAAGATCTTGCAGGCGTATCCGTGGCCCAGTTCGTGCCACACTTTCAGCAGTGCCAGTACGACTGCAAGAGTTGCGACATTGGAAGTGGTCAGCGTTGCGTTGAGCGGTTGAAAGAAGTCGTCGCGGCGGAGCACGATGACCGAAGCGGCGATCAACATTCCGAGCAGCCAGATCGGGACGAACCACGCGGAAAACAGCCATCCAAACCAGCGTGCGGTTCGCTCCAGGAACGCGTCGGGGCGAGCCAGCGGGATCCGCAGCGACATCAACTGCATCGGCAGCGATTTGATTTTGGCTTTCTGGATCTGTTTGTATCGCTCGTACAACTGCGGCCCGTTGTTGGCTGGCAGCGACAGCACGCCGAGAGTTTGCAACCGCAAGATGAAGCGGTAATAGCCCTCTTCTTCGCTGGCGTCTAAATCGCCGCGAGCAACCATTTCCTCGAAGCACTGCTTCAGCGTCAACGCTTCGTCGAGCGCCGCGACGATCGTATAGTCTTGCAGGCTGAGTCGATGGTTTTGAAAGCTGACCGGATCGTGCAGCATGTACGACGGTTCGCTTTGGAACAGATGTCGGCTGACCGTGACGTCGCTGCGCAGCATCGCTCGGGCATCGGCAAGACGCTCGGCGAGGGTCGGTTGTGCGGGAGGATTGGTCATCGTTACAGCCAGAATTTCATGTGCAAGTAATCGACAAGGCCATGCATCGTGACCCACCAAACGGCTTTGCGTTGTGCTTGAATCCGGCCGACTCCTTTCATCCCCGCCTTCATCCAATCGGTTTGCGATTGCAGTTCGGCTTCCGCGATGAAGACGTTTTTGCCTTCGACCACCTGAGCTGCTCCGCCGACCCAGTCGATCTTGAAGGGGATCGATTGATCGGGGTGCGAGTAGGCGCGGAACACGCCGGTCTGATCTTGAGCGACGTAGGGAGCCACGTGGTCGGGAACCATGATCTCGACGACCCAGCGTTCGCCGGGGGCGAAGGTGACCAACGGTTCGCCTTGAGGCAGGACTTCGCCGATTCGTTTTTTGAGATCGGCAGCGACCACGATGCCGTCGGCGGGAGCTCGCAAGACCGATTGTTCGATCTGGTTTTCGATGCTGTCCAGCTGGCTGTGCAAGACGCGGACGTCAGCTTTTGCGAGCGCCGCTTCACCGACTTTGCGATCGGCGATCGCTTGCCCGACTGCCACCTCGGTGCTGGCGATCTGGGCTAGTAATTGATTGCGTTGCAGTTGCAGCTCTCGGCTGTCCAAGACAACCAAAACCTGGTCCTTTGTGACACGGTCGCCCGAGCTGACCAGCACCTGTTCGATTCGCGAATCGATTGGCGCGGCCATGTGCAGAATACTCGCGGGGGAGAGTGCGCTTTCGCACATCGGGCGGTAGGTCAAACTGCCGAACAGGAACCAAGCGAAGAACAGTCCCGCGGTGATCATCGCGGCTTTGCGAGCGTGCGATTGTGGTTTCAGCCACGGCATGACGGCGCCGCGTCCCTCTTCGCGGACGTGCTCGGCGATCGATCGGCTCGATTTTTCGATCAACTGCAGCGACGGACCAAACGGTTCCAACAGCTTTGTGAGCGACTCGAGATCCTCGTCCAGGAACGGTTTGTCGGCGGCTCGCGAGAGCGTCACGACAGCCAGCACCTCGTTCTCTAGCATGATCGGCACGCTGAGGATCGCGCTGTGCGTCTGTTCGCTCCAGCCGCGATGGATCGGTAGCGAGCGCTGTTCGTGTTCGTTGTGTCGGCCGGCGAAGACGGGCGTCTTCTGGTCGAAACACTCCTCCATCACCTGCCGCATGTCGGCTACGCCGGGGCTGTTCTGCTTCAGCGTCGAGAGTCCCGAGATGGCTCGCACCTCGACGCGTTTGCCACGGATCAGTCCAAGGCCCGCCTTGCCGCAGACAAATCGGTCAGCCAAGGTGTTGACCAGAGTGATCGCAAACTCGTGCCGGTCGCCCATCTTGGCGACACGTGACAAGACGCGAGCCCAGTCGGCGTTGCTGTGTGTCTTTTGTTCGGTTGGTTGGGAGTCGATGCATCCGGCGGCGGCGAGTGTCAACGAATTTAGTTCGGCCACCAACGCGTTGATGTCCGATTGGTTGCGCGGGACCAACGCGACGGCGAGACCACCTGTCGTCTCTCGCTGCAGCGGATCGCGGATCGGAACGCCGATCGTGACATACTTTTTGGTCGCGTCGAGGGAATTGATCCGAAAGACCGGCGCCTCTTCGCAGATCGCATCGGTCAGCGTTTCGGCAACCGCGATCGACCCGACTTCGATCAGCATCGTCCCCGACAGTCGCTGGCTCTGGTGGGCGTCGTTGTAGCGAGCGGCTTGATCGCGGACATCGATCTTCGCGACCAGCGGTTTGTAGTGCTCGACGATCGTTGCGAACAACTGGCGATAGACCGCGGCCGAGGTCGTCCCCTGGGCGGTCAGGCTGGTGACCAATCTCGCCAGATGCCCCAACACAAACGTGTCGGCGGATTGGTGCGTTGGTGATGTGGGAGTGTCGATGTTTGTAGGAGCTGACATGCGGCGAATCCTTGAGTTGATTTAACGGCTCGTCGCTGTTAGAGCATCGGCTGAGGTGGATTGCTGCGATCCTGACGCGGATTGCTGAAGAACGTAAACCCTTGTTCGAAGCTCCCCTCGCGGATCATGCGGCAGCGGACGCAGCGGGCAAAAAAACTGCCCAACTGCGTTGCGGGGTCGGTTGTCGATAGCCAATAGACGTCGCCGACCATCAGCGGTTTGTTGGTCATGATTCCACAGCCGGTATCCGAAAGATCGCGGAGCTTGCCGGCGAGTTTCCACGCGCCCCGCTCTCGCGAATTTCCAGGTTGGATTTGCACGGGCGTATCGAGCCGACGGCGTTCGGCGACGCGTTGGGATTCGTGGCTGGTTGTGCGGCAGAGTTCTTCGAGCGCGCGGAGATCGTTGTCTGCGCCGAGCAGTTGTTCGCCTGCAACTAGATGTTCGCCGAGCATTGAGCTGTGCCTTCGTCGGATTTCTCGAGAGAGTACTGGACGAGAAAATCTAGGTTAGCCAGGGGCGCAAGCGGGCAAAGTGGCAGCGGTTCGCAAAACGGATGCCGGGTGTTGGCTCGCATATTCGGAACGACCCGCATCACGCGATGCACAATGAAGGTTTTGTTGTCCTCGCGGGCAAAACCGGGTAGCGGATTGGCCGCGGTGGTCGGCGGCGTTCAGCGATGGGCTATATTGAAGATTGCCACGCAGCTTGCGGAGCGAAGGGCGGACGTTATCGGTTCCCCCGAAATTTAAGCAGCACTAGTAAGGAAGAACTTATGCACGCATTTGAGGCAACGCAGACCTACTTCAACCGCGCCACTCGGCATATCGACATGAGTGACAGCATGCGGGAGAGCTTGCAGATGTCGAAGCGGGAACTGCAGGTGCAAGTCTCCTTCCACAAGGACGATGGCAGCGTGATGAATTGCGTCGGCTATCGAGTGCAGCACAACAACAGTCGTGGACCGATGAAAGGTGGACTCCGCTTCCACCACGAAGTCAATCTGGACGAAGTCCGCGCGTTGGCCAGTTTGATGACCTGGAAGACCGCCGTTGTCGACCTTCCCTACGGCGGAGCCAAGGGGGGGATCGGCGTGAACCCGAAGACGCTCAGCGCATCGGAGATGGAACGGATGACGCGGGCCTTCGTCGATCAGATCCACGACGTAATCGGCCCCGACACCGACATTCCGGCTCCCGACATGGGAACCGATCACCGCACGATGGCCTGGATCCGTAACCAATGGGAAAAGTACCACGGCTTTAATCCCGCAGTGATCACCGGCAAACCGGTCGAAGAGTATGGAGCCAAGGGACGCGAGGAAGCGACCGGCCGCGGAGTGGGGCTGCTGACCTTCAAGCTGATTAAACGCAAGGGGCGTCGCCCAGCGGAATCGCCAATCGCGATCCAGGGCTTTGGAAACGTGGGGTCGCACGCCGCCAAGTTCTTGCACGAAGCCGAGTTTCCAATCGTGGCGGTCAGCGACGTCAGCGGTACCTATTATGATCCGCGTGGTCTGGACATTCCGCATCTGCTGCGGCACACCCTGATGCACAAAGGATCGTTGGAGGGGTTTAAGGAGTGTGAACGATTGCCTGGCGAGGCGCTGTTGCAGACCGATTGTGAGGTGCTGATTCCGGCAGCGTTGGGGGGCGTGATCACCGGAGAAAACGTCGATCAGATCAAAGCCAAGATCATCATCGAAGCTGCTAACGGGCCGATCTGGCCCGATGCCGACGAGCAATTGAACGAACGCGATGTGATCGTTCTGCCCGATATCCTCGCCAACGCCGGGGGTGTTACCGTCAGTTACTTCGAGTGGGTGCAGAACCGCCAGCACTATCGTTGGAGTCTCGATCGAGTGCGTCAGGAACTCGACCGCACGCTCAGCGAAGCGTTTGAAAACGTGTGGCATACCTCGCAAGAGAAAAACATCTCGTTGCGCGAAGCGGCGTTTGGCGTCGGCATTCAGCGAGTCAAGCGAGCCACCGAACTCTCGGGTTCGTTCTGACCGAGCCATCCGTAAAACGCGCGATCGCAGACGGGTGAGTTGCCTCTGCTGGGGGGGCAGCGGTCGATTGTGTGTATCGATGTATGTTCCCTCGTCGGAGGGCGTCGAGCGGTTGCGCGAACGTTTCCGGTGGCATTCGCTGCGCTGAAATCATCGGCTACCGCATTTGCCCCCTGCGGGATCGATCGTTGGCGTTCCCGGATAAGAAACGTTTGATGCCTGTCCTCAATCGCATGTGATCCGCACCGGATCCGTATTGTGCCTGTCCTCGATCGCGTTTAGTGCCTTTCCCCGTTGCGATCGGTGCCTGTCCCAAACGCGATCGATCCGTGGCAATCCTGTTCATGCCTGTCCCCAATCACCCAATCAGCTCCCCGTTCCACGCCTGTCCCTGAACCCGTCGGAAACCACCTGGTCGGTTGGGAGGGCGGTCCCCGATGCAATACATGCCTGTCCCCAATCCCGCCTGCCTAATCCCGCATGTACGGAGCGGTTGGTGCCTGTCCCCGTTGCGGTTTGTGCCTGTCCCAAACACGATCCACCCGCGCCAATCCAGTTGATGCCTGTCCCCAATTCCCACCAATCACCCAATCAGCTCCCCGTTCTACGCCTGTCCCTGAACCCGTCGGAAACCGACTAGTCGGTTGGGGGGGCGGTCCCCGGTGCAATTCACGCCTGTCCCCAATCCGATCCCCAATCGGATCGCAAGTCACCCAATCGGATAGTATGCTCCGTGCCCGGAGGGGGGGGGCGGCGATTAGCGGCGCAGCTCCGGAATGCCATGCCAAACTCGCGCGACGCTCCCTGAGGGATCGCAGATTTTTGTGTGACCCCGTCGGGGGCATCGATCGGATACGTGAACGTTTCCGGTGGTGTTCGCTCTGCTCAAACCACCGGCTACCGTCTGTGATCCCTGCGGGATCGATCGTTGGCATCGATCGCCACGGAACGTTTTGTGCCTGTCCTCAAACGCGCTCAAACGCGATTCGATCGAGCCTGATCCGTTTCCATGCCTGTCCCCGATCGTGTTCGCTCTAGTCAAACCACCGGCTACCGTCTGTGATCCCTGCGGGATCGATCTTGGGGCACCTGCCACGGAACGTTTTGTGCCTGTTCTCAAACACGATTCGATCGAACCTGATCCGTTTCGTGCCTGTCCCCAATCGCGCTCAAACGCATCCTCAAACGCGATTCGATCACACCCGATCCGTTTCGTGCCTGTCCTCAATCGCCCCAATCGCGGCCTAATCGCGTTCCGTATCGTGCCTGTCCTCGATCACAGTGCCTGTCCTCGATTGCACCGGCTGCCGGTTTTGAGCTCTGCGGGGTGGGCGACTTGCTGCAAACAATGCGGAGCTACTGACAGTACTTACTCGGTGGGGGGCCTCGGCAATTGCCTTGAGGAGCCAGATTGAACTGTGTGGCGATCGATGGAAAGCGATTCCATCCGCCTCAGCTGGCTAAGAAGAAAGCAAACATTGCCCGACTAGGACTCGAACCTAGAATGACGGTACCAAAAACCGTAGTGTTGCCATTACACCATCGGGCAGTTGTTGCTGTGCAAAGTCTACCCGAAAAGATCGGTTTTGGGTAACAGGGGTTCACAGGATTTTTGCCAATTTTCTTGAGGCAATTTTTGGCCCCAGGCGATGCGATCGCTACCAACGGATCTGCATCTGGGTGACGATCTGATTTGCTAGATCGTCGATCGACTCTTGGAACGCGGTGGCACCGGTTTGGCCCGCTTCGGGAACCATCCGGCTGCTCTGCCGAAAATAGAACGCCAGTTGGCCGGGCGGGAGGATCCGGTTTTCCATCAATACGGTTCCCTGGCGATTGACCCAGCTGGCTTGAACGGCGACGGCGTTGTCGAGAGCTCGCGGTTCGTCGGTATTGGTTTCGGTCAAAACTTGTTTGCTGTCGGCGATCACGCGGCAGGTGAGCACGCTGTCGGCGCTCGGATCGCCGGTGACTTTAAATGGCGTTCGCTGTTCGATCGCCTTCTGGACCGCTTCGGTCAACCGAACGCCCAGGTCGTGGCGGAACGAATCGTTTCGGATCACCGGAACGTAGACCGTGCGGACGTCGTTGCGGTAGAGCGACTGATTTCCCAACTGGTAGCCCGCGCAGCCGCCAGCGGTTACCAGCAGGCAGACGCAGCCGAGCCACAGGGTGCGGGAGTTATCAAACAAAGCGTTTATCGATCTCACTGGAATGATTACCTAAGCATGTTGCTTGGATTGCCGACCATGATCGGTTTCGCCGGCTCGCTGTCGGGGAACATTTTGTGCAACCAAGCCAGGCGTTGCGGCGGCGTGTCGGGTTTCCCTTCGATCGCCGTCAAACGTTCGCGAGCTGTATCGGCATAACTGGTCTTGGGATGGTCTTGGATCAACTGGCGGTAATAAAACTTCGCCGCACCGTGTTCGGAGCGTAGCTCGCGGAACTGGGCTCGCGAATAGAGTCGTTCGGCTAGCAGGTGATCGATCTCGGCAGCCGCTTTGCTAACAAGTTCGCGGTTCTCCGGCTTTTGCAATTCGGTGGCAAAGTGACGCTGCATCCGTTTGACAAGGTCGTCAGCTTCGTTGAGGACGGTGCCGCTGTACTTCGGCCCCTGGTAGATCTTCAGTTTGCACTTCAGCCCAAACAGGTGCGCATTAAATTGGTGATCGCTGTCGGGGAACGATTCCCGCAGATCCGAAAAGAAGCCGTCGGCGGTGGTCCACTTCTGGCGTTCGAAGTATTCCAGGCCGGCAGCCATCGTGGCATCATCGGCCAGTTTTCCGGTCGGGGCGTCGTAGCGAATCTGATCCAAGAGTTTGATTCCCGAACCGTCGACGTCCAGCGCCGGCAAGCGGTGGTCGGTCAGGTTGACCGGCAGAATCTGCGGACTCTGCTTGTCGACAGCCAGCCAATATTTGGCGATCTCGAACCGGCGAGCGACGACGCGATCGATGTGCCGGCTGCGCGGATGACTCTCCAACAGCTCGCCATACATCTTGTCGGCTTCGGGGAAGTCGTCGGCAAAGAAGTAGCTTTCGCCGGCCATCATCAGCGCATCCTCTTCGAGCGCCGAATCCTTCCATTCCTTGGAGGCTTTGATGAACGAAGCGGCAGCTTGGCGGAACTGTTTCATCCGCGGTTTGCCCTCGGCGGCGGCGGCTTGTTCGAACAACGCCTCACCCTCGCGATACAGTTCCCGCGCTTTGGGGCGATTCGCTGGTCCCTTGCCGGTGACGTAGTCGGTCAAAGCGACCGCGGGGTTGCGTTTGTCTTCGATCTCAGCGATCTGATCGGCGTCGGTGGCTTCCGTTGGCGGAGGAAGCTCTTGTGCCACCAGGCCATCGCTCCACGGAGTATTTTGAAAAGATTGGCAGCCGGGGACGGCAATCAATCCGATCGCGAGCAGCGTGTAGATATTCATTCGCATGATCGACTTCCATGTCGCTGAGCTGAAAAAAGTAGTCCTTGGCAAATCGGTCGCTGGCAACATCTGATTTGCAACGGCGCTCTACCCCCGGACGCGGATGCCGTCGATCAATCGAGGCATCTTTAATTCATGTCCGACGTGATGCGACATATATCGACGCAGTACGCCGCGTAGTTCGCCGTTTAGTTGGTTTTTCTGAGTTTGGTTTGCTGAACGAGCTCCGCCCGGTTCGTCGATTCGCTGTCGCATCGCGTCGCGCGCCTGCTTTGAAAGCATTACAACCTGCCGCGATCGAGGGCGGCAAGCATCGCATAACACGCCGCCGCTGATCATCCCGAAGGCGACGCGCGCAGCGTCCGCGACCGTCTTGCCACAGGTGGCGCAGACGTCCATCGACGGAGCGTGTCCAAGTGTTTTTAAAGCTTGCAATTCAAAGGTCGCTACGAGGTCCAATAGTTCGCCGGGGATCAGGTCGGCGCTATCGATCTTTTTTAACGTCCACAACGACAGGTCGAACAGATCGGGATGGGGTTCATCCGATTCGGTCAGTTCCCGCAGAAGTTCAAAGATGTAGTAGCCAACGTACAGTTGTGGCAACGATTTATTGGCCGCGCGAAACCGGCGTTCCAGTTTGGCTTCGGTCAATAGATCCAAGGCATCCGAGGACTTCTTGATGAACACTACGCGACAATGGCAACCCAGGTCAATCGCGCCTTCGAAAGCACTTTTGGGGCGATAGGCTCCTTTGGCGAGCGCCGAAATCTTTCCGAAATCCCGCGTCAGCATCGTCAACACGACGCTCGATTCGCTGAACGGGACGATGCGGAGAATGATAGCCTCCGTTTTTTCGCTGGACATCGTTTCTCAAATCCATCCGCTGCGCGAACCGAAGTCTCCTCCAGCGTCGCTGTCTGCTCGAGAGCTATTCGCCCAGGTCGCCGATCATCGCCAAGAAATCAGCCATCTCGGCCGCCGCGTGGGCATCGTCCTGAGCTCGCGCCTGTTCGATGCCGTCGCGCAACATCGATCTCGCTTCGTCGGTCCGGTCGAGATCGACCAACTGTTGCGCAGCCATAAAAAAGGCTGGTACATAGGGGGGCGTATCGCCCGTCATTTCGACCAATTGGCGAATGCTTGCTTCGTTATCCCCTTCGCTGCGCAGCTCCATCGCCAGGCTGTACCGCAAGAAAGTGTCTTGCGGTTCATCCTTCAACATCGCCTCGATCTGTTCGCGTCGACTCATCGTTCCATTACCAAAAAAAGGAGGGAGGGGGCGGATTGCAAGCATTCCAACGGCCGCGTTATCTGAACAATCCGCAGATTTGATTCAATTTAACACGTTGTCGCTCCGATAATCAGAGACCATAGGATCTGAATTTCACTCGTCGGAGAGTCGTGCGCATGTCACGTTTCGCGAAACTGTCAATCGTTTTGTTCGCCTGCTTGCTGGGCGTTGCTTCGGCAAACGGCCAGACAAATCAGCCCACAACGGACGCATCGGCTCAGCAATATCCAAACAACATCCAGCAGGTGGTTGGCAAACAGCCAAGCAGCCGCTCGAGTTCCGGGCAAAGCAGCTCGCAAAGCTCCGGGATCGGCGTCTTGAGCCGATTGTTCGGCGGCGGGTCCAACAACGAAGCGAGCAGCAATCGCAACCAGCCGTCGCAACCGCTGCGGACCGCGTCGCGACCGACAAACAATTCGTCGCAGCCGTTCCCCTCGCCGTTCATTCCGACGCCGTCGAGTTCTTACGACGCTGCACCTTCTGCTGCGCAACCGAAAGCGATTCCGTACGTCGCACCGGGCCAGCCGCAACCGCTGTTGGATCCCGAGGATCGCCGAGCGATGCTGGAACGCCAACAGGCCGCCGAAGCAGCGATCCCACAAGCTGACAACTACGACGATGCCAACTCGATGACAGTCGAGACCTACAGCGCGGGCTCCTCATCGCAAGGCCAGTCGATGTCGATCGATGATAGCTTTTCGACTTCGTCGAGCAGCCGTCGCGCCGATCGCCGAACCTCTTTTTCCGCTTCCGAATCGGTTGAGGTGGAAACCTTCACTCGCGACGACACGCCAGTTGTGCGAACGCCTTCGGTGCCGCGGAAGCCGTTGCCGGGCAGCCGTTCCGACGTCGAAGAAGTTGTCGAGCAGGAAGAGATCGAACTGGCGATGCCACAATCGGCGACTCCATTAGAAGTCATCAACACCAGCCCAAGCGAGATCGCACCGGCGGAAACCACGCGAATCGCACGAGCCCCATCGCACGACGCCGATGCCCAATTCGAGCACGACGCCCAGTTGTCGCTGGAGCCACAAAACAGCTTTACCGCTCGCGATTCTGCGCCGCGATCGTCCAACCGACGTTCGTCGACATCTCGCGCCGTGATCGGTGGCGTGCCGGCATCGCCGACCTATCAGGTCCCCGCGCGAACCGAAACCGAACCGACCGACAACGCTCCCACGGTAGCTAAGAAGGCTACAAAAACTGTCGAAGCTCCGGCTCCTGAACCGGCCGAACCGGCCGAGCCGGCTGAGACGGCTGAAGTCACCGTCGAGGCTCGCGATCACAACGGGCAGATGATGATGTCCGAGATCCCGATGATCCGCGTGCTGACTCACGGTCCCGAAGAGATCCAAATCAATCAAGTCGCAGAGTACACGATCGTTGTCGAGAACAAGGGGACGATCGATGCACCGGGCGTGATGATCCGCGCTTCGCTGCCTCAATGGGCAGCCGTTCGCAGCCATCAAACGACCGCTGGCGACGTCGAACCGGAGCCACATCAAGGCGAGCGACGAATGATCTGGCAGATCAACAGTTTGCCGGCTGGGAAAAGCGAAACGTTGACGCTGCGAATCGCCGCTGAAAAGGCAGAAACCTTCGACGTCGGCGTCGAATGGACTGTGCTGCCTCAACAGCGAACCGCACAAGTCCGCGTTCAACAACCTCTGGTTCAATTGGTTGTCGAAGGGCCCGATGAAGTCGTCTTCGGCGAATCACGCGTCTATACCGTTCGCGTAATGAACCCCGGCAGCGGCGTCGCTCACGACGTTTCGTTTACGCTGTCGCCAAATTCCGCGACGCCACAGAACCAACGGATCGGTTCGATCCCGCCAGGCAAAGAAGCTCAGTTCGAGATCGAATTGACAGCTCAAGACCGCGGCGGATTGGAGATCCACGGCTTGGCGACCGGAGCAAACGATCTTCGCAACGAAGCGATCAAGAAGATCCGCGTCTTGACCGCCGACCTGGTTGCGACGCTGACCGGGCCTCCCGTGAAGTACCACAACACGCTGGCGAACTATCATCTGACGATCAACAACGCGGGCACCGCGACCAGCAACGACGTGGTCGCAGTGCTGCGATTGCCCGAGGGCGTCGTCTACAAGTCGGGCATCCCGGGGGCTGAGTTTGTCGACGAATTCCTCCGCTGGAAAGTCGACGAACTGGCACCAGGTGCTTCGGTCGACTTCGACCTTCAGTGCGAACTGGCAGGCGTCGGGTCGCATGTGTTGGCCTTCGAATGCCGCGGTTCGGCCGCTGGTCGTGCGACGGTCTCGCTGACAACGGAAGTCGAAGCGATCGCCGACCTCGTGCTAACGATCAACGACCCCGTCGCTCCGGCACCCGTTGGTGAAGAGGTGAACTACGAGATCGTGATCCGCAACCGTGGTACTCGCGCCGCCGAAGGGGTGAAAGTTATCGCACAGTTCAGCAACGGCATCGAACCGATCAAGGTTGCCGGGCACGCTGGCGAACTTGTCCCCGGCCAAGTCCTGTTCGATGCGATCCCACGAATCGATGCGGGAGAGCAGGTGAAATTGAGCGTTCGCGCCAAAGCGATGAACGCAGCTCACCACCGCTTCCGCGCCGAAGTGACCGCTGGCGAGACGATCCTGGTCGCCGAGGAAGCGACTCGCTACATCGAGATCTCCAAGGATCGGATTAGCCGCCAGAGCAACAGCTCGGCAAACCAACGCTAAGCGGCAGACTGCCGTCGAGTTTGCCAGCTCGAACGAATCTCTTGAGGCCAGGCTGTTTGCAGCCTGGCCTTTTTTGTTTGCCCAGCGAAGCTGGCAAACCCAGTCGGTGCTTGTCACCGACCAAGCCCTGTTCATGGGGAATTGAATCCGATTCGCAAGGGTTCCGCCGGTGACTGCGGGTCTGAAGGAAGCGATAGGATGACGATGGAACGTAGCGAAAGCGAACCCGATTCGGCTGCCGGCGGGGGCGAGCGTGCAAAAAGTCGCGATGCCCGATACATGAACAGCCGCCGGAAGTGTTTGGGGACGTCATCATCGTCAGGGAGCCAGTGCAGTAACTGGGGAGACCTGACATTATCCGTGGCCGCGTTAGCTCCCCCAAAGGCGAAGCGTGAGAAGCCGGTAAGGTCGCTTCAAGTGGAAACACAAGAAGCGATCGATGTGGTGTCAGGAGTCAGATGAACCCGTAGTAGTGAATAAGTCGCGGCCCGTGAAAGCTGGTAACAGTCTGGAGGACAAAACCGTGGCGACGACGTGCAAAGCATCGGCGGTAACCGAAGCGAGTCACGCCGGACAGAGATGACTCAAAAGGTCATCACTGGATGCGAAGGGGTGAAGTTTTACTTGTGATTGGAGAGAACACCGAAAACGAGCAATCGGCAGCCGACACAATCCGAGAAGATCGAAGGTCTCGGGGAACGGTCCACAGTGGCGATGCGGGGAACTGCTGAGCTGCTCGATTCGTCCGTCGGCGTGGAAGTAACTCAGCAAACTCGACGCCTCGCGATTGTCCTTTACTGGAATAGCACACGAGGCGTCCGCTGAGTGAACCGCCACCCTGCCAACCGATTCGACAGAAAGCGATCGACCCAACGAAAGACCACCGACCGACAGTCATGAAGCGAACCTACTACAGCCTCTACGACCGACTGCTTGATCGCCGAGCTTTGGCTCGCGCGTTCGAGAAAGTCCGACGTGCCAAGGGTGCACCTGGCATCGACGGGCAAGCGATCGATGCGTTTGAAGCTGATTTACTGGGGGAGCTGACGCGGTTGGTGAGCGAACTGCGGAGCAAGACTTACCGGCCCAGTGCGGTCCGCCGAGTTTCGATTCCGAAACCGGAAGGCGGCCAGCGGCATCTTGGCATCCCAACAGTTCGCGACCGAGTCGTCCAGCAAGCGTTGCTGGACATCCTGCAGCCGATCTTTGATCCTGACTTTCATCCATCAAGCTACGGTTACCGACCGGGCCGCAGTTGCCAACAGGCGGTTGCCAAAGCAACGATGTTCATCCGGCGATATGGTCTCGACCAAGTCGTCGATATGGATCTCTCGAAATGCTTTGACCGGTTGGATCACGGCTTGATTCTCTCGTCGATCCGTCGTCGGGTGACCGATGGCAGCATTTTGAATCTGATCAAAATGTTTTTGACCAGCGGAGTGATGAACGAAGGTGTCTGGGATGCGACGGAGCTTGGCAGCCCGCAAGGCGGTGTTGTCAGTCCCCTGATCGCCAATATTTACCTGGATGCTTTCGATCAGGAGATGATGCGTCGTGGTTACCGAATCGTTCGGTACGCCGACGACATTCTGATCCTGTGTCGGAGCAAGCGATCGGCGGCTCATGCGATGAGCGTTGCAGTGGAGATTCTGGAAGGTGATTTGAAGTTGACCGTCAATCGCGATAAGACGCACCTGACTTCAGCCTGTGAGGGTGTGAAGTTCTTGGGCGTCGTGATCGGCAGCATGCACACTCGCATTGCTGCCGAGAAAGTCGCGGCCTTCAAGGCGAAGGTCAAAGTGATCACTCGCAAGAACAGCCCGGTGAACTTGGAGAAGGTCATTGCTGACCTGAATCCGGTGCTTCGTGGCTGGGGCAGCTACTTCCGGATGGCGAACTGCAAAGGTCTGTATCGCGAGTTGGCTAGATGGATTCGGCGACGATTACGGGCCAAGCAACTCGCGTTGTGGAAGAAACCGACGCGTCTGATTCGCCGCTTGCGGCAGGTCGGCGTTCGTGGTGACCTCCAGAAGATGCGAATGACCGCGTGGCGTACGTCGCGTAGTTCTTACGCCAGTATGGCCATCAGCAATGGCTTCCTGGCGGAACTTGGCCTGTTTGACTTGACCGAATTGGAGACCGGAGTCCTTCCTGGATTAACCTAGGCAAGTAAAACAGGAGCCGTATACGGACCCGTACGTACGGTTCTGTGAGAGGGCTGAGTCAGCGGTCGCTCCGCTGGCTCACCCTACTCGATATTGCGCGACAGTCGATCGGCCGGTTGTCGATGCAAGTCCTTGCGGCGGCAGCGTTTATGCCACGCGAATCTATCGTGAGAGCGGCCAATGTCGGCGCGGAAAATCGGGGGCGATACCGACCTTACCAAAGTCGCCGCGCTTTGGTAAACTCTCGACCTCCGCTGCGGAAACGCGGCGGATTAGCCAATCACCTGGGGGTGTGGCGGAACTGGCAGACGCGCTGGATTTAGGATCCAGTGCCTTTATGGCGTGCAGGTTCGATTCCTGTCACCCCCATCGTTTTCTTGAAGTCGCAGTTGCGGCGTCGCGTCGCCGACGCAAGCTTCTTTCCGACGAGTAGGCCCCGGCGTTATAGAGTGCCCATTGCCAAAGTTGCAGTGGTTGCGTCGCTCCGCCGCCGCAAGCTTCTCTTCAATTAAGAGACGTCACCAACTGCCGTGCCCATCGCTGAAACGCATTTGCGTTGGCGGCTATTCAGTCGACGAGCGATCCCCAGATTGCAGAACCGGACGCTAACGCGTGGCGGTTTAGTCACAACGAGCTTCCTTGGATTAGCCGTTTGGGCGTTCGCCCCGGTTTAGTGGCAGCGGAACCGGGGCTAACGCCCAATCGGCTGATTAAACCGACGAGCCGGACGCGAGCGCGTGGCTGCTGATGCCTTTGATCGGAGCGTGGTTTTGATCGTGCAGCGTTTAGAAACGCCGCGACCTATCGCCCGGCATGCTTTCCAGAAAGGCCACGCCACCGATTGGGCGTGACCAGGGAGAATGGGGTGTTGATTCGCTAGCGAGTTAGACCCGTGTCTTACCGTTGAATTTCCAGCCGACATCGGCTTTGGAAACCACGTTGCAGTGCGTTGCCACTTTCCACAAGGCCTTGTGGATCGGAGTGGGATCGTATAGGTAGAGATCGGGGAAGGCGTTTTTGAGCGCCTCGGTCGCACGGACCGCGTTGTAGTGTGGGATCCGGGCGTCGATGTGATGGGCGACGTGGGTGCTGCCGATCCGATGGTGCAAGAAATCGAAGACCGGTCCGTAGGGACGATCGATCGTCATGAAAGCACCTTTGACCCAGGTCCATTCGTCTTCATCGAAGTGCGGGACGTCGACATCGGTGTGTTGCAGCCAGGTGTAAAGGACCAACCAAGCATTCGTGAACAGGTAGGGGCCGACATAAACGGCTAGCACGGGCAGGAATGAACCTTCCGCGTACGCCCACCAACCCAATAGGCCTAGCGTTGCGAGCACTCCCAAATCGGACAGCCAAACCTTGGTTCGCCACTTGCCGGGGAACATCGCCGCCGAAAACGGCTTCGCTGGCCAGAAGTGATTGGTCACGCCGCGAGCCGGTCCGCCGCTGGCACCCGTCAAAAGATAGACGGGCCAGCCGACCAATAGACGTGCGACCATGATCACGACGGCAAACGCTTCGTCTCCCATAATCTCTTGCCAACGGATCCAAGCCTTCCCCGCCGCGGTCGTGTCGCGGGTCGGCACAAACGTCTCGCCCAGATCCATGTGATTGGTACGAGCGTGGTGCAGAGCATGGCTGCGCTGCCACGAGAAGTAGGGAACCAGAAGAGCCGAGTGCAAGGTGAAGCCGACGGCGTCTTGATACCAATTGTGTTTGCTGAACGCGCGGTGGCCGCATTCATGGGCGATTACCCAGCATCCGGTGGCGATTGTGCCGGTCACGGCGGCGTACGCAATCCAGGCTGGCAGCCACGCCCAGGTCATCGGCAGGAACAGGTAGGCCAACAGGCCGCTGCCGACGGTTAACACGATCGAGATGACCATGTAGACCGACGACTTAAAGGTGTTTCGATCGAAACAGTCCTCGGGGATCGCCGCCAGAACTTGTTTGCGGGTGGGAAGCGGCGCGCTCTCTTGCGAGCTGTTCAGCCCTGGTGACGCGTCTTCGGGTTCCATCACAATCGACACGGGGCAGTTTCCTGTTGTGGGAGTGATGCGGTTTGCAACCGCCGGAACGGACTGAAAAGGAGGAATTGCAATGCGAGCGTGGGCTTGAAGATGATCTTCGCGAGCCTCCCCTTGCATCGAGACCGGGCTACGTTAGCAGAATCGAAATGGGGCAAAAAGTGGTTCGCTGCGGATCGTTCAAACGGTTACTTTTTCGTTACACTTCTGATACCTAAGCGGGGTTAAGGGGACCAATTTCAGCGACCAGGTAACCCTTGCGGCCACGATTTCTGCAGCCTTTGGCAGGCTGAATCCTCGCCGCCGCCGACGTCCGACTTCACCATCGTCGGCGGACCCTTTAGACTGCCAGTGCGTCCCCCTTTGTTTGCACCGCTTCCGCGTCTCAGGTCTCAATGCCCGCTCCGCCGCATCTAGCCCAAACGCTCCGCTCGCGCACGAAACACTTCCGATCGTCCAGTCGATCGCTGTTTCTGGCGGTGCTGGTCGGGGTTACCGTCGGTTTGGGAGCTGTCGTTTTTCAGTTCCTGGGGCATCTGGTCGTCAGGTTTTCGTTGGTCCAATACGCCGGATACGCCCCTCCCGAAGCGACCGGCGAAGGCACTCCCTTCACCCACCCGCCGACGACGCTTGTGCCGTGGATGATCGTGGTCGTGATGGTCTGTGGAGCTCTGGTCGCCGGGTGGATGGTCTACCAATTTGCGCCCGAAGCGGCGGGGCCGGGAACTGATGCGGCGATCGATGCGTTCCACAATCAGCACGGCAAGATCGCCGCCCGGGTTCCGTTTGTCAAAACTATCGCCAGCGCGATCGCGTTGGGGACGGGAACCAGCGGCGGCCGCGAGGGACCGATCTGCCAGATTGGGGCGGGGATCGGATCGATGGTCGCCCAACGCCTGCAATTGTCGCCGCGCGATCGGCGGATCTTGCTAGCCGCGGGGATGGGAGCCGGTGTGGGAGCGCTCTTCCGAGCCCCGTTGGCCGGAGCGGTTTTCGCCGCCGAGATCCTCTATAGCGATGCCGAACTGGAAGCCGATGTGATCGTTCCGGCGGCAACTTCGTCGGTGATCGCCTACAGCATTTACACCCAATCGCTCCCGCCGGAAGTCCGTTTTCAGCCGCTGTTTGGGATCAAGGTGGAGCACGCGATCAGTGGTCCGTTGGAGTTGATCCCCTACCTGATGTTGGCCTGTGCTTTGATCCCCGTCGGGATCGCGTATGTGCAGATGTTTTATGGTTCGCAGTGGGCGTTTGAACGCTTGCCCGTGCGGCCTCACGTGCGGCCGGCGATCGGTGCGTTGTTCGCCGGGATCGTCGGAGTCGGCTTCTATTATTTAGCCGGCCAGCAGATGAGTGCGTTGGCGGTGTTGGGGAGCGGTTCGGGGACGCTTCAAGAGGCGGTGCATCATTCGCTGCGATTGGGCCCGCCCCTGTTGATCGCGATCGCGCTGGTCAAGATTGTGACGACTTCGCTTTCGATCGGCAGCGGCAGCCCGGGCGGAGTCTTTGGTCCGTCGATGGTGATCGGCGGTTGCTTCAGCGCCGGCCTGGGACTGTATCTGCACGATTGGATGCCCAACTTGGCTCCTCATCCCGAGGCGTTTGCGATCGTTGGAATGGCTGGTTTTTTTGCGGGCGTTTCCAACGCACCGATCTCGACGATCATCATGGTTCGCGCCCTGACAGGCGACTTTGGATTGCTGGTTCCAACGATGTTGGTCACCACGATCACCTTCGGTTTCGGCCGCCGATCGCGGTTGTATCGCAAACAGGTCCCGACGCGGATGGATTCCCCCGCCCACCGCGGCGACTTTATCGTCGATGTCTTGGACGGCGTGCAGGTCCGCGGAACCTATCGCCCGATCGACAGCTATTCTCTGATTCACGAATCGATGTCGTTGGACGAAATCGTCCACCGCCTAGCCGACAACCACCAACACTACTTCCCCGTCGTCGACGCCGATCGCAACATGGTTGGGATCTTCACCGACGACGACGTCCGGTCGTATCTGTTTCACGATGCGATCTGGAAACTGGCCAACGCCAGCGATGTGATGACAACCAACGTCGTCTCGGTCACTCCCGACGACGACCTGAATACTGCGTTGGGGCATTTCACGGCGCTGAATCTGGAGGAGTTGCCGGTGGTCGAGGATCATCAGTCGCAGCGGCTGTTGGGAATGTTGCGTCGCCGCGAAACGATCGCCACCTACAATCGCCGGATCCGCGAGCACAAAGAGGGCACTCGCGAATAAACGCCCTGCCGTCTATCGTATCGATCCCACGCTCGATGCCAATTTGAACCACTCCCACCTTGCGATGGATCGTCGCCGAGAAACCTTATGCTCTATCAACGCCTTGCTACTTCGGCAGTCTTGATTTCCATTGTCGTGGCCCTGATTTACCTCGATCATCGCTTCCCTACCGGCGGGCTGTGGTTGCTTCCGCTGCTGTTGTTCTTTTCCGTTGGGACCGCGATCGATGTGACGCGATTGTGGCGGAGTGCCAATTATCCAGTTCGTCCCTTGCCGACGAAAATCGGCGTGGCGATCGTCGTCTTGATCGCAAGCGTTCCCATGTTGTGGCCGCTGTCGGGCGAGCTCTATCCGGCCGATTGCCCTGTCGGACGACTGGGCTGGATCTCCGTCGGAGCGATTGTTGCGTTGGGGCTTGCAATCGGGAACGAGATGTTTCGCTATCGCCCGGGCGAGACGGGAGCTGCCGGTTGTGTGATGACAGCTTCATTTACGATCCTCTACATCGGCGTGCCGATGGCATTCCTGGTGGCGATTCGATGTTTGGGATCTTCCCACTGGGGACTGGCCGCATTGATCAGTCTGGTCGCGGCGACGAAAGCTGCCGATGCGGGAGCCTATTTCACGGGACGTGCGATCGGACGGCATAAGCTGATCCCGCGGCTCAGTCCCGGCAAGACGATCGAAGGAGCGCTCGGCGGCGTCGCGGCTTCGATCGGCGTCAGCTTTGCGATGTTCCACTGGCTGATCCCGGCACTCACCGGTACTCCGATCGATTACCCGATCTGGGGCCCGATCGCCTTTGGGCTGGTCTGCAGCAATTGCGGGATGTTTGGCGACCTAGCTGAATCGTTGATGAAACGCGACTCGGGAGCCAAAGACAGCGGCAATCTGCTGCCCGGCCTCGGCGGCGTCTGGGACGTCACCGATTCGTTGATCGCCACCGCCCTGCCCGGCTTCCTCTGCTTCGCGATCGGAGTCGCCGGCGCTCCGGTCTAGCTCTCCGGCACTACATCTCGTTTAACCGCGTGGGCAACGCCCCGCGCGTTCTCACGTGGTAATGAAGCGTCTCGGATTTTACGGATCGCCAACGCGATGCGCATTGGTGGACTCGTGCGACGCGCGCCCCGCTGGGCACGCGATTAAACGATTCACCGTCGCTGCCTTCGTTTAACCGCGTGGGCAACGCCCCGCGCGTTCTCACGTGGTAATGAAGCGTCTCGGATTTTACGGATCGCCAACGCGATGCGCTTTGTTGGACTCGTGCGACGCGCGGCCCGCTGGGCACGCGGTTAAACGATTCACCGTCGCTGCTCTCGTTTAACCGCGCGGGCAGCGCCCCGCGCGTTCTCCCGCGGTAATGAATCGCCTCGGATCCTACGGATCGCCAACGCGATGCGTTTGGTTGGACTCGTGCGACGCGCGGCCCGTTGGGCACGCGGTTAAACGATCGGGACCGCATTCACCGTCGCTGCCTTCGTTTAACCGCGCGGGCAACGCCCCGCGCGTTTTCGCGTGGTAATGAAGCGTCTCGGATCTTACGGATCGCCAACGCGATGCGTTTGGTTGGACTCGTGCGACGCGCGGCCCGTTGGGCACGCGGTTAAACGATTCACCGTCATCGCTCTCGTTTAACCGCGTGGGCAACGCCCCGCACGTTCTCGATGCTGCAACGATTGCCCAGCCCCTTCGACTACCAGCCCAAGATGTAGGCGAACATCAACGGGGCGACGATCGATGCGTCGCTCTGGATCATGAACTTCGGCGCTTCGCCCGACAGTTTGCACCAGGTGATCTTTTCGTTAGGGACGGCGCCGCTGTAGCCGCCGTAGCTGGTCACGGCGTCGCTGATCTGGCAGAAGTAGCTCCACAGTGGAATGTCCAGCTTCAGATCTTGGATCATCGTCGGCACGACGCAGATCGCGAAATCGCCAGCGATCCCGCCGCCGACTTGGAAGAATCCAATCTCCGCACCGCTGTTGGTCTGTTCCTGATACCAACCGATCAGTTTCGACATCTGTTCGGTTCCGCTGCGCATCGCGCGGTGCGAACTGACGACGCCCTGCGTCACGCGTGCTGCAAAGATGTTGCCCAGAGTCGAATCTTCGATGCCGGGGACAAAGATCGGCAAGCCCTTCTCTTTGGCGGCCAGCATCCAGCTGTTCTCTTTCGGAATTTGGAACAGCGGTTCCAGCGTCGGATCGTCCAACAGTTCGTACATGAATTCGTACGGGAAGCGCGGCCGATCGTTGTCGGCGGCGTCCTGCCACAGCGTCAGCAAGCGGCCTTCGATGTTCCGCATCACGGTTTCGGGGATGCAGGTGTCGGTGACGCGATTAAAACCCTGGTTGAGCAATTCGACTTCGTCTTCAGTCGACAGGGCACGCCAGTTGGGGACGATCTTGTATTCGTCGTGAGCCATTAGGTTGAAGATGTCTTCTTCCAGGTTGGCCGCGGTGCAGCTGATCGCGTGGACCTTGTCTTGGCGAATCATTTCAGCCAACGAACGGCCGATCTCGCCGGTGCTCATCGCTCCAGCCAGCGAAACCATCATCTTGTTGCCCGAGGCCAACTGATCTTTATAAGCCTGCGCCGCCGCGACGGTCTCCCGAGCGTTGAAGTGGCGAAAATGGTCGTCCATGAATTTGGAAATGTTTGACATTGCAGAACTCCGCCAAGGGTTGAATCGTGTAAATCGCTTGCCACACCGGCCAGAATGGCCCTGTCTACCGAAAGATGCTTGGCGCTCAAATGCCAAGAGCTATTTAGCGAACAATTAAACGGCTTTGTATGACTCCGCTCAAGGGGACGCTGGCAGAGCGATTAAGTGTTTGAGCTGATACCTCCGATTGAGACGCCGGTTTGCCCGGGGACTCCATCTCGTACCGGCGGCAAAAGCTTGTAAACTGTGAGCATGTCCACCGCTGCGGCGATCGCGCGGCGGATGCCCGCTGAAATCGAACGTTTCCCCACCCAACGATCAGAATTCAAGAGAAGTCTCATGTCACGTACCCTCAGCCTCACGCTCAGCTTTGTGTTTGTCGCGATCTCCATCGGTTGTGGCGGCGGAGACCAACCGGCCGCTACCGAACCTGCGGCAACCGATTCGCAACCCGCAGCCGCACCAGCACCTGCTGCAACCGACGCACCCGCCGAAACCACGCCGGCTCCCGCAGCCGCCGCGACCAGCAGTGCTGAAGGCCCCGGCAGCGGTTCGGAATTTAACGTGCCGCCAAATCTCGGTACCGAACCTGTCGAAAACACGACTCCCGAAAACGTGGAACCCGAATTTAAGCTGCCTCCCGCCACGGACAACTAAACCGCGGCTCCCTTCGGATCTGTTAAACAAACCGTGTCCCAAGACGATATCTACGCGCTCCCTCTCGAAAACGTTGGCGACTTTCAGTTCGACCGACGCGTTGTCGATGTCTTCCCCGACATGATCTCGCGGAGCGTTCCCGGGTACGGTTCGATCCTTTCGATGATCGGCGAACTGGCCCAGCAATACGCCGTCGCCGACACGAATATCTACGACCTGGGATGTTCGCTGGGGGCGGCGACGCGGATCATCAGCCGACGTGTCCCCAGCAGTTGCACGATCCAGGCGGTCGATTCCTCCTCCGCGATGATCGCCCGGTTGCGAGAACTGTTGGCCGCCGAAGCGATCCAAGGATGTGAGGTCGCGTTGCACGAAGCCGATCTGGCCGCGGTGCCGATCGATCGAGCCAGCTTTGTCGTGCTCAACTTCACTTTGCAATTTGTCCCCGCGGCGGAGCGGCGATCGGTTCTGCAAACGATCTTCGACGGAATGTTGCCCGGCGGCGCGCTGGTCCTTTCGGAGAAGATCAGCTTCGACGATCCGCAGGAACAATTGCGGCTGACCGAACTGCATCATGCCTTCAAAAGAGCCAACGGTTACAGCGAACTCGAGATCGCTCAAAAACGGACGGCGCTCGAAAAGATGATGGTCCCCGAGACGCTTGCGACGCATCGCACCCGGCTTGCCGACGTCGGCTTCGCAACCGTCGTTCCTTGGTTCCAATGCTTTAATTTTACGTCGATCTTGGCGGTAAAATGATGATCGATTCCAAGAGCTCCCGCGGTGCCGTTGTGTTTCTACTTGCTTGCGGTTTCGGCGATCAGAAACGTTGATCGGTTCTATGTGCACCCGCGGTGTCATCGTGTTCCTACTTGTTTGCGGTTTCGGCTATAAAAATGATGTTGGGTATCGAAGGACTGTTGGCCGAATTGGAATCCGAGGGACACGCTGGCTGGGCGGAAACGCTGCGTCAGCGGGCTCGCGAATTCGAGCACGATGCAGCGCATGGGCTGTGGCCGCAGTGGACTCAGGCGATTTGTGATCTTCCCGCAGTCGAATCGGTGACGGCCGACTTCGGTCTGCCGGCGGTAACGCTTTCCGGCGAGATCAGCCCGGAAGATCAGCAGCGATTGCGCGAACAACTGCGGCTGTTTCATCCCTGGCGAAAGGGGCCGTTCGATCTGTTTGGGATCGCCATCGATACCGAATGGCGTAGCGATTGGAAGTGGGCTCGCGTCGCGTCGCACCTCGATTTACGGGATGCCAGCGTCTTGGATGTCGGTTGTGGCAACGGGTATTACGGTTGGCGAATGCTCGCCGCCGGGGCGCGTCGCGTGATCGGATTGGATCCGTTTCCGCTGTACATTGCACAGCATCGTGTCATCGAACATTACGTCGGCGGTTCGGCGGCGCACGTTCTTCCCGGCACCGACGCCGATCTTCCCAAGCGTCTGGAAGCGTTTGACGTCGCCTTTTCGATGGGCGTTTTGTATCACCGCACCAGCCCGATCGATCACCTGAAATCGATGCTCCAGTCGCTGCGACCGGGAGGGAAATTGGTGCTGGAAACGTTGATCATCGATCATCCCGATTCGCAGGTTCTGATTCCCGAGGGACGTTACGCCAAGATGCGGAACGTCTGGTTTATCCCATCGCTGACGATGCTCGAGCGTTTTCTTTCCCGTTGTGGATTCCGCGATATCGAAGTCGTCGACGTCTGCGTCACGACGACCGAAGAACAGCGGCGGACTGAGTGGATGGAGTTCGAATCGCTATCCGATTTCCTCTCTCCCGATCAAACGACCACGATCGAAGGACACCCGCTGCCAACTCGCGCAACCGTCGTCGCCTCACGCGGTTAACGCGAGCATCAAATCGCAAGTTCCACCGTCTACGCTACGTTGCGAAGGCTCGACCTCTGGCGGTGTTTAGGGCTGGATTTGCAGGGGATTTTTTGGGGGAGAACTCAGGGAAACCCTGTGTCGACGCCGAGGTGGCGCTTTAGGAAGACCTCAGCGGTCTCGAAAAGCTGCGCGAAGAACTGAAGTCGCCCGTCACGAAGTAGATCTTTATGTCTTCCGTAGCCGCACCCGCGAAGCAAAGCTTCAAAAAGTCGATGCCGCTGTCGGTTTGGGTTACCATGTTGGCTAACCTTCCCTCCCGCGATACTCTCCCTACCCTCCTCTGGAGACCTGCATGTCCTCCCCGAATCCACGTCGTCAATTTTTGCAATCATCGGCTGCCGGAGCGCTGGGAGCGTTGATCGCCCAGCAGTGGTGGGCCAGCGGAGCAATGGGGCAATCCGAACCGGCGGCGATGACGCCGCTGAATCGTTTTCCCCGGATGATGCAGGAATATTACGTCGACCGGATGCGGGAATTTCATGATAAACGTGTCGCGCGGCTCGATGCCATCGAAACGCAGGCCGATGCGGAAGCGTACGTGAAGTCGTGCCAAACGCGGGTGCGAGAATGCTTCGGACCGCGGCCCGAGAAGACGCCGCTGAATCCACAAATCACAGGAGTCGTCCAACGCGATGGGTATCGAATCGAGAATCTGATCTTCGAGAGTCGCCCCGGTTTTTTGGTGACTGCCAATCTCTATATCCCAACCAATGTCGAAGGCCCACGCCCGGCGGTTGTCGGCACCTGCGGTCACTCTCACAATGGGAAAGCCGAGGAAGCCTATCAGTCGTTCTCGCAGGGACTCGCCAAAAAAGGTTATGTCTGCCTGATCTACGATCCGATCGGTCAAGGCGAACGGTTGCAGTATGTCGACGAACATCTGAAGTCGCACGTCGGCGTGGGAGTTCGCGAGCATCTGTTGGCTGGGAATCAGCAGTTCCTGACGGGCGAGTCGTTCAGTATGTGGAGAGCCTGGGATGGCATTCGAGCCTTCGATTATCTGCTCACCCGCCCCGAGGTCGATCCGTCGCAGATCGGTGTGACTGGGAATTCGGGAGGCGGAACGATGACCACGCTGTTGGCCGGAGTCGACCAGCGGTGGGCGATGGCCGCTCCATCCTGTTACGTGACGTCGTTCGTTCGGAACCTGGAGAACGAGTTGCCGACGGACACCGAACAATGCCCTCCCAATGCACTCGCTCTGGGCCTAGATCACGAAGACTTTTTGGCCGCGCTGGCTCCCAAACCGGTCATCATCCTGGCCAAGGAGCAGGACTTCTTCGACGTCCGCGGTGCGGAACAAGCTTACGAGCGACTGAAGCGTCTCTACACCAAGCTTGGGAAAGAGGAGAACATCGGTCTGTTCGTGGGGCCGACGCGTCACGGTTTTACTCTAGAGAATCGCGAGGCGATGTACGGTTGGTTCAATCGCGCCACCGGCAGCGATGGCGATCCGGCAGAGCCCGAGATGACGATCGAAGACGATAAGACCTTGTGGTGCACTCCCGATGGCCAGGTCAGCGAGTTGGGTTCGAAGACGGTCCAACAGTTCACGCGCGAAACGGCCGCCAAGTTGGCGGAGAGTCGAGGCGAGATCGGGGCAAAGCCGCTGAAGAAGATGGTCCACGATTGGTTGGGGGATCGAAAGCCACTGGACGATCCGCACTATCGGATCTTGCGAAACCGCCGCGATCGCAAGTATCCTCGCAAGTACGTCGCCGCATATGTGATCGAGACCGAACCACGCGTGCAAGCGTTGGTCTATCGAATCGACAACGACTGGCATTTCTCGCGACCGCCCAAGGATAAGCGTCAGGCGATCCTGTATGTGTCGCATCACTCGTCCGATGCGGAGCTACGCGAAAACGAACTGCTTGGTAAAGCGATCGCCGAAAATCCCGACACGCCCGTCTTCACGGTCGACCTGCGTGGGATGGGGGAATCGCAACCCGATACCGCCGACGTCAATTCCTATCTGTCCGCGTACGGTTCCGATTACATGTATGCGATTCACGGAGTGATGTTCCGCGACGAATACCCGCGGCAACGGACGTTCGATCTTCTGACGGTCCTCAACTGGCTGCAGTCCTTCGGCCACGACGGAGTCCATTTGATCGGAAACGGTTGGGGAGCGATCCCGGCGACGTTTGCGGCGGTGTTGTCGCCGGTCGTGAAGCAGGTCACGCTGCAACACGCTCTCACGTCGTATACCGATCTTGCATCGGCGGAGACTTACAAGTGGCCGCTGTCGTCGATGGTCCCCGGAATCTTGCAGCGGTTCGACCTGCCCGACTGCTACCGCTTCCTGGAATCGAAACAGTTGAAGCAGATCGATCCCTGGGGGCCTAACTTCGACGAACCGCACGATGAACCAAGCTGATCCGCTGGTGAAGATCCTCCGGCAGGGAAGGATCTTCACGCGACCTATTTAGCTTGCGGTTAATCTTCGATTTTTGAGAGCCGCACGATCTCATTCCCCTCGGCGTCGAGCAGGTACAACAGCCCGTTGTCGCCGATTCGGTAGCGGGTCACTTTGGCCAATGCCGCCATGAACCGGGTCTCTTGATCCATCAGAGATTGCGGGCCGGCACGGCGCGTCATGACCAACCGTCCCAGTTCGATCTTATCTCCGCTGATCTTCGCTTTGCCCGAGTAGCGGTTGACCGAAGTGTTGCCCGCTGCGGTGCCGTCGTCGGCGATCTCCAGCGTCGTTTGCGCCCGGTCGACGACGCCTCGGTTCTCGATATCCTCGGCCAACCAGTTACCGACCAATGCTTTTGAAAAGGTCTGCGCTGATTCCAATGCGTCGGTTCTCCAAATCTGATTCCAGTCGGTCTTCATATCAACCACGTTCCAACCGTTAGCCGGTGCCGCTGCGAGCGCGGTAACCAGCGTGCCGCTGGCGGGCGGATGAGCGTCGTAAGCGTACTCGCGTTCGCCATCGGTGTGATGAACCAGCATCCCGAAACTGGGCAACGGGTTGCCGATCGTCGTGTATTCCAGCATCGCTTGATCGCCGTCGCTGTTGCCAAAACAGGCGATCGGTCGCCGACCGATGAACTGATGAATCCCGACCGGTTTGCCATCCTTGTCGTCGACAAACGCCTGGTCCATCGTCTTGATCAAGACAGGTTTGCCGTCGCGAAATTCGAACTTCGTTAACGCTGTCGATCCGACGACATTCTGCGGCGGAATCCCGTAGACAGCTTCGGACCAGACCCGCATGAAATCGGCACCACCGCCGGAGACGATGAACGTCTCAAAACCATTGTCGCGGAGATACTTCAGCAGCTCCTGCATCGGTTGATAAGTGAGATCGGTGTACGCTTTTTGGAAGCGTGGATGTCGTGTCGTTTCCCGCCAGGTTTCGACGCGAGCATTAAACTCGTCGGTCGTGATGCCGGTGTGCGTCAGCGCCAGGATTCGCATCAAGCCATCGTAATGCTTGCCCGCCAGCAGCTTCTTCACATCGCCCGCCAACGCGGCTTGCACCATCGGATCTGCTGCCAATTTGGGTTCTTGCGGCGCGCGGCGTTTGAGTTCTTCGAACACAAATTCAACTTGAAAGGGGAGCGGCGCTTCGGGCCACAGCGTGCCATCGTTATCGAAGACAGCGATCCGCTGAGCCGGCGGGACATAGTCGTCGCCATCGCGATCGGTGACGCGGTTTACAAAATCGATCACCGCTTGTTTTCGAGCGGTTTCATTCCACGAAGGCAATGGATCGACGTGAGGACTGGAGCCCGGTTGTGCTTGTGCCGTCGCGGCCGAAAACGACGCAAGCAGCGCGAGGACAACGAGTGATGAGACTCTCATAACGTATTCCATGAGGTGATGAGTTGAGTACTGATTCTAATAGACTGCGGTTCAGTCGGTCTGCGCGGTCCACCATGCCGATGCATCTTCTTCGCTCCAGCGGCCCGCCGATTCACACGATCGAAGTTCGTTTAGCAGTTCTGCGGCGCTCCCCGGACGACCACCGGGATTGGTGGACAGGCAACGCATCAGAATCGCTTCGAAGTCGGCGGGAACATCGGCTGCGTGAGTCGAAGGAGGTTCCGGAGTTTGCGTCAACTTGGCCCGCATCACTTCTTGCAACGAACCGCCGGTCAACGGAGGTCGTCCGGTCAGCAGGTAATATCCGACGGCGCCAATACTGTACAGATCGCTGGGCGGGCCGACGAGGCTGGGAGTCGCTACCTGTTCAGGCGACATGTAATCGGGCGTTCCGGTGATCCGCTGCGCCTCGACGGCTGCGGTGTGGGGATCGAGATCGAGCGTCGCGTCGCGGACGACGCCAAAGTCCAGCAGTTTCGTGTAGTCTTCGATTCCGCCACGCTGCGACGCGAAGACGTTCGCCGGCTTGATGTCCCGGTGGATCAGGCCGGCCTTGTGAGCTTCCTGCAGGGCTTCGCAAATTTCGATCAAAAAGTGAATCGCCCGGGGCGCGGGCATGGGGCCGGTCCGTTTGACCATTTCACGCAAGTTCATCCCCGGCAACAACTCCATCGCAAAAAAGAAGACTCCCTCGTTCGTCTGGCCATAATCGTAGACTTCGATCGTGTGCGGATGCGTCAACTTTGCCGTCGCCCGCACCTCGCGTTCGAACCGCTGCAAAGCTTCCCCCTCGACGCTGCGTTCGGGTTGGATCAGCTTGATCGCACAGGAGCGTTTCAGCAGCAGATGTTCCGCTTCGTAGACTCGCCCCATTCCTCCTTCGCCGATCAAACGCTTGATCTTATATTGAGCCAATCGACGGGCTTGGAACGCCGACAACCGAGCTCCATGGATCAGATGCGCCGTGTAAGTCGCGATGCATGCGGCGACAAAGACTTCGGGAATCGGTTTGCCAAACGTATCTTGAGCCAACAGCAACGGGATTTGTGGATCGATCCAAGCGGCCAGCCAGATGGTCAAATTCGGGACCAGGACCATCGGGAAGACGACCGCGGCGGCTCGCTGCCAGTTGTTGGGCATGAAGATCCCGTAGATCAAGATCAGCAACGCCCAAGCGAAGAAGTGCCAGTTGTTGATGCTGACAAACATGACGACGTCTTGTCGAATTGCGGCGTCCAGCAGCATCCTTAAATAGATCACCGATGCCAGCAGTCCGGCGTTGACCATCACGACTAGTTCGATGATTCTCAGCCGCCGCAGACTCAGCTTGTGATCGCTATGCAGAACCCAGGCGGCACCGAGGCTGATCAGCAGCGCGGCGACGCGGACTCCATAGCCGACGGCGGCGTAGTGATAGGTCATCAACCGGATCATCGAAACCGCGATGAACAGCGACATCACCATGGCGATCACGATCAACCGCCGCCGCAAGATCTGCCGGTTCTCTTCCCAGATCTCTCGCTGCACCAAGAACGTATCGACTGGGACCTCGGGATCGACGAAATCGATAGCTTGCCGGACCGCACCGCCCCGCATGATCGCCGTCGGTTCGGTCGATTCCTGGGGAGGTGAGTCCAGAAGCGTCACGTCGCGATGATGCCTCAGCAGCGATCGGACCTCGTCGGCGACAACTGGATCCTGATCAGCCTGCGCAGCGACGATCGCCGACCATTGCGACTCGGGGGCAGCAATCGCTTGAGAAAAAACATCCTTGACCTTTGCGTACTGCTGTTCGTTCAACGCCATCTCGCTGCTCAAGTTCCGTGGACTTCCGGTGTCATGCAAGTCCTTACTCTAAAAGTGTACGTCTTGCCTGTTTCGACGTGTGACACCGCGGCTGCCTAATTAATCGATTGCTCATAAGCGGAAAGTTCCCGCCGCAGCTGTGACCGGGCACGCGACAATCGGCTGCGGACGGTGCCGACGCGGATCTCCAGGATCTCCGCGATCTTTTGATAGTCATAGCCTTCGAACTCCCGCAGCACCAAGACCTCTCGAAAACTATCGTCGAGCCGCTTGATTGCATTTTGTACCTGTTCGCAGCTCTCGTTGCGTTCGATCGCTGCCGATGGCGACTCGACCGACCGTTTGCCGTGCGGCCTGGCACCATCGGGAACCGATTCCATCGGCACCAACCGACGTTGTTTTTCGGCGTAGGTATGGCGAGCGTTCAGCGCGATACGGTACAGCCAAGTGTAGAATGCACTCTCCTGCCGAAACGACCCCAAGTGGACAAACGCTCGGACAAATGCATCTTGAACGATGTCCTCGGCAAGGATTGGGCAACCAACAAAATTCCGCATCGCGTTATAGAGTCGATCTTGGTACCTCGCCATGACTTGGGCATAGGCGTCGGTATCTCCTCGCTGTGCGGCATCGATCAGATCCCGAATCGGGACCGACTGGCTTTCAATGGTTGGGGAACTCATGGTGGACTGCATCGAGGAACTCTCGTACATTGCTTTTAGCTGTGACAACGGCTCTCGCAGCGGTACGCGACGGTTCTAACTACTGTCCGCAGTTCGATTTGTGGATTGATTTCAGTCCCCGCAATAACAGTCATCCCGCCATGAACGACGATTCCATCGATGTCGCCCGCTCGCTGCAACAAATCGTTGACGGGGATCCTGCTGCGGCGGACCGTTTGATGCCGGAGGTCTACGACCAATTGCGGCGTCTGGCTCAATCGATGCTGAATCAGGAATCTCCGTCCCATACGCTGCAACCGACGGCGCTGGTCAACGAGACCTATTTGCGAATGGCCGACCAGACGCGCGTCGATTGGCAGGGGAAGACTCATTTTTTTGCGATCGGTGCCAAGATGATGCGGCGGATTTTGGTCGATCATGCCCGCGGCAAAAATCGCCATAAACGTGGCGGCCAGAGTCAACGTATTCCGCTTTCCGATGGTATGCGTGTCACCAAACAAAAGGACGAAGATGTGTTGGCCATCGAAGACGCCTTGGCCAAACTGGCGACGCTCGATCCCCGCCAGGCTCAGATTGTCGAGCTGAGGTTTTATGGCGGCCTGACGGTCGAAGAGGTCGCCAACGTACTGGGCGTTTCCAAACGGACCGTCGAAGCCGAATGGACGATGTTGCGGGCCTGGCTGCGTCGCGAACTCGGGGGCGAATTGCCCGATTGAAACTCTCGAAACGGTGCCTCTGCAAATACGCATCGGATTGCGTATACTGCGAACAACTCAGGCATTTTTTCTTGGAAGGGCGGTCACCGGTGCACAATCATCAATACGTGGAACGTTTTGTTAGTCTTCTCGATCCCGATGCCAACATCTTATTGAATGCCACGGTTGACGAGGCGGTTGAGTTGCTGGGCAGCGGGGATGCCGAGGCGCTCAAAAACATCGAGGGGCAATTCGCGCTCGTCCATCGCAACGGCCACATCGTGCGGATGGCGCGATCGATCGGGCGTCCGATGCGATATTTCTTGGCCAAGCAGGTCGATGGGCCCTGCCTAGTCGTCGCCGAGCGGATGGATGAGATTCGCGATTGGTTGATCGCCGAGGGACTCGATGGCCAGTTCCATCCGTCCTATACGCGGATGGTGCCCGCTCACCATATCGTCGAGATCGCTTTGTTGGGCTGTCCCGATCCGAATCCGCAATACACGCGGTTCTTCACGCCCCAGCGGAATCGCTTGCCCGCAAATCTGGATGAGATCGGCGGTCAATATATCGGGGCACTGCAAGCGTCGATCGCTCAGTGGATCGACCAGATCGACCCAGCCGAACCGATCGGCGTGTTATTCAGTGGCGGGATCGACAGTGGAGCTGTCTTCTGCACCACGTACGATTGCCTGTTGAAACGAGGTGATTCGCCGGCGCGGTTGAAGGCGTTTACGCTCTCGATCGACGGCCAGGGACGCGACGCCGATCAGGCTCATCGCTTTTTGAGCGACCTCGATTTGGGAATGTTCCTCGAAGTCATCGATTGTCCGGTCGGGGAAGTCGACTACCGCGAAGCGATCCGCGTGATCGAAGACTACAAACCGCTGGACGTTCAAGCGGCGACGATGGGCTTGGCGCTGTGCCGCGGAATTCGCCGCCGCTA
This sequence comes from Rosistilla oblonga, assembly GCF_007751715.1. NCBI lineage: Bacteria > Pseudomonadati > Planctomycetota > Planctomycetia > Pirellulales > Pirellulaceae > Rosistilla > Rosistilla oblonga. The sequence goes on along the minus strand of NZ_CP036292.1, from coordinate 5,592,933 downwards.
TCCCGATTGGAAGTATCTGTTGGATGGCGACGGCGGGGACGAGAACCTGAAGGACTATCCGATCGAAGAGAATCGCGAGCTGACGATCCGCAGCGTGCTGAATAATCTGATGCTCTATCAAGAGGGCTGGGGCGTCGACGCGATCAAACATTCGCTGACCTACAGCGGTGGGCAGAGTCGAGGGCATGTGCGATCGTTTGCTCCGGTTCGTCAGACTGGATTCAAAGGTTTCAGCCCATTTGCCGTGCCGCGCGTGATTGAAGTCGCCGAGGGGATCCCGTTCATCGAGCTTACCGATTGGCAGCACGACAAACTGTACGCTTTGAAAGGCGAAATCGTCCGCCGCGGAGTGGAGCAGGTGACGGGGCTGACGATGCCGACGTTTGAAAAATGCCGCTTTCAGCATGGGGCTTCGACCGAAGAGGTCTTTGCAAATTTGTTCCCCGCCGATGAGCAGAGCTATCGCAACGCGTTTCGCCAGGTGCTGGAATGATCGATCGCGATCGGCCAATCGAAGATCCGGCGCCGCGCGAGTTGGCGGAAGCGATCAACGATCGGCAGATCCTGGCCGCGCGTGGTCCCAAAAATCGAGTCGATCCGCGGCGGGCGTATCAAGCGTTTGTCGAGCCCGAATTTTCGGTTGACCGGATTGTCGAAGATGTCGCCACGATCTTCCTGACCAATCGCGAGTGTCCGTTCCGCTGTCTGATGTGCGATCTGTGGAAGAACACGACCGACGATCGTGTTCCGCCGGGCGCGATCGTCCAGCAGATCGAGCACGCGCTGGCGTCGCTGCCCGCCGCGCCGCGGATCAAGCTCTACAACAGCGGCAATTTTTTTGACGCCGCCGCGGTCCCGCGCGAAGACCTGCCGCGGATCGCAAAAATCGTTGGCGGCCATCGATCGGTGATCATCGAAAATCATCCCAAGCTGTGCGACGACCGGGCGTTGCGTTTTCGAGATCAGTGTGGCACCGATCTGGAAGTCGCGATCGGGCTGGAAACTTCGCATCCGCCGACGCTGCAGCGATTGAACAAACAGATCACCCGCGACGACTTTGCCCGCGCTGCGGAGTTCCTGACCTCCAACGGAATCCGCGTTCGCGCGTTTATCCTGCTGCGTCCGCCGTGGACGACCGAAGGGGAAGGCATCGAGCGAGCGATCGAATCGGTCCGGTTCGCCTTTAATTCGGGAGTCGATTGTTGCGCGGTCATTCCGACTCGCTCGGGCAATGGCATCATGGAACGGTTGCAGCGCGAAGGACTCTTCACGCCGCCGCGGTTAACCTCGTTGGAAACCGTCCTCGACGAGACCTTGCGTTGGCAATCGGGCATCGTCCTGGCTGATCTGTGGGACGCGGAACAGTTTGCATCATGCCCCGTCTGTGCCCGGCAGCGGATCGATCGCTTGCAGAGGATGAATATGACGCAAACGGTTCCGCCGCCGGTGACCTGCCCGGCCTGCGATTCGGATGGAGGCGGCCGCTTTGAATGAAGAAGTCGATCTGTTGGTCCTCGGCTCCGGTTTTGGTGGCAGTCTGTTGAGTCTACTGATGGCCCGCCAGGGACTTCGCGTCGCTGTGATCGATCGCGCGGTCCATCCCCGGTTTACGATCGGAGAGTCTTCGACGCCCCTGGCCGATGCGACGCTGAAAGAACTCGCGGAGCGGTACGATTTGCCCGAGCTGATACCTCTGACCGCGTATGGTCCCTGGCGACGAAGGCATCCCGATTTGATGTGTGGCCTGAAACGGGGCTTCAGTTATTTCGGACACTCCAGCGGAGCGGAGTTTTCGCCAGCTGATCAATTGCTTGTCGCGGCCAGCAGCGACGACGAACACTCCGACACGCACTGGCTGCGGAGCGACGTCGACGCTTGGTTGTTCGAACGAGCTGCCGAACGGGGCTCGATGCAATTCGAAGGGGCAAGCTATCGGCTGAGCCGCGAGGATTCGCAGTGGCTGGTTGCTGGCGAGGCTTCCGGTGCAGCATTCTCGATCCGATCGCCGATGATTGTCGACGCAACGGGGGCGTCGGGGGAAGTGTTGCGTTACCTGAAGATCGCCTCGCAAACTCACCGATTGAAAACGAACAGCTGGGCCGTTTACGGACACTTTGAAAACGTCGCGTCGGTCGCTGAGATGCTGGACCGCCGGCAGATCGATCGACGCCGCCATCCCTTCGCTTGCGATGCCGCTGCGGTTCATCATGTGTTAGACGACGGGTGGATGTGGCAGCTGCGTTTCTGCGACGACCGCGTGAGCGCAGGGGTCGCGATCGGCCAGCCGGCGGATGCGCCCAAGCCGAATGCGGATGCAATCTGGCGGCAGCGTTTGGATCGTTTTCCGTTCCTGAGACAGCAATTTGCCGCGGCAAAGATCGTTGCGCCGGCCAGCGGTTTGCAGACGACATCGCGAATGCAGCGGCTGACCTCGCTGGCGGCTGGTTCGGGCTGGGCGGCGCTGCCCAACACCGCGGGCTTCATCGATCCGCTGCACAGCACCGGCCTTGCACATACGATGTTTGGCGTTCGCCGGCTGGCGGAGATTCTGCTGCAGGCAGGCACATCGAATCAGCTCCTTGCTGAACTGGAAAACTACTCGTCGACGTTGATCGATGAACTGCGTCTTGTCGATCAACTGGTCGAAGGTTGTTATGCGGGGCTGCCCAGCTTTCGCTTATGGTCGGCTTGGTGCATGCTCTATTTCGCTGCGGTGACGTCGATGGAACAGTCGTCAGGGGGAGGCGTTGCGGCATTTCTGCATGCTGACGCCCCGCGGTTTCGAACGGTTGTGGGCGAAGCACGCGGGGAGCTGCAGCGGGCGATCGATGCCGGTCGCGGACCGGAAGCTTGCGAGCGATTCGAAGACTGGTTGCGGCAGGCGATCGCTCCCTGGAATCGGGTCGGATTGTTAGACAGAGAATGCGACGGGAGGTATGCCCGAACGGCGAAGCCGGTTTAAGCTCAATTGCGTGCAGAATTGCCCGGCGCCCACTTCCCGGCTGAGCGGTCGGCACGCGAGAATACAGGTGCTCGTCTGCCGAGATCGCGGCCCGCGAAACAGCAGCGGAAAACGCTAACATTGGATAATAGGGTAGTCTCTGATGGATCCACTCGATCTCAAAGAATTTGAATGGAAAGTCAAAGTTCGTCAGCTGTCGATCGACGACTACGGTGCGTTGGTGAAAATGCAACAGCGCTGTTTTCCGGGCATGTCGCCGTGGACCCGCGACCAGATTGAAAGCCAAATCAAAGTCTTTCCCGAAGGGCAGTTGGTGGTCGAGATCGATGGCGAGGTCGCGGCGTCGTCGTCGAGTTTAGTTTTGCGTTACGATCGCACGACCGCCTGGCACGATTGGACCCAGGTTGCCGACAACGGTTACATTCGCAATCACTCTCCCGAAGGCGATACGCTGTACGGGATCGAGATCATGGTCGATCCAGAGTATCGCGGGATGAAGTTGTCGCGGCGGCTGTACGACGCGCGGAAGCAACTGTGCCGCGAACGCAATATCGAACGGATCATCATCGGCGGACGGATTCCGGGCTACGGCGAGCGAGCCGAGGAGATGTCGGCCAGCGAATATGTCGAGCGAGTGGTTGCCAAAGCGATCCACGATCCCGTGTTGACCGCTCAAATTGCCAACGGCTTCGCGCTGCAAGGCTTGATCCCCAATTACTTCCCCAGCGATCAGGCATCGCGCGGCTACGCGACCTTTCTGGAATGGAGGAACCTGGAATATCAAGCCTCTCGGACACGTCGGTATCACGCGGCTTTTGAACCGGTTCGCCTGGCGGTCGTGCAATATGAACTGCGACGTATTAACAACTTCGGTGAGTTCACGCAGCAGAGCGAGTTCTTCGTCGACGTCGCCGCGGATTATAAGTGCGACTTCATCATGTTTCCCGAGTTGTTCACGACGCAATTGCTGTCGTGTGTCGAATCGGCTCGCCCCGGACTCGCCGCGCGTCGGTTGGCCGAGTTCACGCCGCAGTACCTCGAGTTTTTCACCGAGTGCGCCGTCAAATATAATGTGAACGTGATCGGTGGATCGCAGTTTGTTGTCGAAAACGAAAAGCTCTACAACGTCGCCTACTGCTTTGGTCGCGATGGTACGATCCACAAGCAATATAAGATTCACATCACTCCCAGCGAACGGAAGTGGTGGGGCGTCAGTCCCGGTGATTATGTCAACGTCTTCGATACCGATTCGGGACGCGTCGCGATGTTGATCTGTTACGACATCGAATTCCCCGAACTGGTTCGGATCGCCGCGGCGAAAGGTGCACAGATCATCTTCGTGCCGTTTAACACCGACACGGTCGAAGGGTATCTGCGGATCCGACACTGCGCCCAAGCGCGGTGTGTGGAGAACCATGTCTACGTTGCGATCGCAGGATGTACGGGGAACCTGCCGTTTGTCGAAAACGCCGACATTCACTATGCCCAATCGGCGATTCTGACTCCCGCCGACGTCGGCTTCTCTCGCGATTCGGTGGGTGCGGAATGCAATCCGAACATCGAAACCGTTGTCATGGATGACGTCGATCTAGAAATTCTGCGGAAGCACCGCGAATCGGGGAGCGTGCAAAACTGGAACGACCGCCGCAAGGATCTCTATCGAGTGACCTACGAAGAGGACGGCAAGACCTTCGAGGTCTAAGCCGCCAAAAACACAAACCGCAACCAGGAAACCCGGTTGCGGTTTGTTTGCGTTTGGTCGTTCGATTCGCAGGGCGATTAGTAGTCGCCGATCGGTTGGCCGTCGGAAATGTAGGAGATCCGATTCAGTACGATTTGGTCGGTCGTTTCGCTGATGAAATGGACCGAACCATCGGCGAAAGTGACTTGCGCTCCGCCGGGGTGCGTGCTGCCAACGGTCGACCAAGCACCAAGCCGACTCTTGCGAGGAACTTGCGCGTACGGAGGCGTGGTCCAGCCACAGCACTCGTTGTCGTTAATGCCGCGGCCATAAGCGAGGTCGACGCCGTGTCCGACCCACTTGGTGAAGCCCCATGTCTGCGACTCGCCGTCGATCGTGGCACGCAAGGTTTCACAGACCGCAGCGGAGTTGCTGGTGCCGTCGGTCACGTCGCGCATCTTCGAGGACTCGTCGTGGCCAAACATCCGCCGAGTTTCAAAGGTGGTGCGGCTCCATTTTTCGGCACTGGAGTAGGTCCGCGCAGAATTGAAATCGTAATTGGTAAATGCTCCTAGCAGCGAGGTCGTACCAACCGAAATCGAATAGTGAGTGCTGCCAGTGTTTGTGTATTGGTTGGGATTAGGGTCCGAAGGGCACAAGAAGGCATCAATGACCGTGCTGACAGCCACATCGTTAGCATTCCCCGCAGCGCCGGGAGCCGGTCCGGCGAGGCCCTTCCCGTTGCTGTTGTGCCCACCGGTCGGCAGGTTCATATCGATTTGATCCTGCAGGTTTTGCAGTTCGATAAAAGGTAGCAACAACATCCATCCGCGATGGTTCAACACTCCGCCGGCCGCAGGCGTCGCGGATCCGGTTGCAATTGCACCACTCGCCGAGACGGAATAGGGGAACGCTTGGTGAGTGTCGTGGTAATTATGTAATGCCAAACCGATCTGTTTCATGTTATTGGAACACGACATCCGGCGAGCCGCTTCGCGAGCGGCTTGTACTGCGGGCAGCAGCAGGCCAACCAAGATTCCGATGATCGCAATGACCACCAACAGTTCGACGAGGGTAAAACCTGTACGTATTCGTTTCACAACATCCATCTCCAAATAAGAACAAAAAACGCGTCTAGCCCAATGCCAGACGACGAGACTGCGGAAGCTTCAAGCCGGATGCAAGATCCTGCCTGTGTTACGGTCGCCACGGCGCATACCGCATCCTTTAAAAGGTGGAATGGGAAAGCGAACGGGCGGTGGGGATTCGGACTTTTGCGCATCGCCAACGATCTGAAACAAACCAGCAAACCGTTGGTATGTGTTGCGCTGTTTGCGACGTCGGGAAAGAGGTGTGGGGTGGGGTGGGACTGAGCAATGGTCAATCGACCATTGAGGGCGGGCTTTGGGGGGCGCTTCCCCGGCAGGTGTTAGCGTGCCGAGGAAGCTTTTCGTTTCAATCGAGTATGCTCAACGCTTGGTTAGCGTTTGCGTTTTGAATTCAGGTCGAATTCCATCTCCGAAGTGCCATCGGCTTTGATGATGGCGAACATCGTCGACAAATCGGGATCGTTGTAGGCGGCTGGCAACGAATTCACGGCGCCAACATCGGCAGCATTGGAGCCCGGAGGAATCGGAGATCCATCTGGCTGAGTTAGCTTTTGGAAGACAACCTTGTATTTCCCTTCCGCGACACCGTCTTGGCCTTCTACCGATGTAACAGTAAACGCGCCCGTTGCATCGGTGACGCCGTAACCTCCCCGCCCGGGAACTCCATCTTGCGGCAGCAAAGATACCGAAATGCCTTCGACCGGTTTGCCATCGACCGTCACCTTCCCGGATGCTGGCACGACATCGAGCAATTGCTCGGTGCTACCGCAGCCAACAACCAACATTCCAACACACAATGTAGCGACGACTGCGCCACAGTTACGGACAAGTTTCATCGAAGAGAACTCCACGGAGCAACAGATTCAAGAACAATTGAGATAGTAAAAAAGGAGCGGGACGAGCAGTTACTGCTCATCCCGCTGTTTGTTTGTCGAACGGATCCGGCAATCGATTAGAAATCTCCGACCGGTTGACCGTCGGATACGTACGAGATGCGATTCAGGACAACTTGGTCGGTCGTTTCGCTGAGGAAATGGACCGAACCGTCGCCAAAGGTGACTTGCGCACCGCCTGGATGCGTGCTGCCGACGGTTGCCCATTCACCGAGTTTGCTGCGGCGCGTGTCGCGTTGGTAGGGGGGGGAGTCCCAGCCGCAGCATTCGTTGTCGTTGATCCCGCGGGACCAAGCCAGGTCGACGCCATGGCCAACCCACTTTGAATAACCCCACGTTTGCGAGACGCCATCGATGGTGGCTCGCAGCGTTTCACAGACCGCTGCGGTGTTGCTGGTGCCATCGGTCAAATCACGCATCTTGGACGATTCGTCGTAGCCGAACATACGACGCGATTCAAACGTGTCGCGAGTCCATTTGTTAGACCAGTTCGAAGCGCGACGCACGCTGAAATCGTAATTGGTGTATGCTCCCAGCAAGTTTGTACTGCCGGGGGCGATCGAATAATGGGCACTGGAAGTCGACGTATATTGCGTCGGGTTTGGATCCGAAGGGCATAGGAAGGCGTCGACAACGGTGCTGACGGCTACATCGTTGGGATTCCCAGCAGCTCCCGGAGCCGGCCCAGCCAACCCCTTCGAAGCGCGATCATAACCGCCGGTCGGCAGGTTCATATCGATCTGGTCTTGCAGGTTTTGCAATTCGATGAAGGGGAGCAACAGCATCCAACCGCGGTGGTTCAGCACGCCACCGGTCGCTGGCGTAGCCGAACCCGATTCGACCGAACCACTCGCCGATACAGAATACGGGAAAGCCGAATGGGTGTCGTGATAGTTGTGCAGCGCTAAACCAATCTGCTTCATGTTGTTGGAGCACGACATACGCCGCGCCGCCTCCCGCGCAGCCTGGACAGCTGGTAGCAACAATCCAACAAGAATACCGATGATCGCAATGACCACCAGCAGTTCGACGAGGGTAAAACCAGTCCTTACTTTGTTCATGTCAGCGGACTCCAATAAGAGTGGAAAAGAAATTAGACAGGCGCCTGTCAGACATCATGACGTTGGCTCAGTGGTGTTGTTTGTAGCACTATCACGGTGGTTGTGTCAAAGAAAATTCCGCTAGTTTGTTGGGGGACGGTGCGCTGCAGGTGTGTCTGGGTATCTTGGGAAACCTATGGTGCCTATTCGATGCCTCGTGGGAGGGGGCAGGCAGTACGCGCTCACCTTCCCCGGAAACCGAGCATGCGGTCGCGTGAGAGAACGCGACGCGCGCCGGAGGAGAGAGCCTAACGTCCGATGACGATTGGACTTAGCGAAGTCTCGGCGCTGATGGGCTCGAAGAATTTGGCAACCGGCCGCTGGCTGGATAGCTGCGTTTTCCAGGCTAAGGCGGAGAGGAGGCTGCCGCGGTCCCTAACATTATTCTGGGAGGGCTCTGGCAGGCGGTCGGGGTGCACGCAACCAGGATTTCCAGGTTGCGGCGGACGGAAGAGTCGCTTGGTGGAGTGCCGGTCACTTAGAAACTCGCCGCCAGGATGGCCGATGCGAAAATGGGGCGTCGTCGATCGACGACGAGAGAAAGGGGGGGCAAAGCTTGCAGCATCTTTGCAAAACAACCGGTAACCGTGTCAGGCGGTCCCGGTTGTTTGGAAATTTGAAGGATCTCAGAACGCTTTAGCGTTTGCGTTTTGAGTCCAATTCGAATTCCATCTCTGGATTGGTCCCAGCGGTGATGGTCGTGTACATCGTGCTCATATCGGGATTGCCGTAGGCGGGCGGCAATATGTTTTCAGCTCCCACATCGGCTGCACTGGCACCTTCGGGAATCGGGGAGCCATCGGGCAGGGCGAGCTTGGTAAAGATAACCTTGTATTTTCCCTCGCGGACGCCCTCTTGGCCTTCGACCGAAGTCAGGCTGAATGCGCCCGAGGCGTCCGTGACTCCAAATCCACCACGGCCGGCCACGCCCGCTTCGGGCAACAAGGCGACCGAGATACCTTCGACCGGCTTGCCATCGACTAAGACACGTCCCGAGGCGGGATAGACATCGGCCAGAGGTGTTCCGCCATCGCAACCGATGGTGAACGTCGCGACTATCGATGCAACAAATACGACGCTAAGGAGACGGCCAAACTTCATCTTTTCAGAACTCCGAAATGTAAAGAGGTTTTAATGCGGGATGATCGAAAGTGGGACGGGGCGAAACGCCCCATCCCGGATAGTAATGCAGCGCGGTCGAGCGCCGACTGTTGAGTTACCGATCAATATTCACCCAGTGGGTTTCCGTCGGAGACATAAGCGATGTTGTTCAAGACGATTTGGTTGGTCGTATCGCTGAGGAAGTGGACCGATCCATCGGCGAAGGTGACTTGAGCACCGCCGGGATGTGTGCTGCCGACAGTCGACCATTCGCCCAACTGGCTCGGACGCGAAGCACGTGCATAGGGAGTCGAGTCCCAACCGCAGCATTCGTTGTCGTTGATGCCGCGGGAGTAGGCGAGATCGACGCCGTGGCCAACCCATTTGACGTACCCCCAGGTTTGCGAGACGCCATCGATCGTGGCTCGCAAGGTTTCGCAGACCGCTGCGGTGTTGCTTGTACCATCGGTGATGTCACGCATCCGCGACGATTCGTCGTTACCAAACATCCGCTTGGTCGCAAACGAATCGCGGCTCCATTTCTCCACGGTCGACGAGGTGCGACGAACGCTGAAGTCGTAATTTGTGAAGGCTCCCAGCAGGTCGGTGTTACCGGCGGAGATCGAGTAGGAGGTGCTAGTAGCAGTCGAGTAGTTGGTCGGATTCGGATCCGATGGGCAAAGGAACGCGTCGATCGCCGTGCTGACAACGATGTCGTTTGCATTTCCTGCGGCACCCGGTGCTGGACCTGCAAGGCCGACACCGCCACGATCATACGAACCGGTGGGCAGGTTCATGTCGATCTGGTCTTGCAGGTTCTGCAGTTCGATGAATGGCAACAACAGCATCCAACCGCGGTGGTTTAAAACGCCGTTGGCCGCTGGGATCGCGGATCCCGAAGTCACTGCACCACTGCCCGACACCGAATAGGGGAAGACACGGTGCGTGTCGTGGTAGTTGTGCAACGCCAAACCGACCTGTTTCATGTTGTTGGAACATGACATCCGCCGGGCGGCTTCGCGAGCGGCTTGAACGGCTGGCAGCAACAGGCCGACCAAGATTCCGATGATCGCAATCACGACCAACAATTCAACCAACGTAAAGCCAGAGCGTCCACGCTTCTTTTGAACCAAGAGATTCATACCGAACGATTCCTTTGAAGAGATGCAGAAATGCAAGTCACTAACCGTGACGAAAAAGGGTCCTCTCTCCCAAGAGAAAACTCGGACAAGAAGAGGAGTACGGGAAGCTAAAGCAACGGGGATGCCAAATCGCAAAGATCGCAAAGCAAAGCGTGGCGTCTGGAGGGCCGGTTGATGGTGGCCGTAATGAGGGGGTGATTGCGTTGTGGCAGGATCTGCCGGTGTTTGTTGCGTTTTAGGGCTGTCTGGTTCCCCGTGAGAGTGGCGAGTTTCGGGGGCTTAAAATCCGAAGAAAAGCGGCGCCATCGTCAGCACCGGCATAGATCGACCTCGGAAGCTTGCGGTGTGCCTGCAGCGTAGGCACTCGCTGCGGAAATATGAGGCGAGGCAGATCGAAGGGGAGCCAGCGGGGATCGCCTGTCATAAAAGAAGAGGCGGTTAGGCGTTCCAGTCGCCGACCAGTTGCAACACGTAGTCGGTTGCGGCGGCTGTCGATTGGTTCGTCGGCGAACCCACGGGATTGATCGCCCGCACGCGATCGAAGCTCAGCCCGGTAGCGGTCGTCGAGCCGGTGCCGTAGGTGAGCGAGACCTCGTCGCCGCTGCCGGTCAGTTGATCCGCGGCGGTCGATCCCTCGACGACCAGCAAGTCGTCGCCAAGTCGCCCGTCGACGGTGAGTTCTTCGGCGCCAAGGACCAGCAGGCCATCGCCGTTGCTTGGATCGGTGACCAGCGCCAATTGGTTTTGCTCGACATGTGCCTCTTCGTCGTTGCTGGTGCCGATCACTTCGACGCGATCGTTTCCGCCCAACGCATCGACGATCAACATCTCCGCAAGCGGAACAAATGTCGTTTGCCCGTTGATCGTGATCCGCCACTGAGTGTTGGTCTGTTCGATCCTGACGACGTCGTCTCCCGCGGTTCCCGAAACGGTGGTTGCATCGACGCCCAGGTTGGAGAACAGTTCCTCGCGCACGCTCGATCGCGCCAACAGCATCCGTTTGGAGATGATGCTGAGCGTTTCGCCGAAGTTGAAGTTGATGGCGTTTTGGCCGTTGCCAACCGTCACGCCGTCGAAGCGATTGAATCCCGATGTCGTACCTACGGCGGCGGTCCCCGGCAGAACCTGGCCCAGCGAAATCGAAGCGTCTCCGAAACGATCCGGTTGGATCTCTTCGATACTGTAGGTGCCCGATGGCACGTTTTCGAAGTTGTACCATCCATCGGGACCTGTCACCGTCGTCACCGTCGGCACGCCGGGAGTGTTGCTGATCAGACGAACCGTGACGCCCGGCAGACCGATCTCGTTGGCATCCAGCAGCCCGTCGCGGTCGTTATCGGTGTAGACGTATCCGGCGATGCTAGAGAGTCCTTCGAGTTCAGCGTTCAAGAAATCGAGGCCCGTTGGCGACGTGACGCTGCCGTCCGCATTGACCGTGACGACGTGCGGTGTGACCGGCAGAACCTGTTCGAATCCCACAGGTACAACTTCACGGAGCGCATGTGTTCCGACCGGCACGTCATCGAACTGATATTCCCCGGCGGCATTGGTAACCGCATCGTCGAGCGTGTCGTTAGCTGTCGAGCCGTCGTTGCCGATGTCCAAATGGAACGTCACTCCCGCTTGCGGCGTGTCGACTCCGGGATCGATCGCGCCGTTCTGATTGGTGTCGATCCGTTTGATGCCTGTGATCGACACGAGCGGTGGGGCAACAGGTTCCCGATTGCCAAAATCGAGTTCGTCTAAGGGGACGCTGGGGACGACGGCAACGCTTGTATCATCGATCGTGACCAGATAGCTGCCAGCGGCGGGAAAGGTTTGGTCGGTGTCGTTGGGTTCGTAAACGCGGTGCGTTCCGGCCGGGACCTCGACAAATTGGTAGCTGCCGTCGGCGGCGGTTACCACCGATTGGTCGGGCGTCGTGGGGCCGTCGTTATTGATGTCCAGCGTGATCGTCACGCCAGCCATCGGCGGATCGGTGGCATCGCGGACGCCGATCGTTCCGCTGTCGTTGCGATCTTGGAACTTGGTGCCACCGATCGCGACCACTTGGTTCACAAAGTCGAACGGTGGCAGTGGAGGGTCAGTCGAATCGGTGGGGGTGATCACTCCATCGGCATCGACGGAAAAGTTAAACGCGCCGTTGGCAGGTGCCAACTGGATCCTGCCGTCTTGCAACACCTCTTGGAGCGAATAGGTGCCGACCGCGGTTTCGGGGGGAAGCACAAACTGATAGCTGCCGTCGGCCTCGGTCGTGACCGTTTGGTCGTTGGGGCCGTCGAAGATGCCGTCGTTGCCAAAGTCGAGCAACATCGTGACCGGCGACGCGGGAGGACCGCTGGCATTGTCCGCATCGATCTCTTGCTTGTTGCCACCGATCGCAATCGGAAGCGTCGCCTGAACGATTTGATTTTGGGTGGCGGAAGGAAGATCGAGACCGACGGCCCCCGAAATCCCTGTCACCGCATCTAGCGCCTCGCCATTTTCGAACGCCATCGATCCATCCAGCGCGATCGTGAAGGTTGTCGAAGCGAAGGCGTTCAGATCCGACTTGACGCGAAATTTAAGCTCCGTGGTAAAGGGATCGGTCGCGGTTCCCGCTGCAATCGCCGCTCCATTGTTTGCGTTGGGTAACGCGCCACCGCGAATTCCAGAAATATTGTAGAACGAATCGAAGTTTGCCGGATCGTTGGCGTCAAATTTGAAAGCCCCCGCGTTGTAGCCTTCAATGGCCCGTTGCAAGGTGAAGTTGGACGTGACCAAGTTGTTGGGAACATCGCCATTGACCAATGGGTAGTTTGGTAGGTCACCATCGGAGTTCGGCTGGAACGCAGGTTCATCCAGTTCTAAAACAGCCGGATCCCATGAGTAGTTGAGTGGCAATGAAATCACGCCGGAGGTCGAATCGGGGACGTCGACGACCACTCTGGCTTCGTAGACTTCGCCAGCCTGTAACGAACTAACCGGCGTAGGGTTACCCGGTTCATAGAATTCCACTCCCAAACCCAATGTCGCCAGCAGGGCTCGCGATTCGAGCGATTCAGCCAACAGACGACGACGGCGTTTGAACTTGTGTTGTTGTGGATGTCTCATTGCTGCCCCTGCCAGAACGGATGGATTCGATTCATGCTAAACACGAACCTCGCATCGACCAAGCAAAAAGTTGGCAGAACCCCCCGGTGTGGTGTAGAGGTCCGGTTTTTCTAGCTATTTGGCCGCGTAGAAGCGGTTGGCCAGAATCTGCTCCAAGACAAACACGCCGCAGACCAACAACATCATCTGGGCGTAGAAGGGTTGGGCGTTGGATCCCGTTGTCGCCGACCAATCGATCTGTTCCCGCTCGGTGACCAATTTGTAGCGGTCGGCGCCGAGGATCGCGGTCAGGTCGTCGGTCGAGATCCGCTGCAGGTCGGTTTCGGCGGGAGCCAGATTGACGCTGTAGCCGAGCGTCTCGCCGCTGCTGCGCAACCAATAGTTTCCGGCGACGGCGGCCGGACCGGGGGCAACTTGGCTGCCACTGGATTCGACGACGACGGGGGCTGCGGAACCAGCGAACAACTGATACCGATGCGGCGCTCCATCGGCTGTCTTCAGTCCGACGGGCTGGCCGACGCGAACGTTGAGCGTTCCCGGGTCGCGATCGGCCAAATAGTCAAACGCGCCACGAACCAACAGAAACGCCGGCCAATACTCTTCGCTGGTGCTGAACAGTTCGTTCCAACGCCGCCCCGGGCCGTCGATTCCGGGCAGCGGAGTCGTGAACATCAACAACCGCCCCGCCCCGATGGCTCGATCGATCATCGCGGGGTGCTGAGTATCGGTGTATCGAGCGATCACGACGTCACTCTCTTGGCGATCGATCTGCCAGTAGCGATAGATCGGGTACAGTTGCCAGGGAACGTTGCCCGCGACGGCGGCAAACGGTCGCAGCGCCGGATGGCCGCTCCGCTGCGTATCGATCCAGTGTCCCGGTTCGGGGACTCGCCACTGCCGGACCACGCGACCGATCAACGGATCGTCATCGGTTTGTTCTTCCTGCTCTTCCCAAGCGGGGCCCAAGCTGATCCACAGCTTGCCACCTTGCTGAGTCCACGCCGTCAGCAGGTCTTGTTGAGCTGTCGACAGCCGCGGAGGATCCAACAGGCCGATCACGCGGTAATCGGAAAGTGTCGTCTGCTGCAATTCGGACATCGGGATTCCATCGACGTCGTAGTCGACGCTGCCGCTGCCACTGACACCCGGCAGCGCCAACGCCTGTTCGATGACGCGTCGCTCATTGGAATTGTTGGAAACCAGCAGGGCACGCGGCGGTTGATTCACGGCGATCGTCAGATAACGCGTGTTGTCGATCGGCAATGCATCGGTTTCGCTGAGCGCGATCTCGGCATGATGGACTCCCGGTTCCAGCGGCGGCAGCGACAGCGTGATGTCGCTGCGAGCCGGATCGGCGATCGTGGCTCGCTGGCGATCGATCACTTGCGCCTCGGGGAAAACTGTTTTTCCATCGCGCATGACGGGGAGGGTCGGATCGCGATCGTACAACCGCAGTTCGACCGAGACCTGGCCCGACGGGAAATCACCGACGCTGGCGACCTGGGTTTGCACCGGCACCGGGATCCCGCGAGCTACCGATTCCGAAGCGACCTGCACGTCGCCGAGGGTACGATTTTGGACGACATCCGAACCGACATCGATCACTTGTAGGTCGACGCCTTCGGGCAGCGAGAGCGTCGCCGATCGGTTCCAGCTGGCGGCGGTTCGGTCGGTGATCACATAGACGACGCGCTGCTCGAAGGGGCTGTTGGCGACAAGCGCCGCGGCGGCTTCGATCTGTTGTTCCAAAGGCTGTACCACTTGCAGCGGTTCCAGCCGCCGGATCGACCGCCGCGCCGCCGCGAGATCGATCGCAGCAACCGTTGGTTTGACGCTGCGGTCGAGAACCGCCAGGGTGCTCGTGTCGGTGTAGTGATCGACGATCCAGCCGGCCCATTGGCGAGCGATTTCCAGCCGAGATCCGTCATCGGTTTGGTAGGTCATCCGCACCGAATTGTCGACCACGATCGCAACCGCCGAGGGGCGCTGGCTGTTGACGATGGGAGTCTTTTCAGTCGCCGCGACCGCAGTGCCCCAGACGGTCGCTCCGAGTAATAACAGGCCGCCGGCGACCGCTAGCGGGAGCACAAATCGCAACGATTTCTGCTGAGCAAATGCCCAAGCGGCCATCGCGGCGGTGGCCATTCCCAAAACGGCGATGATGCCGACCGAAAGCCATGTGCCGCCGCGAGCACTGGGGACGTGCGGTTGGGCGAGAGCCAACGCGAGCCCGGCTAGAGCTAGCACGCGAAGCAGCAGCAGCGACCAATGGCGGACCCGCATCCGGCGGCGATTGGTTTCGATCCGCTGGGTGAGAAAGCGGAGAGCGGGAAATTCCAGCCGCTGCGGTTCGCGTCGTCCCAGCAGGTGCAGGGCGATCGGAATCGCGGCTGCGGCGAGTCCGAACAACAGCGTGACGTTGAGGAATCCCATAAAGACGATGTTCGGCCGAACTGGTGAATCGGTGTTGCTGGCGTGTTGGTTGCGATGCCGTGCCAGCTTAGCGGATCGGGTGGTGAGGTTGGACCATGATTGCGAACTCGGTTAAGCAGCTTCGTCGTTTTTCGATCGCTTAACCGCCTCTTCGCTGATGTGCCCGTCCTCGCTGACATCTTCGAAGCGAACCGAGACGCGTGTCGAAACGCCCGATTCCTGCATCGTGACGCCGTACAGCGTGTGGGCGGCGGTCATCGTTTTTTTGGAGTGGGTGACGACGACAAACTTGCTGTGCTCGAGAAACTCCTGCAACACGCTGACAAACCGGCCGATGTTCGCTTCGTCAAACGGTGCGTCGACTTCGTCCAGTACGCAGAACGGGCTGGGGCGATATTTGAAGATCGACATCAGCAGCGCAACGGCTGTCAGCGCTTTTTCACCACCGGACAGCAGCGTGTTGCTGAACGTCGGCTTACCCGGCGGAGTTGCGATGATCTCGACACCGGCTTCCAACGGATCGGCACCTTCTTCGAGGATCAGGTCGGCGCTACCGCCACCAAACGAGCGACGGTAGAGCGTTTGGAAGTTGGTCCGAATCGCTTCCAACGTGTCGAGGAACAGCCGCCGCGAATCGGCGTTGATCTTGTTAACGATCCGTTCTAGCGACGCCTTGGCGGCGGTCAAGTCTTGATACTGACCGTGCAGCATGTCGTAACGCTCTTGCAACTCTTCCAGTTCTTCGAGCGCTTCCATGTTGACCGATCCCGATTTCTGCACCTGTTGCCGCAGATCGGTAATCTCTTTTTCCACCGCTTGGCGATCTTCGGGCGGTTCGAAGTCTTCGGGAATCGGCACTTCGGCAAGATTGATCTCGTAGTCGTCCAGCAACCGTTGGGCGAGGTTCGCCCGCTGGACATCGGCGGTGTCGCGTCGGCGTTGGATCGCGTGGACCTGTTCGGCAGCCTTGTTGACCCGCTTTTGAACCGCGTCGATCTCTTTTTGCTTCGCCGAAATGTCGACTCGCACTCGGCTGACCTCCGCCGCCAACGCCTTCAACGCGTCGCCGTCGGCCTGTTCGGAAAGGTACAGTTCGTTCAGTTCCGAGGAAGCGTCGAGCATTCGGCGATCGAGATCTTGCAAACGCTGCAGTTCGGTATTCAACCGCTGACGGACTTCGTCGACAGCTTCTCGCCGTTCGCCTTGATCGCGACGGACCTGTTCGATCGCGGTCTCCAAAGCCTCGCTGCGTTGTTCGCTGCGAGCCAGTTCGACGTTGGCTTTCATCAACGCATCGGAGGCCTGGCGTTCTTCGTCCTGAGCCAACTGTAGAGTCTGCTTGAACTCTTCCTGTTGGTTCTCGTATCGCTCTGCACGCTGGCGACACCCGGCCAGAGCCTGCCGCACCTCGACCAGTTCGACCTGGCTTTCGTTGTGAGTCCGGTGGATCGATTCGGCTTCTTCGGTCAACGATCGCAACGCATGGACTTGCGCGTCCAAGGCATCGGTCGCCGCGGTCAGCGTCGCGCCCGAAGCGGCTCGCTGGGTGACCGCGTCGCGGTGCTTGGTGATGATCTGGTGCAATTCGGCGTCGCGCTGTTCGACGTTGGCAGCCAACCGCGACGCTTCCTTGTCCGATTCTTCCAGCTGGTAGCGGTAGGTTTGTTGTTCTTTGCGAGCCGAGGCGAGTTCGCTGCGGCGGCTGACCAAACCGGCGGCCGCTCGAGCCGGGCCGATCACGACGCTGCCGTCGCGTTCCAGCAGTTCGCAGTTGCGGGTCACAAACCGCAAACCCGCTCCGCTCAACCGGCTCAGTCCCAACGCGATCTCTAGCGATTCGACCAACCAGGTCGTGCACAAAAGATGCCGGACCAACGGTTCGATCTTCTCGCCCGCTTTGACCATCCGATCGGCGCGGCCGATGATTCCCGCGAGGCCATCCAAGCGGATCCGTTCACCGGGACGGACGCTGGGCAGTTCATCCATTCGGATCAGACCAACGCGGCCGCTCAATTTGACAGCTCCCGCAGCGACAGCCCGCTGGATCTCATCGCCGCTGACGACTAGAAACTGCGACTTGCCACCGAGAGCGACATCGATCAGCGGAGCGACATGGACATCGGCTTCGAACAGATCGGCGACGATCCCGTGGCAACTGGCAAGCGGTCCGGAGTCGTCGCGGGCGGCGGCGTCCAAGACATCGCGGACACCGTTTTCGACACCTTCGTGGCGCTGCTGCAAATCCTCCAGAACGTTCAGCCGTTCGCTGACCCCGTGCAAACGGCTCTGCAACGCCGCGATCTCTTCGCGGCGGCGATTGAGGACGCGGCGGCGGTCGGCCAATTCGTTTTCCATCGTATCGATCTGGACCGCATACGCTTCGATCTGCGTATCGAGATCGGCCACGACTTTTTGGCATCGCTCCGCATCATCGGTCAACCGTTTAACGACGGCTTGTTGAGCGGAGATCCGTTGCTCGAGGACCTTTTCGCTGCGTTGAGCTTCGGAGATCTGTTGATTCAGCCGCTGCATCTGGCCATCGAGTTCGCTCGCTTCGCGGAGCGCGTTGAGATGCTGTTGCTCGGCTTCCAAGCTGCTGCGGCGGACGTGGTCGACATGCTGACCGACTCGTGTGTTCTCCGCCTCAGCCGCCTCCGCGATCGCCTTCGCCTTGGCTCCCATTTCAACCGCATCGGCGAGCCGCGATTCCAAACGCCGCAGTTCGGCCGTCGCCGTTCCCGCTTGGGCTTGCAGGACCTGCAGTCGCCGGCGCTGCGAAGCGGATGATTGTTCGATGTCTTGGCGAGCTGTGGTGTCGGCATCGCGGCGACCGACAAGCGATGCGATCCGCCGCGACGCTTCGGTGCGGCTGGATTCGACCGATTGAGCCTTCATCGCCACGGCTTGCAGGCTCATCTCCAACTGCTGACGCGATTCGCTCACGCCGGCCAGTTCGGCTTGCACCGCTTCACGCGTCGCCTCGGCTTCGGCCAGCTCCGAATCGGTCTGCTCCAGACAATTGGAGAACTCTTGCCAATCGGTCCACGCGACCTGCATCCGCAGTTCTTTTAGCCGGGTGCTTTGAATCCGATAGCGTTCCGCTTTGGTCGCTTGGCTCTTGATGCTTTTGAGTCGCGCGGCGACCTCGTCGACGATGTCGCCCAATCGAACCAAGTTCTGATCGACGCGAGCCAACCGCCGTGCGGCTTCGACTTTTTTCGCTTTGAAGCGGCTGATACCGGCCGCCTCTTCAAAGATCGCGCGACGATCCTTAGCGCTGGCGTTGAGCATCCGATCGACTTTGCCCTGTTCGATCAGACTGTAGGCATCGATTCCGATCCCGGTACCGCGGACCAGATTTTTGACATCCTTTAAGCGGCACGGTTCGCCGTTGATCAGATACTCTCCCTCGCCGCTGCGGAAGACGCGGCGGGTGACGTGAACTTCGGGAGCGTCGACTGGCAGCGTGCCGGCGGCGTTGTCGAAGACGATTGTCGCTTCGGCCGACGCGGCAGCTTTGCGACTTTGCGATCCTTTGAAGATCACATCGGACATGTCCTTGCCGCGTAGGCTTTTGGCCGATTGCGACCCGAGCACCCATTTGATGCCGTCGACGATGTTCGACTTGCCAGAACCGTTCGGACCCACGACGACAGTAATGCCGTCGGGGAAGTCGAATCGGGTTCGGTCGGCAAAGCTTTTGAAGCCTGCCAGTTCAAGGGCTTTGAGCATGCGGGGGGTATCGTTGGCGCGTCGGGCGGAAAGGGGTAAGGCACCTCTCAGTTCATAGTTATTATGTTAGCGCGGGGTGGAGTCTGTCGGCCTCAAATGGCCATTTTTCGGGCGATTTGTAGCGTTTTTCAGCTCCGCGACGCACTAAAACTTCCACCACGATTCCTTTTTGCCACTTCCGACAGGGGGATCGATGTCGCTGGGGCCCAGTTCTTCGAAGTTGCCGTCTTCGCTCTCCGACTCCGTCTCGCGGTGGTAGGTGCGGAGGGTTTTGGGGAGCGGATCGATGGCGAAACGAGCCTCTAGGTCTCCCTGTTCTTTGGCGAGTCGCAGCACTTCGACGACGTCGCTGTAGTTGCCGCCGACGTCGGCGATTCCCTTGATCAAACCGCCGACGGTCGCCTGCGAAACACTGCGGGTATCGGGTTTGCCAGGTTGGAATCGGCTGATCCGCAGCTTGCCCTGATCGTCGCCGCGAACCATGATTCCCGAACCAGCCATCAGATATTTTGGCGGTCGGATCGGCACCGGGCCGCCAAAGACGACGATTTCGGCAAAGCGGAGTGTGCTGACGACGACAAGTGGTTCGGCTTTCGAAGCGACGTGGAAAAAGGAGTAGCCTTCGGCCATCTCGGTTCCCGGCACCAGCAGTTCGCGATCGGGACGTTCACGCAAGTTGCGAAACGCGCCGTAACGCGTCTCGACACTCGATTCGTCCATCAGTTCGCGGAGTCCTTCGGCGGCCAATCGATGTTCCAGGATGCTCAACGCCAACAGGGCGCGGTACCGGAACGCCGGCTCGGTTTTAACCAGTTCGACCAACGGGTCGATCGCATCGACTTGGTCTAAGTAGGCGAGTGCTTCGGCGGCATAAAACCGGATTTCGGGATCGGCAACGGTGGCGGCGACCTTCAGTGGTACCGCTCCATCATCGCCGATCGCTTCGAGTTGCAACGCGGCGGCGGCCGCTGTCGATGGTTCGGTCAAACGCGCCGTCAGATCTTTGATCCGCTCATGCCGGGCATCCATCGTGTCTTTGATAGCGATCGATTGGACGACCGACATCAAACGCGGGATGTTGCGGCGGTAGGTTGGGTGAATTGAGAGTTCGATGAAATCGTCTTCTTTGGCGTTGGCGATGCCGCGGCGGCTGGTGCCATCGAAAAAGAAGAACCGGCGATTGATATCGTTAGCGATCTGTGCGGAGATGAAGGCGTGCTGGAACGCGGGGCGGATGATCAATCCGATGCTGCGCGATTTGGTGCTGCGGCCGCCCGATGGGATCACGCCTTCGCGAATCAACGCCGTTTCGTCACCCGCTTCGTAGGCGCTGCGGATCAGAATTGGGCCGGTCCCCATCGCCAACATGTCGCTGCTGCGCAATTGATTGTTCAACAGGCGAACCTCTTGCAAACGAGCGGGCATCAACCAACCGCCACGAATACTTGTGGCGGTCGATCGGGTGCTGATCCGAACGTACAGATCGATCGGGTCGTCTTTCTGGACGCCCGCGGGCAAAAAGGCTTCGACCGAAACCATCGCCGATTGGTTGGAATCGAGGAACTGGTTGGGATCGTTGACGTTGCGGGTCTTCAATTCCGACAGGATCGCATCGCGTTGCGGCGAAGGCTCGGGGATTCCGCCGGTGCCGGCTAAACCATTAACGATCGCAATCGCTTCCAATTTCACCGGATGCATGCCCATCGACACCGTTGCGTCGCGAACCAATTTGGGGCGGTCTTCGCTTTGGAAAAGCTCTTCAACTGCCGCCACTTCGTTTTCGCTTTGGTCGTCCTTGCTTCCCAACCAGGGGCTCAGACAGCCACAACATGCGACGATCAGCAATCCCCAAAACGCGGATTGCCCAAGTCGTGCGATACGGGCGATGCAGGTATTAATCATGGCGGGCATCCTTACCCAGGAATTCAAACGCTGCCGAGATGGCGAGACAAAATGCTAGTTACCAGCGGCACATTACCCCCGTCGCGTCGACAAGGTCAAGCCAGATTGGTTTTGCTGTCAGATCGGGGTTTGCTGGCACGTTGACCCGCCGCGGCGGCTGGTCGATGATAAGGCGGCCACGCGAGGGCGGCGGAGTGTGCTGACGGCGGGGCTGGCTAAGCCTACTAAAACTCGGAGTCTTCGTTGTCGCGTTGGATGTATTTGTTGATCGTATGTACGGCGCTGATCGGCGGTGCGGGCTTGGCGGCACAGCCGGGCGTCAATTCAACGCTGTCGCGGAAGATGGGGCATCCGTTGCATGCGGCCATCGTCTCTTTCGGAACCGGCCTGTTGGTGCTGGTGGTAATTGCGATCTTCAGCGGTCGCTTTCCGCCTCGCTTCACCGATTCGGTCGCATCGCTCCCGTGGTGGGCTTGGTTGGGAGGATCGATCGGTGCGTTCCTAGTAACGATGTCGATGATCTTTGCACCGCGGATCGGGGCGTTGCAATGGATCGCGTTGATCGTGACCGGCCAAGCGATTGCATCGTTGCTGTTGGATCACTACGGCTTGGCTGGCTTTCACCAGCGGTCGGCGAGTGGCATCCGCGTGCTCGGTGCAATCCTCTTAGTCGCCGGACTTATTCTGTCGAGTCTCGAGCGCGGCGGGGGAAGCGTTCCGGAGGAGATCGCCGAAACAGCACCTGTGGATCCGCCAGTCGAAGCGGAGCGATAGGGTCGGTGGTCGCGGTGACGCAACCGCGGGCGAAACGTTTGTGCCGATCGGCGAGTGATGCCGAAAGCGGCTTTCAACGCAACAGCAATATCGCTGTAGATGCGAGTAAAAACGAACAAATTGTATTGAAAACTAGGGGTAAAAACTGACCTGATTTCTCTTGGCGTTCTGGGCTCCTTCTGATAATCTCCCCCCGTCAACGAATGGGACTTGAGACGTCGAAGGATTCGCGTCTTACGTTGATGTATACTAAGGCGTCACAGCCTCCGCCCGAGGAAGGAGTCGGTAATGGAACATTCTCAAAGTTCAGCCACCACGGTACATATTCGTTGGATGATTCGTCGCGATATGCCGTCGGTGCTCGACATCGAAGCGGCAAGCTTCGAATTCCCATGGTCGGAAGATGAGTTTATCCGCTGCCTGCGTCAGCGGAACTGCATCGGCATGGTTGCGGAAGAAGACGACCAGGTCGTCGGCTTCATGATTTACGAACTGCACAAGAACCGTTTGCACATCCTCAACTTTGCCGTCAATCCGGAGGTCCGTCATCGTGGCGTTGGCCAAGCGATGATCGGTAAGTTGGTTGGCAAGCTGTCGCACGATCGTCGCAATCGGATCATGTTGGAAGTTCGCGAAACCAATCTCGATGCTCAACTGTTCTTTCGCAACAGTGGCTTCAAAGCGGTTTCAGTGCTTCGCGATTTCTACGACGATACCTGCGAAGACGCATACGTCATGCAGTACCGGTACCAACCTAGCCAACAAGAGATGTCGGTTCCCAAGGGAAATCGCATCGGTCGGATGGCAGGCTAGTTCCACGCTCGTGTGGGTAAACACCAAGAGGTGAATAGGCGGCTGATATCTCAGCGCCTTCGGGGGGCGATCTCGTTCCGCAGCCAGCATACCAAAGCGGTATAGGGCGGTTGGCGGAAGCCCCAGCAAAAGCTTGCGTAAACGTTGAAACACTCGATCTTCGGTTCGCTGCTTGCGACTGGCTGAGTGCGTCGCCAGCGGTTTCATTCTGCCCGTTTGCCTGCACTCTCTAACTGCCGACCGACGCGGCTTACGCAGGCAATAGTTCGACGTCCATAAAAGCTCCACTTGCATTGTCATCGGTGACAAATTGCGGGATGCCGTTGATGACATCCACGGAGCTGCGATGGGTGTGACCCGCGAAGATCCCCAGTAGATTGGGTGTCGCGAAGACGTCTCGGTGGAAATCGAGTGTCGCTTGGGTGTGGCCCGTCGTTGGCCATTGAGGCCGCCGTTCGATTTTGTGATTTCGATCGGAGTTCGCTCCCCAGTCGGGATGTCCACAGCCAAATCCGACCGGGCGACCGGGGGCAAACATCGGAATGTGAACCGTTAGAACCAATGGTTTGCCTGTTTCGGCCTGCGCGCGGAAGAAATCCAACTGCTCCGGAAGAATCTCGTAAGTCGAATTGTCGATCGCCAGAAAACGGACGTCGCCGATATCGTAAGCCGACATCAACGGATTGTTTCCTTGATAGAGCGGTTTCAATCGCCTCTCAATCCATGTCGCACGCAGTTCATCGATTGATCCCGGCATGCCTTCGTAGTGCCAGTCGTGATTTCCGGCGACGTAACAGTAGCGGAGCTTTGACGCGGCGAGTTGATCTGCAACCCATTCGATGGCAGCTTCGGATGGGAAACTGAAGATGTCGCCTACCAATGCCAGTAGATCGACGTTCCGTTCCTGTGCCCGTTCGATAATCTGAGTGAAGCTGTTTTGTGGGTTGGTTGCTTCACCGGTTTTGAAATGCCGCGTTGTGTTGTAAGCCCCAGCCATCCGGCCGCTGAATTCGTGGAACGGTTTCCCACGCTCGTCGTCTAGAAACAGATGCGTGTCGGCAGCGACAAGGACGCGGAGCGGCTTGCGGATGTCGGCTGAGTAGAAACGAACCAAGTTGCCGTCGACCGAGAACGAGCCTCGAGTGCTTTTGCCCACGGGCTGTGCAGCGCGCGTTTCGCTTGCGTTGATTAGCGGTAGCCCCGCCGCCGCAGTACCGAGTCCGAAGAAGGTCCGACGCTTCATGATTTGATGTCCTCTTTAAAGATGCTCTACCAAACACCGAAGGCGACGCAAACAAACTTGGCAGCCACACGCAGACGTTGCTGGCAACAGCACCCCAAGCAACTCACCATGTTCGCGTCGTTACACGATTGCGCAACACAGAAATTGTATCTCCGCCGTAAACGCTTCCGTCTCTCTCGGTTGGCAAGCAGTTTACCCAAAAACGTCGATGCCCGCCAAACGAAGTCGATGTGAGATCGAAGCGGGACGCGATTTCAGACTTCGTTGTGGTTAACGCGGCGTTTCCGCGAGAGGTGGGCAGCGTGAATCCCATCTGCATGCGATGTGTTACGATTTCCTGTGACAGGCCCGTTTGAGACAGAGACTTGCCGCATCGCAACACCGCGTGTTGCGATAATTTACGCCGAACGTGCAAGATTCTTCGATCGGCAGTGTCTACCTGTTGAGAGGTCCACAACAGCTTTAAATAGTTGGCACAAAGTCCAAAGTTCGCGAGTCACTTTGCATGCATTCGAGTCCACCCGAAACGCGCGCAAGCTTGATCCTGCGTCTGCCCGACGCGGCGGACGTGGCGGCTTGGGATGAAGTGGTTGCTATCTACACTCCGCTGATCCGGCGATTAGCCTTCGCCCAGGGAATGCAACCGGCCGACGCGGATGACTTGGTGCAGGAGGTCTTCTCTGCGATCGCGCGGTCGGTCTCCCAGTGGCTCGATCGAAGCGATCGCGGCGGATTTCGTGCCTGGCTGCTGACGATCGCTCGCAATGCAGCCGTAAATTATTTAACGCGTCGGGGGACACGGACATTGGCGACCGGTGACGAAGACGCAGCCGCGATGTTGGCCGAGGTTCCGGCACCGGCATCGGAAGTCTCAAGCCAGTTTGATCAGGAGTATCGCCGAGAGGTCTTTCGTTGGGCCGCCGCACAAGTCAAGTGTCAGGTGGCGGAAACGACGTGGTCAGCGTTTTGGATGACTCAGGTTGAAGGCATGTCGGTCGCAGAGACGGCGAGGCGACTGGAAGTCAGCGTTGGCACCATCTATGTCGGCCGATCGCGAGTGATGAGTCGACTGAAAGAAGTCGTTAAGCAACACGAGGTGACGCAATGGTGCTGAGTGAAAACCAGTGCAGCGATGCTGGGTTGGAGTGCCTGATCAAAGGCCATGAATCCAGTCGAGAATATCTGGCGGCGCTACAACACGTCGAAACCTGTCCGGCCTGTCAGACGCGTCTGGAACAGACAGCAGCCGGAGCGGGATTGTGGCAGGAGGTTCGCGAGGTTCTCGCGGACAGCGATGATTGCGCCGACATGGTCCAAGTTGGAATGCCTTGGGATCGCAGCCCGATCGCCTGGAACGAATCGATGCTCAAGACGCTCCTTTCGCCTCCATCGCATCCCGAAATGCTGGGTCGTATTGGCCGCTACGACGTGGAACGCTTGATTGGCAGCGGCGGGATGGGCGTTGTCTTCAAAGCTTACGATACCGAATTGAATCGCCCCGTGGCGGTCAAGTTACTGGCTCCTTATCTGGCGGAAAATGGATCGGCGAGGAAACGCTTCGCTCGCGAATCGCGTGCGGCGGCAGCGGTCGTGGATGAACATGTCGTTGCAATTCATAATGTTGAATCGGGTGATACTCCCCAACAGCCGCCATTTCTCGTGATGAAGTACATCGCGGGCGGTTCGCTGCAACAACGACTCGATCGCGACGGCCCGCTGGACGTTTGCGAAGTTCTTCGCATCGGCATGCAGACCGCCAAGGGGCTCGCCGCCGCGCATGCTCAAGGTTTGATTCATCGCGATGTAAAACCATCGAACATCCTGCTCGACGAAGGGGTTGATCGAGCGCTGTTGACCGATTTTGGTTTGGCCCGCGCCGAGGACGATGCCTGTTTGACACGCAGCGGTTTTCATCCTGGCACGCCGCACTATATGTCTCCCGAACAAGTGCGAGGCGAAGCGATCGATGGTCGCAGCGACTTGTTCAGTCTCGGCTGTGTGCTCTACGCACTCTGCACCGGGCATCCGCCGTTTCGCGCAGAAACCAGCTACGCGGTCCTCCGCCGGATTACCGACGATACAGCTCGCCCCATTCGCGAACTCAATTCCAACATTCCCGAGTGGTTGGATCAGTTTGTGTTAAAGCTGCTTTCGAAGTCGCGCGAAGATCGATTCGATTCCGCCGCGGAAGTCGCAGGATTGCTCGAAGACTGTCTTGCACATGTCCAGCATCCTACAACAACGCCGCTTCCAGAAATTGTAGCGCAGTTTTCACGACGGCGCCCGTCAACGCATAACTGCGGCAAGGGCAGAACTCCGCTGAGCAAACTGGCCTTCATCGGATTCGCCGCATTTTCGCTGGTCGTTGCCGGCGTGCTCATCGTGCTGGAAATGAACAAGGGGACGCTGACGATCGAATCGAATGCGGACGACGTGCCCATTCGGGTCATGCGAGGCGACAAGATCGTCGATTCGTTGACGGTTTCCCGGTCGGGTACTTCGACTCGCATCGCGGCGGGCGAGTACGTGGTTCAATTGGATGGCGACTTCCCGATGATTCAGATTGATAGGGAATCGGTATCTCTGAAACGTGGCGTGGCGGAAACTGTCATGATCCACCGAACCGAGAGATCCGAAAACCTACGTGGCGTCATTTTTGATGACTACGATTCGGTAAGCAGTGCTTCAGCCCAACGTGATCGCGCGACGGATGGCGTATCACAGCAGTTCTTCCCGTCTGCGGCGAACGATGTGTCTCGAGCTGACGAAGCGAGAGAGAGTGAAGCCGGGGCCGGCGGTTCAATCGCGCCGGAACGTCCAAAGTTCGCTACGCCCGAAATCCTGATGCAACACTTTGCGGACTGTCAGTTGCGCGGCGATTCGATGGGCTGCATCGACTGCTATTCCGACGAAGTGATCAATGGATTAGCCGCCTCCTATCTGATGACAGCCATGATGTTGCAAGGTGATATTTTTCCGGGCGAACCGGAGGGAAAGCTACTCATGCGAGACCCTAAGCAGCAACAATCGATGGATGAATTACTGACGATGTTGCAAGCCGCAACGATTGACAATCCGCCTGCGATCGCATCGGCAGCGTTGTCACAAGCTGCTGCGTCATACTACAGCGACAATGATCCCGTGAAGCGTGATGCGTTGACCAACGACCAAGTGACACTGATCGCGACGTCTCCCACGATGCTAAAGAACCCACGTCAATTTGTGAAAGACTTTGCACGGTGGTCGGAGACAAACGAAGACGAGCAAAGCAAGACGCCGCCGAAAAAACGACGGTATCGCATCGAATACGAAGGCGATTCCGTATGGTCGGTGAACATCGAAGACAATACCCGCATGGGACTCAAGCGATTCGGCGATACATGGTTGCTGCACGAACCATGGGGCAACGCCGCAGAAGCTGGCGAGTCGCCGGATGAATCTGGAAATGTCGCTGGCGATGACTTTTCGATTCAACCTTCGCCGATCATCGATGCCAAAGTCGACTGGGAATTTCCAGTTGAACTTGCGCCCAGTGCGATTCTCATGCAAGTGAACGATCTCTCCGATCGCATCGAGTCGATGGAACCGACCTTCAGCCATCAAACGGACGAGTAGAACATGCGAAACATCACATTAACCTCTCTGCTGATATTGATCGGTGCAACAGTTTGCTTTGCCCAATCGGATTCGCCTCAGGACTCGAAGCAGCCTGGATCCATCGGTGCTTTGCAAACGCAAGTTGCTGCCTCCAACGCGCTGGCAAATCAAATTGCCGGACAGTTGGTGGTGGCACGACAGGCCGATGATACACAGCTTGCGGAATTCGAAGCACTCACGCAGCAATTGATCGACGCGGTTCAGGAATCGTTTGATCTGCAACAGAAACTGCACAAAGCGCAACTGGCCGAAGCTGAGGCGAAGATTGCTGCAAGCCGCGCTCAGATCAAAATGCGGCAATCGAATTCAGAAGATATCATCGCGCACCGCGTCAAGATGTTACTGGACGTTCCCGAGCAATTTCGAACTCCCCAGACTGTTCTGGAGGCAATGGAGCGTTGTTTGAAAGAGAAGGATTACGAAGCCTACGTCGGGCTGTTCTCTGACGAGGGGGCGGAATTGCTGGCCGGAATGCTGCTGCAGTCGGTGACAATAATGGGCAACATGCTGGGATTAATGGAAGCCACGGGGCAGTCGCCCGAGGAGACGCAACAGATCAAATCGATCGTTGAAAGTTGCAACGGCTTCATGCGTTCCAATCCATCATCCGAATCGGTTGCCGCAATGGGAAAGCTGGCCAGTATGTTGCATCCGGTCCTTTTTCAATTGGGGGCGATCGGGCCGGATGGAACGCCCGTGAAACCACCTCAATTCGCACCCGGTGAGTATGCTCAGGTGTTGCGCCAATCGAGTGGGATGCTGGCCGATCCCAGAGTGTTCTGTGCCGCAATACTCGATGCCGTGAGTGCAATGGATGCCAACGAAAATGACAACCAGCAAACGGTTGCCTCCGAATGGAAGCTTGTGATCGACGGAGTTCGTGCGACAGCAACTCAGAAATCTTCGCCCATCGTTCAAACGGTTTGCAAAACGGAATCAGTTGAATTGCACTTAGAGGATGGGCGGTGGAAGATCTCGCAAATTGGATCCGACGCGGAGCTGATGGAGTTCGCTGGTGCAACAACGCTCCAACCTTCGCAACCATCCCCCATCGCACCCAGCAACAGTCCAAGCGTCCTGCCTTCAAGCCCGCAGGCAAACGGCAACGGATTGCCATCGATGCCGTATGCTTCGGTCCCGCCTGCGGAAAGTAATCAGCAGGCGCTGCGGATGCTTCAAGGACGGTGGCACGTCGATGTTCATAACATTGCCGGGGAAGACCAGGCGGATACCGAACCTCAACTTGAGCTGGTGATCGATGGACAAATATTGCGTTGCGTCTCGAGATCGGAGGAGGTAGGCAGTCCGATTCAAATTCGCATAAAAAACGATGCAAGTCCCGTTTGGCAGGTGGAACTTGTTGTCGACCCCAACGGGGATGCAGAGACGCAACACGGTCTCCTACAGGTCGACGAATCCAGCCTGAGAATCTGCATGGCGAACTCCGGCTCTGCCATCGCCGACAAAGACTTTCGGCCTCAAACGTTTGTCCCCGGCAAACGTGTCACGCTGTTGGAATGCAGTCGCGTGCAGCCCGACAAAACTTCGACGCTGTCGGACAAATGGGAAACGAAACGGCATCTGGCTGAACAGAAAACGCAGATTGTTGCCGAGGAGAAACTCCCAGACTGGAACGATTTCCTGGAACAGTTGCCCGAGGTCGGCACGGCGCTGGTGATGTTCAGCAACGATTCCGACATCAGCGTTCAAATGTTGCCCGTCGCGAAATCGGTGACCGAAGCCGCATCGGTGGTGTTTGTCGAACTACCGCAGCGGAAGTGGCGGAAGGTTACTGCGCCCGCCGCGACACATTTTGTGTTGATGAAGGACCGCCAGTTGATTGGTGCGCGAACGGGCTTGCTCACACAGAAGCGGCTTGCGGACTTCGTCGAGCTAGCGAAAACTTGGCTCACGCCGAACAGTACAGGAGTTGATCCGGCTTCGTTGGTGCGGATCGACTGCTACATCAATCCAGGCAAAGACAACATCGGCAGCCAACATGGTGGAATCTATCCGCTGACGACTGCGGTTGTTGCCGTCCACGAAGATCAGGCGTTACTGCTTGGACCGGATAGCATTGCTGGGTACATCGAAAAAGGATATGCATGTGTGGCAAGGGTGCGAGATGAATCGGGGAAGTCGAAGCAGGTGCCGCTGGATGTCCTGCAGATCGGTCCTGTGAAATTGATCGGGCAGGTGGACAATAAGGCGAAGCCGGCGGTCAGCGCGACGCTCACATTGGGTGACGGTCAAACGCGAGAGATCACGTTGGAATCGACGGATTACCCGAAGTCGGTGACCGAGCCGTTGGATGCCTATGAGACCGGCTCTGCGATCTATCACATTCGCGGTGCTCGCGGCTTGGTCGCTGTTCAATTGGCTCCCGTCGACTATCGGCCACAGATCTTCCAGCCAGTCTTGTCGGGCTGTTTCACGGTCGATCGCTCGCGCCATCCGATCGCGAACTTTGCGTCGCCGATCGATTGGCAATCGCAAACGGTACGGAGTGTTGGTAGCTCAATCTATGGCAGCAACATGAACGGACCGGAGTTGTTCGATGTCCTCTGCCCGACGCGTCCTGCACCCTGTGGTTTCACCTTTCGTGAGAATGGACGGCTCATCGGTCGTTACGCCTTGGGCGCTCCCACGGACAAAGATATGACCCACTCCGTATTTCAGCCTTCCACCACACACAGCGTTCTGCAAGCAGCCCTTGCGAAGCTCGACGATCCCGGGCTGAATTCGGCGTTGCAAAGGACCCTCGATCGGTCGCCGTGAGACGCGGAGGGATTATGATACCGTTGTCGATCGATAAAAGTGGGCCCGCCCCTTGTGGCCATGCTTCGACGGACCGGGCGCTCGACTGGGGCAAACTCCGGAAGTTTGGCGTTTAGAACGCCATCGCGTTTCAAGCAAACAGATCGTGGATGACTTGGCCACCTTCGGGGCCGGTCAGTCGGTGGGCGCGGCCGGCGTGTTGGTAGGTCATTTGATTGGCATCGAGCCCCAATGCGTGCAGGACCGTTGCGTGTAGGTCGCGGAAGTGAACCTTGCCTTCTACGGCTCGGGAACCGGTGTCGTCGGTTCGGCCGTGAACGTATCCAGCCTTGACGCCACCGCCGGCCAACCAAAATGTGAACCCACGATGATTGTGACCGGTTTCGTCTTTACCGTTGTCGGGAACCAGACCCGGCCGGCCAAATTCGCCTCCCCAAACCAACAGCGTGTCTTCCAACATTCCTCGCGCGGCGAGATCTTCCAACAACGCAGCGATCGGCGCGTCGATGGTTTCACAATTGGCTTTCAGGTCGCGACGATGATTCTTATGTTGATCCCAGCCGCCATGATTCACCTCGATGAATCGCACTCCCGCTTCGGCAAAGCGTCGGGCCAGCAGACACTGCCGCCCGAAGTCGGTGGGACGACAGGTGCCGACGGACAACTTTTTGCCAACGCGGTAACGCTGTAGCGTCGCTTCGGTTTCGTTGGAAAGGTCCAACAGATCGGGAGCGCTACTTTGCATCCGGAAAGCGAGTTCCATCGATTCGATCACGCCGTTCAGATTGGACTGATCGACGCGCCCGGTGGCATGCTGACGGTTCATCGCTTGGACAAAATCGATCTGCTGCCGCCGGGCCGAGTGGGGCAGGTGCTGGCTGGCGATATCGCGGATCGTCGCTTGGGACATGTCCTCGCCATTGGTGCCGATCGGCGTCCCTTCGAACTCTGTCGGCAGGAAGCTGCTGGAATAGACCGAGGGCTTCGATGCGTTGAGGCTGATAAAGCCTGGCAGGTTTTCGTTTTCGGTCCCCAACCCGTAAGAGATCCAAGATCCCATGCTGGGACGTTTGCGGAGTCGTTCGCCGGTGTGCAGTTGGAGAAACGATTGGGCGTGGTTTCCCGTATCGGCATGCATCCCGTTGATGATACACATCCGATCGATATGCCGGGCCGTTTCGGGCAACAGCTCCGAGACCCAGATTCCATTTTCGCCATGCTGGCTAAAATCGAAGACCGACCCGGCGTGTTTCTTCTTTCCCGTTTGCGGTTTGTAGTCGAACGTGTCCATCTGCGCCGGCCCGCCGCTCATGCACAAAAAGATCACGCGACGCGCCCGCGGGACGCTAGTGGTGATGCCAGCTGTGGCGGATGCTGCCGGAGCTGCAGCGACGGCTTGCTGGCACAGCGATTGCAACGCCAGAAACCCAAAGCCGAAGGATGTGGTTTGCAGCATCTGCCGCCGCGTAGCGATGGCAACGGAGTTGTTGTTAGTCGACATAGCGAAACTCGTTGGAGGTGAACAAGGCTTGGCAGAGGCTGGCCCACGCCTTCTGCTGTCGGTGCGGCAAATCGATTTCCGATGGGAACGAGGTCTCGGTTTGCAGCACCAACGCCACCGCTTGTTTCAATTCAAGTGGGGAAGGTGGGCGTTGGAGGGTGGTCTGGAATAGCAGCCGAACTTTGGAGTCGTCGTCTCCTCCACTGGCCATCAATCGTTCGGCAAGTCGTTCGGACTGAGCCACGACAAACGGGCTGTTCATGAAGAACAACGACTGTGTCGGTAACGTCGTCACGTTCCGCTGGCCCATCACGCCAATCCCGTCGGGCAGATCGAAGGCGGACAGTTCTGCGGGGGGCGCGTGTCGCAACATGCACAGATAGACGCTGCGATGATTGCTGGGGCGATGGAGGTTCGATGATGCGCCCAGCGGCCAATTGATCAACGCAACCGTCTCCTCGATCGCGGAACCTTGTCCTTGAGCAAAATCGAGTTCTCCGCTAGCCAATAACATGCTGTCTCGGATCGATTCGGCATCGAGCCGCCGCGACAGGTGTCGCCCGTACAGAAGGTTCTCGGGATCCGCGGCGGCCAGCGATGGTTCGCAGGCGCTGTGCAATTGGTAGGTCCGGCTGAGAACGATTGCTCGGATCAGTTGCTTGATCGACCAACCGGAATCGACGAATCGGTTCGCCAGGTGGTCGAGTAATTCGGGGTGCGATGGTCGGCCGCCATAAACACCGAAATCGTCGGGCGTCGACACAATCCCGCGCCCCATCAAATGCAGCCAGATCCGATTCACCATCACGCGAGCGGTTTGGGGATGGGAGGGATCGGTCAGCCATCGCGCCAGCTCCAATCGTCCGCTGCGCTCCGGAGCGATCTGCAATTCCTCTGCGATGTTGGCACTGAGTCCAATGGTCGGATCATCCGCGTCGACGAATTGGCGATAAGCGGTCAGAGTGCCTCGAGGGACCTGCGGGCCATATTTGCCCGTCTGCCCATCGATATGGACTTTGCTGTCGACGATTTTTTCCGGTTTGCGTTCGCGCACGCCCATCGCCCAACCCAAGGTTCGTGGCGGTTCGGGCTGGTCCGCCGCGAGGTATAAATCGTTCGCTTCTTTAGTTGAGAGAGCTCTTTGAAACAGAGCGAGATGCGCCATGTTGCCGTTCAGTGGAGCAAACTTTTCGCTGCGAGCGGCGAAGCAGAAATCGAGCGAATCACCAAACGTGGCTGGAATCGTTGCTTCGATTTCCAATCGTCCGTTGAGGAAGACTTGGACCTCCGCGTCTCGGCGGACCATCGCAATATGGTTCCACGTCTGCGGCTGAATCACCGTCGATCCGGCAACACTTTTCTTCCCAGCGTTCCCATTGAAAACGAACAACTTGCCCATCCGCGACTTCTTGTGGGTACCGCCAATTCCTAGATGATCGCCAGGGTTGTTTTTGTCGTTCAGCATGCCACGGGAAAACAGATACGCCGTGATCGGGCGACTTCCGTTGGGTGATTCGTTTTTGAACCAAAACGCGACGCTGTAGGAGACGTCCGCGGTGGGCAGTTTCCCAATCAAGCGACTCCCCTTGAGTGCGGCAAAGTTCTTCGGTGAAAAACCTCCGACATCTTCGGCTTTCAATTTCTCCGGAACCGATTCCAAAGAGCTGTAGATCAACGGATCGAGGCTCTCGATCGCTTGCGGATAGCTGGCGGGGAAAATCGGCGAAGTGCTGCGGGCATCCCGATCCTCGCTCTCCGTCATCCATTGGTCACGGAGCGGATGGAGCGGTGTTGGCGGAGCGGTCAGCGGTTCATTCCCCGCTAAGCCGTAGAGCGTTTCGGTGCTGGAGAAGATTCCCGCCAAGGCGTAGTAATCGCGGGTGGGGATCGGATCGTGTTTGTGATCGTGGCAACGCGCACATGCGACACTCAATCCAATCGTCGCCGTGCAGACCGCGTTGATCTGATCGTCGACGATGTCCATCGCGAAATTTTTGTTCATCGCGACGGCTGGCTTCGAACCGATAGCGAGGAATCCGGTCGCGATGAGATTCCGATTCCGCTGGTCAGCCGTCTCGGCGGGCAACAGGTCACCGGCGATCTGTTCGGTTAAGAAGCGGTCGTAGGGCGTGTCGCGGTTCATCGCGTCGATGACATAGTCGCGGTAACGCCACGCATTGGGCATGCTCGCGTTGCGTCCCAGTCCATCGTTGCCGTTGGATTCTCCATAACGCGCGACGTCCAACCAATGGCGTCCCCAGCGAATCCCGAACTGTGGCGAGGAGAGCAGGCGATCGACCAAGCGACGAATTGCACCGCTGCGATCATGCTCGCAATCGGCGATAAAGGCAGCAGCTTGATCGTTGGTTGGTGGTAGTCCAATCAAGTCGACATACAGACGCCGAACGAGAGTTTCGGGTGGAGCATCTGTCGTCGGATGCAGCCCTTCGGATTCCAGCCGCGCACCGACAAAATGGTCCAATGGATCGAGAGCCCACGAGGCGTCGGCAATCTGCGGCGGCAGAGGTGAACGGCGTGGTTGAAACGACCACAGCGATTCGCGATCGAGTTCATCATCGGTGGGATGTGTCGTCGCTTCGATCCGCGGATCGGCTGCGCCACGGGAAACCCAACGGACAAAATCGCCGACGACCGTCTCGGGCAACGGAGCATCGGGAGGCATCGCCGATGCGCCCTCGTCGTATCGCAAGGCTTGAATGATCAGGCTGTTCTCGGGATCGCTGGGCAGCAAGGCTGGTCCCGACTCTCCCCCTTTCATCATCGCTGCCTGGCTATCGAGCAGCAGCTTACCGCCAATTTCGTCGGCTTCGACGCTGTGGCAACCGTAACAATGCTCGACCAAAACCGGCCGGATCTTGGTCTCGAAAAACCTTCGCTCTTGCGCCGAGATCTCCGGCTGGGCAACCGCGAACTGCAGATCGATGACTGCGAATAGGCTGAGGCAGAGCAAGGGAAGGATTCGAAACAATTTGACAGCCTCGATCGGAGCGGTGGGGGGCGTCGTGCGGGTGGGGCTTCAATTATCACAGAATGCCGGTCATATTGCAACATTCTTATCCCTTGCTTGGGGCTGCTGCCATTTTCTGCGATGTCGATGCGGGCGGTGGGAAGCTGTCCTGCTGGCACGAATTTTGGGCTAGCCTGGCGGGAGAATCGACTCGCGATGCACATTCCGCAGGTGCTTGCTGCACCCGACGGCCGTTGATGCGGTCCTCGGTGAGAGCTCAACCAAGTGAAGTATTAGAAGAGAGCTGCTTTGCGGATTGGCAATGCAGCTCGCGCCACCGAAGAGGCTGGCGGAGGGTTCTCGGGATTCTGGTTCGATCGAGTGTCGACAGCCGATAGAAGCATCCATTCCGCAGCAGCCCATTCCGTCGCTGGCTGTTGTTTGCCTGGTGGGGAATGCTTTCCTCGTGGCACGGTAGAGGGACCGGATCGGTCCGATGCCAGGAGTGCGAGACTTGCTGGAGAGCCCGCGGAGCGTTGGAACGCAAGGCGACAGCAGATCGATGCCTTGCTGTCGCCGTCAGAGTGCGACCTCGGCGGATCGCATCCGTATCCTTAATAGACGCGTTACGCCGCGGCGCGGTGTTCAAACGCGATGTGCAGTGCAAATCGGAGCGGTTGATCGTCGGTCGCGACGACTTGGCAACCGAGTTGGCGATCGAGGTTGATCACGATCGGAGCTTGCAAGTTGGTGGTCAGGCGACCGACGTGACCGGCGACAGTTGTCACGATGTAGGTTCGATCTTGGGGGCGAATCTGCAGCGTTCCCAGATCGCGCGACGAGACGCAGGCTCGATAGTTTTCGACAAACGCTCGTGGGCTGATCACCGCCACGGCTTGAGTCGCTCGCGATACCGATTGCAGCCAAGCGACGGCGGGGCTGGTCGGATCGGGAACCAAGCACCATACCTTTAGCGATTCGAGACCGATCAATCCTTGAGGGAAGTTGAACAGTTCGTTTTCTGCCAGGTCGAGCGTTCCGAAGCGGCTGGTGTTGATACGCATGACTGCGATTCCCAAAACGTGAGGTTTGTGGTGTGCGGGAAGCGACTCGCAAAATTGCCTGAACCGTAAACGCTGCGCGGCTAACACTTCCGTGCTCCGAAGAGCAAGTTCGCAGTCTCGTTTTCGGCTGAATCCCAAGGGTCGCCGTTTCTAGTTTTCGGCAATTTCCGCCGCCAACATTGGAAATTCTGTTAAAGGAAGTTCAATACGGTTAACTGCGATATCTGCGCGATCACTTGCAAACTGGCTTGCATCGCCTGTTGCCGCGCCGTCATTTCGCTGATCACCGAGGCAAAGTCGGCGTCGATCTGATTCGATAGCTGGGCAGACAGTTCGATCGACAGTTCTTCGGTCTGCTGGCGGACGTTGTTCAAGTTCTGCACCCGCGAACCCACATCGGCTCGCATCTGAACCGATTGCTGAAGATGTTGATCCATCTGCGGCGCAAGGCGTGTGATTTCCGGAATGTCACCAGCTCGAATCGCCACCTGCAACCGCAGCAACGTGTCCAACGTACTGCCGGTCTCGACCGGCTTGTAGTCGTCGCCACGGATCACGGCGTTACCCGCTTCGTCGACCGCTTCGGTTTGCGAATCTCCCGCGGCGATCAATCCCAACGCCTCTCCGACGCTGCTGCCCGAGGGCTGACCAATCGTCAACGTCGAAGTGCCTGCGATACTCTGCAACTGAATCCCATTGCCGTCGGTTCGCAAACTGGCGGTCACCGCGTTGGGGCCAATGTTGTCGACATGGTTGTTGATTCGATCGACCACATCGCCGATCGTCTCCGCTCCATCGACGTCGATCTCCAGCATGCTGCCGTCGGTTCGCTGGATCGTGAGGTCGGTGCCGCCGGTGGTTTGATAACCCAGACCGCGATTGAGTTCGCTGAGTTTCGTCGCGGCGCTAGAGGTTCGCAGCCCCAACAGTTCCGCTGCATTACCGCCGTTTTCACCGATCGAATAATCGACCCCGTCGGCAAGGCCCGCGATTTCAATCTGCCCCGACTTCGAATCGATCGACGCCTTCACGTCGGCTCCCGAAAGATTGATCGCCACAACCACGTCTTCCACCGTCTCCGCTTGGCTGAGGTCGACGGTGAACTCGCGATTCCCTTGGCTGATCTTAAATCCGGCGGAAACGTCGATCCCCGCTCCACCATTTGTATCCGCCAGATTTACCGACTTGGTTATCGCGGGATTCAGGTTGTGAGAAACCAGCGGTAGGCCGCTGAAGCCAAGTGGATTCCGGATTCCCAGTCGGTCTGCCGTCTTGCCTTCGCCGACGTCATCGATCGAAAGCGTGCCGCCAAGCCCATCGGCATAGTCGATCGAGATTCCCGTCGACGTCACCGTTACGTCCAGCTGACGTCCCTCCAAGGCGACGTTGTTGAGCGCGTCTTGTAGATCGCCAATCGTCTTCGCCGCGCGGAGATCGATATCGGTCCAGCCATCGCCGCCGCTGGCTCGGATCACACTCGGCGTAACACCTCCACCGCCATACAGCGTACTCAGTGGCGTGTCGCGCGTGATCGCTGCATTAAGATCGTTGCTCGATGCGATCGTCGCCCCGACTCCCAGCGACTCTTGCGCGTTGATACCGGTATCGAGCAGCCAATCCTTGCTGATTTGCGTCGATTGCAAAGCGGTAGTTCCCGACCAGACGACAAAGTCTTCCTCGCGAGCCAGCGGGGGCGATTGGTCGATCGCTCCACCCAAGACGTAGTGACCGCGGTAGTTCTGATTTGCCGCGGTGATCAAGCGATCGATGGTTAGCGCCAGACTCTCCGCATACGCATCCCGCTCCTCTTCCCCAAGCGGTTCCTGAGCACCGGCGATGATCGTCCCTTGAGCTTCGATCAGGGCGTTGTCGATCGTCGCTGAAACCGTATCGGTGACGTTCAGATATCCCTCGGCCGATTGCGCGTTGCGCAGCATCGTTGCCGAATATTCCTGCGATGCTTGTAAAGAGATCGCCGTGATCGCCGCGGCGGGATCGTCGCTGAGCGTATTGACGCGCTGCCCGGTGCTCAGCTGCGTGTACAGGTCTTCCAGCGCCAAGCTGTCGGTATTCAGCTGACGAATCAAGCGTTGCTGCGTCAGCCCATCGGCTGTTCGTGGCGTGGAAACCGGCAGCAAACTCATTTCAAGTCCCGAAGATTAATGGATTGCAGCCGCGTCCAGCACCTCCGCCGCACGGCTTAACAGTCATTAATCGGACTTGCAAAACCAAAGAATTCAGCGAAACCGGCAATGTCGGCATTTGTTCGCCAATCGATTTGGCCGATTCCCAAGCGATCGAGCCGGTTCAGTTGCAGCCGTTCCGCTCCGCGACGTCCGATCGGAATTGATAGCAATGCAGCAGACGCTACTGCTCTCAAGCAAATCCGGCCGTCGCAAACTCAGGTTCGGACAACGGGGGAGTGTTTACCTCCCGTCACTGCGCATAACCGCACGATGTGGCGACACGGAATGCGACTGTCAAAGTCTCCATTGCCACGTCATCAGCCGCGTGGATCGGTTGGCTGTTTCGGAATCGCTGTCGCGGGGCAATGTTTCCTGTTGGTCTACTGCGCTGGCGAGGAGGGTTGGAACGCTGCCCGTACCGAAGTTGATGAGTGTCGCTTAGCACAAGGTTTCCGTCGCTCGATCGCCTTGCGGATTCTTCGCTGGTTTAGCCTTTGGTGCGGAAGCCAATTTCGCTCAGCACACTGCGGGCGGTCTCCAGGTGATCGCCTTGGATTTCCAGCTGGTCCTCTTTGATCGTGCCGCCAGCGCCGCACCGCGACTTCAGTTTTGTTAGCAGCGCGGGAAGATCGTTTCCTTCGGCGGGCAGACCTTTGATCAACGTGACCACTTTGCCGCGTTTTCGCTTTTCGGTCATCAGCCGCGCTGTCTGTTTTTGCGGATCGAGTTTGGGCGGCGGCAACGGTGGGCACTTGCAATCTTGTTCGAGTGCGCCGCAGCGATCGCATGTCGGCGGGATGTCGAATTGTGTGCCTGCGAAGAGTCTCATCGGCGATCTGACTTTCGGTTCCGAGGTTGGTTTAGAGCTTGCAAACGCGTCCCCGACGTCGGGAAAACAAACTCGAAGTTTTTCGAGCGATAGCAATTTCAAGGCGTCCTGCAAATTGCAATATCATCGAATCAACGAAGTCGTTATTTTTCGTCGTTGTCCGATTCAATGCCAGATGTTTCTTTACAAGATATTCATTCCCCGGCATACTGTCCGCCGCACGAATGTAAAGATCTTCGGAACTTCACAACACATACGCCGCCTCAGCGACACGACGAAATTATGCCTAAACTTTCCGTCAATGAGTTGTCGACCTACCGTTGGTCGTTTGAAGAAGATGTCTTCGCATATGCGAAGCACGGCTTCGATTCGATCGGCATCTGGCGGGCCAAGTTGGCTGAATACGGCACCGAAAAAGGGGCCGAGCTGATTCAAGAAAACGGGCTCCGCGTCTCTTCGGTCGGTTGGGCCGGCGGCTTCACCGGCGGCGACGGGCGAAGTTTCAACGACAGCATCCACGACGCGTTGGATGCCGTCGATCTCGCGGCTCAATTGGGTGCCGAATGTTTGATCGTCGTCTCGGGCGATCGCAACAACCACACCGGATCACACTCGCGACGTCTGCTGCGTCAAGCACTGACGGAAGTCTGCGAAGCGGCCGCGGCGTTGCACTTGGACGTGGCTCTCGAACCGATGCATCTCGGTGCCGGAACCCAGGGCTGTTTCCTGAACAACATCCAAAACACGATCGATGCGATCGGCGAGATCAGCTGGCCCGGTTTGGGATTGGTCTTCGATTCGTATCATCTGGGGCACGACCCCAACTTGTTCCAATGGTTGCCCGACGTCGCGCCTTTGGTGCGGTTGGTTCAACTGGGCGATGCCGCTCACGTCCCGATGGGCGAACAGGATCGTCTGCTGTTGGGCCAAGGCAAGCAGGATTTGGCTGCGATCGTCGAATGCTTTGAAGACGCCGGCTACGACGGCAGCTTCGAACTTGAGTTGATCGGCGAGTCGATCGAGCATCTCGATTACGACCAGATGTTGGAGCATTCGTTCCAAGCTTTGAACGCTCTGGTCCGCACGCCTGCAGAATCTTGAGCCGCGGCGGCCGATTCTTCTTTCCCCTGGTGCGTCGCGTAACGCCAACGACTAAAATGCTGTCGTTTTAGTTCGCATATCAGCGTCGGAGCATTCATGGCGTTCTTAAGTACAATTTCGGGGCCCTCCAAAGGGGCACGACACGAGATTCCGCCAGGCGAAATCATCATCGGTCGCCATCCCGAATGCAAAGTGGTTGTCGAAGTCGGGGCGGTCAGCCGTCATCACGCGAAGATCGTGCGGTCGGACGATTTGATCCAGCTGGAGGATCTCAAGAGCCGCAACGGGACGTTCGTTAATGGACAACTGATCAGCGGCCTGCATACGCTCCGCGAGGGAGATCAGATCCGGATCTGCGAGGTGGAGTTCAGTTTTCATACTGGCGAACAGCCCGGCTTCATGGGGCCCGAATCGTCGACCGGCCTGTTGAACGATTCCAGCGGCAGCGGTTTTGGCGTGGTCCTTGTCGACGACGACGGGGCCGACGCTGATCTCGAATCTTCCAGCGGCCAGGTCGAAGTCCAGAAGGACAGCAGCGGCGTCGTCCGGCTCGATGCAGGGACCGATGCCAAGCTGCGCGCGTTGCTCGACATCTCGCGATCCTTGGGCGGGCAATTGGTGTTGGACGAGGTTCTGCCGGCAACGCTGGAGAGTTTGTTCCGGATCTTCCCGCAAGCCGACCGCGGCTTCATCGTGTTGGAAACACCCGATGGCAAATTGGTGCCCCGGTGGGCCCAAAATCGCAGCAAGGGAGAAGAGGGAACCGTGCGGATCAGTCGCACGATCATCCGCCAGGTGATGAACGAGGGGACGCCGATGATCTCCTTGGACGCCGCCAGCGACGAACGCTTTGAGATGAGCGAATCGATCGCCGACTTCCGCATCCGATCGATGATCTGCGCTCCGTTGATCGACAGCAATGGCAAGGCCTTTGGCGCGTTGCAGATCGACACGATGGATCAGAAGAATCGATTCAACGCGATCGATATCGATCTGCTCTCGTCGGTCGCAACCCAAGCCGGCGTGGCGATCCATAATGCCAAGATGCATGAAAACGCGCTCCAACAGCAGGCTGTAGAACAGGATCTGCGGTTGGCCAACGATGTCCAGCACGCCTTCCTGCCGATGTCGCCGCCCGATGTCGAGGGCTACGAATTTCACAGCTTCTATCGCGCCGCGCATCACATCGGCGGCGACTACTTCGATTACGTCGACCTCGGCGAGGGACGCGTTGGGATCATCGTTGCCGATGTCGTTGGCCACGGCGTCGCTGCGGCGATGTACATGGCCAAGCTGTCAGCCGAAACGCGGTTCTGTTTGGCTAGCGAACCCGATCCCGCGAAAGCCATCGATAAACTGAACGAGCGAATGTGCTCGCTGCCGGTCGAGCAGTTCGTCACGTTCCTGTTGGTCGTGTTGGATCCGAAATCGCACACGATGACGATCGTTAACGCGGGGCACATGCCGCCGATCGTGTTGTCTCCCGATGGCAAGTTGAGCGAGCCGGGGGAAGAGGAGTCGGGGGTTCCAATTGCTGTGATGGACGGGTTCGAATACGAACGTATCACGATTCCCATCCAACCGGGCGACCTGGCGGTGATGTATACCGACGGGATCAACGAAGCGATGGACATCAACGACGAGGAATTTGGGATGGAACGCGTCCGCGCGGCGGTCCTTGCTGGCGGAAAGCCCGAGGTGATCGGCGAGCGGATTCTGTCGGAGATCTCCGATTTTGCTGGCAATGCGCCCCAGTTCGACGATATGTGTATCGTGATCTTAGGACGCAACAAAACGTAGAGCCTAGCCGGTCTCCGGATCGAGTCCCACGATGGAACGTATCGAAGTCTTTTACCGCGGTCACGTCCAAGGCGTTGGCTTTCGCTACAACGCCTGCGAGCAAGCCGATGGGCTGGCCGTGACCGGTTGGGTGCAAAACTTGCCCGACCGCCGAGTGCAGATGGTCGCCGAAGGAAGCATTGGCGACTTAAAGGAACTGCTTCGCCGAATCGATCAATCGATGTCGGGAAACATCCGCGACAAGTCGGTCGCTTGGCAATCTGCCACGGGGCAATTGGCCCCGTTTCAAATCAAGCACTGATGGCAATTTGCATCGCTTGCCGCCGACGCGGCGTGCGGGATCAGTGGTTTTCGTCTTCGCCTTCGACCGACATGTGCTTCGCGATGTAAGCCGGTTCGCCCATTCGGTCCAGCAGGCTCAGTTGCAGTTCCAGCCAGCCGATGTGCCCCTCTTCATCGATCGCGATCCGTTCGAACAGCATCCGCGATCCGAGGTCTCCTTCTTCGGCAGCTTTCTGGGCCGCAGCCGAATAAAAACCGATCGCCTCACGCTCATCGGCCAGGTCCAATTCAAACATCTCTTTGAGCGAATGGGCAACGACGGGTGTCTTCTGCAGCGCCAGTTCGGGTTCCCCGTTTAAGAACAGGATTCGGGCCAGGTATTCGTCCGAATGCCCGATCTCTTCTTGCATCTCTTGACGCATCTTCGTCGCCAATCGATCCATGCCCCAGTCGTCCAGGACGCCCGCGTGTAATTGGTACTGATGCGTCGCCGTCAGTTCCATCGAAAGAGCTGTCTGCAGATTCTTCAACGTTTCGACTCGAGTCATTTTGGGTAACCTTCGTTGCGATAGATTAAGGGAAAAAGTCTGTGGATTGCCAATAGGTTTAGCATATGCGATCGCCGGGGCGGACCCAAGGCTTCGCAGCTTGTGAATTCGTCGCGCATGAAGTTGAAAGGGCCACGCCGCCAAGCGATTCCTAACCAACACGCGTAATCGTTAATCGGGGCGTTGGAATTTTTGCACGAACCGCCGATCGATCCATGTCTTCAACCACCAACACCAACGGCTGTGGGCTGTCCAGCGACCGAACTCCAACAGCGCCTTGCCGTCACCGGTATTGAGGATCTTCAGGAAATCGGATTGTGGATCGAATTCATCCAGCGGTTGACCAGCGATCGACGCATTTAAGTTGTCCCATAACACGGGGCACTGCCGAACCGCATAAACTCCCGCTTTGGGAGACGGTGAAGCGACGATCGTCCCCGCGTCGCCGACGGCAAAGATTCGCGGATCGGTTAACGACTGGAGGGTCGCCGCGGTGGCGATGAAGCCGCGGTCGTCGGTCTGCAAGCCGAGCTGCTGCAAAACCGGCGGGGCAGCAGCGCCGGTCGCCCAGATCACGCAATCGGCAACGTGGCGTTGGCCGTCGTCGGTCGCCAGATCGGTCTCGCCGACCTCGACGACGCGACGTGACCGTTGAACGTTGATCCCGCGTCGTTCCAACAGTCGCTCGATGCGGTCGATGCTGCGCGTCGTCATCCCATCAGCGACATGTTCGCTGCTGGTGAAGATCTCGATCGCCAAAGGGCGGTTGTTGTCGCTCTTGCCAGCCCGCGCCTGCAGACAGCACGCGATCTCGACGCTGGCGACGCCGCCGCCCACGATGGCAACGCGCATCGGCCCGCCGGCGGATCGCGAGGCGGTCTGCAGTCGCGCGTCGAGACGCTGCAGGAACGTCTGCATCGGTTTGATCGGGACCATCAGGGGCGAATCGGAATATTCAGCCCAGCCGGCCGGCATCGAACCGACGCCGATCGAGAGCAGGTCGAAAGGAATCGACGGGTGATCGTGAAAGTGGATCTGGCCGGCATTGAGATCGAGCCCGCTGGTGTCGGCCAGGATAAAGTCGGCCCCGGCGCGATCGGCCAGGCTGGCAAGATCGATCCGCATCTCATCGTCGCGGAATTGCTGGCCCAGCGTTCCCGGCAGCATGCCCGAATAGGTCGCCGTCGGGAATTTGCTGATGCAGGTCAAACGGCAGCCCGGGATCGGATCCTCCTGCCAGCGATGGGCGATATCGGCATTCGTATGCCCCATCCCCAGCAGCACGATGTTCTTAGTTGACGCTTCGTCGACCTTCGGGCTCACTTGGTCACCTGTTCGTATTCCGCGGGGACACTGTATCGGTCGCTGTAGGTGTGGACGCGGTTGGTCGGTAGACCTTCCAACGTGACCAGCGGCAGCTTGGCGTCGACCCACTTCAGGATGCTACCCTTGTAGTTCTTCACGTCGACGCCATCCTTCGCCAGCTGTGCCGCGTATTTTCCGCTGCGGCCGCCGACGGTGCAGTAGGCGATCACGGTTCGGCCTTGATATTGTTGCTGGTTCTTTTCGTATTGGGCCTTGGTGATCGCGCCAGGGAGCACTGAGACCTTCACTTCGGCATCGGTGCGGACATCGACCAATACGAAATCAGCAACCGGGGCCTCCGTTCCGGCAGCTTTCGCCTGAGCTTCCGCGTCGCG
The DNA here is from genome assembly GCF_007751715.1 of Rosistilla oblonga. Lineage (NCBI taxonomy): Bacteria > Pseudomonadati > Planctomycetota > Planctomycetia > Pirellulales > Pirellulaceae > Rosistilla > Rosistilla oblonga. Next base: position 5,548,541 of record NZ_CP036292.1, on the reverse strand, counting down.
TTGTGTCGTCAATTGTTTGTTCAGGTCGGCGGTGCTGATCGTCGGGACCTTGGGGCCGAACCCAAACAGGCTGCCCAGTTGAGCTGGTGCCGGTTGCGCGACGAACGCAAGTAACATCAGCGAGGCGATTAGAAGAGGCATGAAGTTTCGATACATGAGAATCTTACGGCGTGATGGGGGTGCGAAATTAAATGTCACGATCGCGTGTACGGTCAGGTCGTTGGCGATGGATTCGCGGCCAACCATGAAGTATACCCGCCGCTTAAGTTGGCGACGTCGAATCCATGTTGCATCAAGATCCGCGTCGCCAAGTAGCCTCGTTGGCCAACTTTGCAATAAGCGATGATCCGGCGTTCGCGCGGCAGTTCGGCGATTCGCTCGCGCAGCGATTCCAGCGGGACATTGGTCGCCGCCGGAATGTGGCCCGACGCAAACTCGGCTTCGCTGCGAACATCCAGCAGGAAGTGACTCGCCTGCGATTCGGCGAGCGACGCGTCGGCGTGGACGATCGGTTGGTCGCCACGGACGACTCCGGCGGCGACAAAGCCGGCCATGTTGATCGGATCTTTGGCGTGTCCGTACTGCGGCGCGTAACAGAGTTCGACCTCTTCCAGATCGTCGACCGTCATCCCGGCTTGAATCGCCATCGCGACGATATCGATCCGTTTGTCGACGCCGCTGCTGCCAACGGCTTGAGCTCCTAAGACCTTACCCGTGCTGGGATCGAAGATCAGTTTTAACGTCATCCCTTCGGCACCGGGATAATAGCCCGCGTGATCGGCGGGGTGAATGTAGACCTTTTCGTAGGGCGTCCCGATCCGCTGCAGAACTTTTTCGCTCAGTCCCGTCATCGCCGCTGTCTTTTCAAAGACCCCGACGATCGCTGTCCCTTGCGTTCCGCGGTACTTCGAATCACGACCGAAGATGTGATCCGCAGCGATCCGACCCTGCCGGTTTGCCGGGCCGGCAAGCGGAATCTGCACCGGCGTCTTGGAAACGAAGCACTCGACTTCGACAACGTCTCCCACGGCGTAGATGTCCGGATCGTTGGTCTGCATGTGGGCTGACGTTTGGATTCCACCGCGAGCTCCGCAGACGATGCCCGCTTCGGCAGCCAGTTTGCTCTCGGGACGAACGCCGATGCAAACGGCGGCGAAGTCGGCGTCCAAGGTTTCGCCCGAGGTCAGTTGCACTCGCAGGCCGGTTGGCGTCTCTTCAAAGCTCTCCACCGAAAGGCCCAGCCGGATGTCGACACCTTGCTGCCGCATGTGGGCGTCGATCGGCCCGATCATCTCGCGATCCCAAGGAGGCAGGATTTGATCGGCCAGTTCGAGGATCGTGACGGCGATCCCGCGACGGACCAAATTCTCTGCGATCTCGATGCCAATAAATCCCGCGCCGAGGATCACCGCTCGCTTCGATCCCGACGTCGCCATCGCGTGCATCCGATCGGCATCTTTCAAGTCGCGCAATTCGAGGACTCGCGAACCATCGACGCCTGGGATCGGCGGCCGGAACGGTGAAGCTCCCGTGGCGATGATCAGTTTGTCGTACGACTCGCTGGTTTCCTGCCCGGTGTCGAGATTGCGAACCTGAACTTGGTGCGCCTCGCGATCGATGCGGATCGCTTCGCTGCGAGTGCGGACGTCCAGACGCAGCCGATCGCGGAGCATCTTCACCGGAGCGACCAACAGTTTGTCGCGCGACTGAATCTTGCCGCCGACGTAATAGGGAAGGCCGCAGTTTGCAAACGACGGATGCTCCCCGCGCTCCAGCACGACGATCTCTGCGTTTTCATCCAGTCGGCGGGCGCGGGCCGCAGCCGATGCGCCACCGGCGACACCACCAATGATCACGATCTTCATCAACTTCTCCAATGCTTCGACAGCCTTAACGATTCGATGCTCTGCCCTCAAGCACCTGCCCAAAGCAGATGCCTGTCCATTTAAACCCAATACCGTTCAACGAAGGAGCCTCGGACCGTCGCAAGAATTAGCGGCGGGATGTAGTGGACGCGGTTACGAGTCCCAGCGATTTGGTCTGATGCATGCAAATGGACTCGTAGCCTCGTCCACTACGCTTTCTTGAACGGTATTGCATTTAAGCCACTCGCAGGGCGCCGGTGATCATACCGAACACGATCCACCACCACCGGCGCACTGATTCCAAGGCATCTTGCCGAGCATCGACGCCATGCCACAGGTGCCTGTCGCGCCGGCGAACATCAAACCTGCGCCGACGAAGGCGGAAAGCCCGATGAAGTAGGGATGCACAAAGTAGCCAAGCACAGCCCCAAGAAGCACCAGGGAACCGGCGGTCAGTTGCACCTGCTGCATCAACGGCATCGTCTGCTTGCCGCGGACGACGGGCAGTCCCGCCTTGTCCCAAGCCGTGGTCCCTCCTTCGACATTGACGATGTTTTCGAAACCGGCGTCGACGAACTTCTGGCAGGCTTTCGTCGAGCGATTGCCCCCTTGGCAGATCACATACAGCGGCTGGTCTTTCGATCCGTTGCGGTCGGCGAAAACGGAGCTTGGATCCAATGAATCCAGTGGCACGTTGCGAGCTCCCGCCGCGTGCACGCTGCGGAATTCGCTGGGCATCCGGACGTCGATCAATTCGACGTCGCCGTTCTTTTGCAGTTCGGACAGTTGAGTGACTTCGATCGATTTCATTTCAAGATCTCCCGAGAGGTGGACAGTTGGGCTATTGTTCGTGATGTCGCAAGTTGACGATGTTTTTAGCTAAATAAGAGACGCGTATCGATTCTCGTTTCTTCCGTTGGCTATTCGCTCAGGAAACGCCCTTCGATACAGGCCATCAATTGTGACAGGTGCGGTTCGGCGACGCTGTAGTAGACGCGGCGTCCTTCGCGTTGACTGTCTAGGAAGCCGCACCGCTGCAGCAGTCGCAGGTGTTCCGAACCGACGTTGTCGGGGATTTCGCAATCCGCGGCCAATTCGCCCACGGTATAACGGCCATGCAATAACATCTGCACAATCCGCAGGCGAACCGGATGGGCGAGGGTCTTCAGGCATTCCGCTGCCGCAGAAAAATCTTGCACGCTGCCGCGCGGCTTCGTTTGTTTTTTGGCTGCTGTCATTTCATCTCCCCGGTGGCTACTACTAATATATATCGTAATGTTGCGACATGTCAATGAATCATTCTGGTGATTATTCGTTTGCAGTCGCGGGGCTTGAGCCGCCGGGCAAGCCTCGAGAGGATGGTAAGGCCGGTTGGCTTGCCGCTCTGCGTTGTTGCAGCCGGATGCGGAAAGGATGACAATCGATGAACCTCTAGCGGGTGGTGATGGACGCCACCTGCAGAGTTCACGCCTTCCGTTTTGCCCCTCCTTCAGGAACTATCGATCGATGAATTTGCGAATGCTGTTGTGTGCTGTTAGCTGTAGTCTCTTGATCCTGTCGGGATGCGATTCGAAGATCGCGGGAAAGTCGGATGGGACCGATTCCGCGGCGACTTCGCAGGACCAGGCGTCGCAGGCCGCCGGCGATGAAGCGGCTGCGGCTGGCGAAGCTGCCGTCGAATTGACGCTTGCCGATTGGCCGGCGATCGAGAAAGAGATCGCTGCGGCGGGCAAGCCGGTCGTGGTCGACATCTGGAGCACCGCCTGTGCGCCCTGCATGCAGGAGTTCCACGGTTTGGTCGAACTGCACGATGCACACGGCGAGAAGATTCGCTGCATCTCGGTCTGCATCGATTACATCGGGATCAAATCGAAGCCGCCGGAAACCTATAGCGACGCGGTCGCTGCGTTTTTGAAATCGCAGAAGGCGACGACGACAAATTTCCTGTCGACGACGGCTGACAGCGATATCTACGAAACGCTGGAACTCGATTCGATCCCGGCGGTCTTTATCTACGCTGCCGATGGGACGCTGACGAAGCGGTTTGTCGACGCGGGGGACGACGCTGGGTTCACTTATGCCAAAGATGTTCGCCCATTTGTCGAGCAAATGTTGGCATCGGAGTAGCTATAATTTGCCATCCGCCCAGCGGACGTTTCGATTCGCGGGGCCGATTTGCGTCGGCCCATTCCCGATCTCCCTTCTACAGGTTTCACCATCATGAAGTACCGCAGCTTTGCTCTCCTGTTGTTCAGCCTTTGCATCGTGGGGACCGCCCGCGGCGACGATTCGCAATACAAGCACGGCCCCGATTCGAAGCCTCGCGAGGGCGTGCCCCAAGGCAAGGTAACTCAACACGTCTGGGATAAGAGCAAGGTTTTTGAAGGGACGAAGCGTCGCTACAGCGTTTACGTTCCAGCGCAATACGACGGCAGCCAGCCAGCGGCGTTGATGGTCTTTCAGGACGGTCACGCCTACGAATCATTGAAGGGCGATTTCCGAGTGCCGACGGTTTTCGACAACTTGATTCACGACGGATCGATGCCGATCACGATCGCTGTGATGATCGATCCGGGGACGAAGAAGGAGCTGCCCGAGAAGCGTGGTTGGAAACCAACTCCTTCGAATCGCAGCTTTGAATACGACACGCTGTCGGCCGATTATTCGCGGCTGCTGTTGGAAGAGATCCTGCCGGAAGTGGGCAAGCAATACAAAATCACCGACAACCCAAAACTGCGAGCGATCGGCGGGATCAGCTCCGGCGGGATCTGCGCCTTCACCGCGGCGTGGGAGCGGCCCGATGCGTTTGGCAAGGTGCTGAGCCACGTCGGCAGCTTTGTCAACATTCGCGGCGGTCACAACTGTGAAGCGTTGATTCGCAAGACGCCCGTCAAACCGATTCGCGTCTTCCTGCAAGACGGTTCGGGCGATCTCGATAACGATCACGGGAACTGGCCGTTGGCGAATCAGGAGTTGGCGAAATCGCTGGCCTACAAAAACTATGACTACAAATTTGAATACGGCAGCGGCGGACACAACGGCAAACATGGCGGCGCGATCCTGCCCGAATCGCTCCGTTGGCTGTGGCGCGACTGGAAACAAGAGACTCCCTAGTCGCGGTGCTACCGAGTGCAGAGATCAGGATCGGTAATCAGAGATCGCGGCGGAGGTCGTAGGAGACCTCGGCCATCTGCCGCGAGAAGTGCTGGCGCCAACGCTCTGCGTCGTATTGGTAATCGGCGTCGGGGGCGAGCGTCATCAGCGCCGACAGCACCGGCGGGTTGCGAACCTTCTGTTCGATAATCTTCTCTTTCCCGCCGCCAAACGAAAAACCGCCTCCACCGCCACCATTGCGGTCGAAGCTGGAACTCATGCTCGGCCCGCCGCCGGTTTTCGACTTATGCGTCGTCACTAAGGCGTCGGTCAGCGGTAGGATCGATCGCGGATCTTTCATCGCCATCAAGGCATTGGCGGCGATGCGGACCTTTTTGTTGTCGTTGTCGCGGAGCATCGCGATGTAAGTGTTGACCGCACGCGTCTTGGCGAATTGCTCCAGCCGATCCAAGCAGGCTTCGCGAATCATCGGTTCGGGATCGAACAGACTGGCCATGATCAGGGCGTCGGCAGCTTCGGCGGTCTCCCATTTCGAGAGCAGTTTGACCCACAGCATCCGCAGCGAATCGGGGTCTTCGCGTTGGACCAACAGTTTGCCGATCGCACCGGAGGCCAGCGGGTCTTCGATCGCAGTGAGTTCGACCAGCGATTCGTCCGCCGCCTTGCCACCTTTAAGCACGCGACCGCGGAGACGCTTGACCGTTTGGATCCACTGTTTCTGTTGGATCTCCAGTTCGGCTTCAGCCTCCGTCATCTCCACGTCGGCGGGAACTTTCCATTTCCCCAGGTGGCGGACCAAACCGTGGGCGCGTTGCAATTCGTCGTGCAGAACCCACTTGCCGTTGACCGACGTGTAGCCGAGCGAGGCTCGAGCGGTTGGGTGCTGCGGGTTCAGCCGGATCACGTGCCGAACCTGCCGGTCGTACTGCGGCAGCAATGAATTGGCTTTGCACCATCGCGCGAGTTCCCAGTGGGCGTCGGCGTCTTCGCCGGCGGTGGCACGATGCGCCTGATATTGTGCGATCAGATCGTTCTCGCGGTCGACGCGTGCGACTTCGCCTTGCGTCAGCGAGATTTGGATTCCGTTGCCGGTATCGACGACGATCACCTTCTGCTTGCCCATTTCGAGCGATTTAACGGATCCCGAGAGGCTGCCGCCGCCACGAAGGTAGACGACATCGGCGTCGCAGGCGTTCGCCAGCGTGGCAACCATTAATAGGATGGTCCATCGATTCATCAAAAATCTCCTGTGGCAAAACCGCAGCCAGTCGCAAATCAGCGCGAAAGCCTCTAATCTCGCGATCATCGCCTTATCATTAAGGGGATCGCGATCAACCGACGATATAGTTTAAGCCTAACGCACATGCTGGCTTCGATAAAACGGAAAAACGTTGCTTTCGGCCAGCGACTGGCGATTTGCAGAAATGCGTGGCGCAACACGCACGATCGGACCGTTAGTTTATTCGCCGGAAATTGCGAGATCGCCGTCGTCGGCAGTCCACTAGGACGCGACTTCGCAGCGTTTTTAGGCTTCTGGTCGCGGCGCGGGCATCGGCTGGGCTAACCGGAAAAGTTCCTTTTCTGCGGTTTGGCGCGGCGGAGATCGTTTGGGGGCGGGGGATCGAAAAATTTCGATTCGTCGACTTCGGCAATGTTTTTGCCACTGAAAGCCCTTGACGAACCGACCCGAAGATGGATACTAAGCGATCAAAATTCACCATTTAACTCATTGCTATTGCGCTCGGCTCGCGGAAATATAACGAATGCCAACGATCAACCAATTAGTACGAAAGCGTCGCAAGCTGGCGAAGAAAGTCAGCAAGGCTCCCGTTTTGGAAAAATGTCCACAACGCCAGGGCGTTTGCTTGCAAGTGCGTACGATGACGCCTAAGAAGCCAAACTCGGCTCTTCGTAAGATCACCCGTGTTCGCTTGAGCAATGGCAAAGAAGTCACTGTTTACATCCCCGGCGAAGGCCACAACCTGCAAGAGCACTCGATCGTGCTGGTTCGCGGCGGTCGTGTACGCGATCTTCCGGGTGTTCGCTACCAAGTTGTTCGCGGTGCACGCGATACTTTGGGTGTTGACGGACGAAAGCAAGCTCGCAGCCGTTATGGTGCGAAGAAGAGCTAGTTTTGCGAAGACGATGCGATTGCCCGGCGATTCGCTCGGGCAGCGAATCGTTTGTGCCTAATTTTTATACCGCAGTTCACCGAATCCAGTTTAGAGACCTCCATGGGACGTATTACCGCCAGCCGTTCGCAGTTAAAGCCTGACCCCCGGTTCAACTCGGTGCTTGTCAGCAAGTTCGTCAACAATCTGATGCATGACGGCAAAAAGACTGTCGCTCTGAACGTGTTCTACAACTCGCTCGAAGAGATCAAGCGACGCAAGGCGGACCTGGAGCCTTTCGAGGTTTTCGAACAGGCGATCGAAAACGTCAAGCCGCACATCGAAGTCCGTAGCAAGCGGGTTGGTGGTGCGTCGTATCAGGTCCCAATGCAAGTCAACCGCTCGCGTCAGCAAGCGTTGGCGTTCCGTTGGATCTTGGGCGCGATTCGCGACAAGAAGGGACGTCCGACTCACATGAAGTTGGCCGACGAATTCTTGGCAGCGTACAACAAAGAAGGCACCGCCTACACCAAGCGTGAAAACACGCACCGTATGGCTGACGCTAATAAGGCGTTCGCTCACTTTGCTTGGTAGTCTCGCTACAGCAAACCTATTCGACAAAGCCGCACGCCTTCGTTGGTCTGCGGCTTTTTTCGTGTGAACCATTCCTCGCTCCCCAGTAACCCCGATCAGATCACGTCATGTCCAAGCTTGCTCAAATTCGCAATATCGGCATCATCGCCCACATCGATGCCGGCAAGACGACCGTGACCGAACGGATGCTGTATGTCAGTGGGACGAAACATCGCGTGGGCCGCGTCGATTCGGGGACGACCGACACCGACGACGACGCCGAAGAGCAGGAGCGTGGGATCACGATCTATTCGGCTTGCGTCAAGCTGAAGTGGGGCAATTACGACATCAACCTGCTGGATACACCCGGCCACGTCGACTTCACCGCCGAAGTCGAACGCTGCTTGCGGGTGCTCGACGGCGCGGTGGTTGTTTTTAGCGCTCGCGAAGGAGTGGAGGCTCAGAGCGAAACCGTTTGGCGTCAAGCAAATAAATATGGCGTGCCGCGGATCGTCTTCATCAACAAGCTCGATCGCGAGGGAGCCGATTTCTACGCGGTCCTCGACGACATCGGGCCGCGCTTGGATGCGCTGCCTGTAGCGATTCAGATCCCCGTCGGCATCGGACCGGCTCATACCAACAACCCGTTTCGCGGTACCATCGATCTGGTTGAACGCAAGTTCTTGCAGTTCGATCCGCAATCCGAAGGGAAGCAGGTTCAGGTCCAAGAGGTCCCCGAGGATATGGTCGACGATATGGAAGTATATCGCGAACAGATGCTCGAAACGCTGTACGGCTTCAGCAACGATCTGATGGAACGGGCGATGAACGAGCAGGAGATCACGCCCGACATGATCCGGGCGGCGATCCGGGAATCGTGTATCCGTGGCGAGATCCAGCCGGTGTTGTGCGGTTCGGCTTTGCATGGGATCGGCGTCCAGCCAGTCTTGGATGCCGTGGGGCACTTCCTGCCAAGTCCCTTGGATCGTCCGCCGGTCACCGGCGTCGATCCTAAGAAACCGGACGTGATCATCTCGCGGAAGCCCGATGTTTCCGAGCCGATGTGCGGACTGGTCTTCAAAATCCTGCCTGCCAAGACCGGCGATAACTACTGGATCCGCCTGTACAGTGGTTCGCTGAAACAGAACTCCCGCGGCTACGTTCCCAACCGCGATAAGAAAGAGAACATCGCCCAGTTGTGGCAGTTGCACGCTTCGAAAAAGGAACGCGACGGACAGATCGAATCGGTCGGCGCCGGGGACATCGTGTGCGTGATCGGGCCACGGTTTGCAATCACCGGCGATACGATCTGCGACACGCGTGAGATCATCGAATTGCCGAGCATCACATTTGCAGACACGGTGATTTCGATGGCGATCGAGCCGGAGAACACGGCGGAAAAGAAGAAGTTGAGCGAGACGTTGGAGATGTTCAAACGTCAGGATCCAACGTTCGACGCCAAGGAAAATGAAGAGACCGGCCAGACGTTGATCAGCGGGATGGGCGAGCTGCATCTGGAAGTCATTCAACACCGCCTGACTCGCGACTTTGGATTGAAGGTCAAATTCTATAAGCCGCGCGTCAACTACCGCGAGACAATCGGTGGCAAAGCCGAAGTCGTGGGTGTCTGCAATCGTCAGCTCGGCGCTACGCAGATGTTTGCTCGGGTGAAGGTTAGTATCGAACCGCTGGAAGATCCCTCGGCGACGGCGATCGTGTTGGACAATTGTCCGCCCGACGGCGGGCTGCCCGATCAGTTCCGCCCGATCGTGATCGACGAACTGAAGAACCGTTTGGAAGGAGGTGGGCACATCGCCGGCTTCCCGTTGAGCGGTTTGCGAGTTCGCGTTTTGGGAGCCGAAGCTGCGGAGGAGGGGAGCGACGACGTCGCGTTCCGAATCGCTGCCAGCGATGCTTTTGAACAGGGGCTGAAACAGGCTGGTCCGGTATTGTTGGAGCCGTTGATGCGACTGGAGATCACCACTCCGGACGATTACATGGGCGACATCGTCGGCGACTTGCAACAGCGTCGGGCGATCATCGCCAAGACCGAATCGCGAGGCATGATGACAACGATCATCGCTCACGCACCGCTGAAGGAACTGTTTGGTTATTCGTCGGCGATCCGCAGCCTGAGCCAAGGCCGCGCCGGTGCCAGCATGGAACCTCACGGCTACCACGCCGCCCCCGCCGAAGACGCAGCCAACTTCAGCTTCTAATTTCCAATCGTCGTTTAACCGCGTGCCCACCGGGCCGCGCGTTGTTTGTTGTGTGGATGCGACGCTGCGATGACTGGCCTGCGGCTTGGTTTGACTCGTGCTCGAGACGCGCGGGGCGTTGCCCACGCGGTTAAACGAGTGGGCTGCAGCTGGCGCTTCGTTTAGCCGCGTGCCCATCGGGCCGCGCGTTGTTTGTTGTGTGGATGCGACGCTGCGATGACTGGCCTGCGGCTTGGTTTGACTCGTGCTCGAGACGCGCGGGGCGTTGCCCACGCGGTTAAACGAGTGTGCTGCAGCTGTTGCTTCGTATAACCGCGTGCCCATCGGGCCGCGCGTTGTTTGTTGTGTGGATGCGACGCTGCGACGACTGGCGGGCGGGTTGGTTTGATTTGTGCTCGAGACGCGCGAGGCGTTGCCCGCGCGGTTAAACGGGTGGGCTGCTGCTGTTGCTTCGTTTAGCCGCGTGCCCACCGGGCCGCGCGTTGTTTGTTGTGTGGATGCGACGCTGTGACGCCTGGCGGGCGGGTTGGTTTGACTTGTGCTCGAGACGCGCGGGGCGTTGCCCACGCGGTTAAACGAGTGGGCTGCAGCTGTTGCTTCGTTTAGCCGCGTGCCCATCGGGCCGCGCGTCGGATCGATTTGGATGTGGCGCTACGTAAACGCGATTTGCGCGGTCGGGTGCAGTTACTTTGCCCGCCGACATCTGAGATACTTGAGGGTGCGATCCGTCGCCCAGGCACGGCGCGTTTGCTGTGCAAGTTGCTTGCTGGCCAGCGTGTTCCCCGGCGGCGGTGAGTTCGCGTTCCTCGAACCCTCTATGAAACGATCTGATGTCGCTGTTTGATGAAGCCGAAGCGGACCATTTGGAAGCCAACAAACCGCTTGCGGCGCGGATGCGTCCGCGTCAGCTGACCGAATTCGCCGGCCAGGAGCAGTTGCTTGGAGAGGGTAAGTTGCTACGTCGGATGATCGACGCGCGGCAGCTCGGTTCGATCTTGTTCTTTGGCCCGCCGGGTACGGGGAAGACGACGCTTGCCGAACTGTTGGCTCACGAAACCGGTGGTCGCTTCCATTCGTTAAGCGCTGTACTGTCGGGAGTGAAAGAGCTCCGCGAGGTCTTGGCGCAGGCTCGCGACGACGTATCGGCAGGTGCGCCGCGGCCGATTCTGTTTATCGATGAGATCCATCGCTTCAACAAATCGCAGCAGGACGCGCTGTTGCCCGACGTCGAAGCGGGGATTGTGACGCTTGTTGGGGCGACGACCAGCAATCCCTATTTTGCGATCAACGCGGCGTTGATCAGCCGTTCGCAAGTCTTCCAGTTCGAACCGCTAAGCAACGCGGAGATCGTCGATCTGCTGCAGCGGGCGATCCGAACGCCACAGCGCGGCCTAGGGGATATTCCGATCGAGGCGGACGACGAGGCGTTGCAATATATCGCCACGATGGTCGAAGGGGACGCTCGGAAAGCGCTGGGGGCTTTGGAGATCGGGGTGCTGAGCAGTTCCGATCGGCCGGTCCGATTCGATCTGAAGTTGGCGAGCGAATCGCTGCAACAGAAATCGATTCGGTACGATGGCACCGGAGACGAGCATTACGATATGGCGAGCGCGCTGATCAAAAGTCTCCGCGGCAGCGATCCCGATGCGTCGCTGTATTGGTTGGCTCGGATGCTCGAAGGGGGCGAAGACGTTCGCTTTTTATGTCGTCGGTTGGTCATCTTGGCAAGCGAAGACGTCGGCAATGCCGATCCGCAGGCGCTGCCGCTGGCGGTCGCTGCGATGCAGGCTTGCGAATTTATCGGGCTGCCCGAGTGTCAACTAACGCTCAGCCAAACCGTGATCTATCTCGCGTTGGCTCCCAAGAGTAACTCGGCAACCACGGCGATCGGCAACGCTCGAACCGAGGTCCGGCAGGGAGACTTGGTTCCCGTCCCGGTGGCGCTGCGGGACAAGCACTACCAGGGAGCAAAAGATTTGGGGCATGGCGAGGGCTATTTGTACGCCCATAATCATGCTGATGGTGTTGCCGCGATGGACTATTTGGGGATCGACCGCGAATTTTATGAGCCCTCGGGGCGAGGATTTGAGCAGGAATTGGCTGAGCGGTTGGTGAAGATTCGCGAAAAGCTGAAACAGGCAAAGTAAGCCGGCTATCGTGACGATGAAGTGGGCTGTCGAGGCGATTTATCAGGCCTAGGTTTCGCATTGCAGCGGGGGTAAACAGGCTGCAGCCCGCAGAAACTGCTCCTCGCTGCCGATAAATGGTGTATCTTTAGATGGTCCGTAGCGGTCGAGTTTTCCCGACCAAGCGAATCTCCTATACGGCAACTGCGGTGCGTTGATACCCCCAAACGTGCTGTCACGTGAGTTGAATTGAATTCACTGCCCTCCCGTGGTTTTGGATTGCGAGACATAATTGTCATTATCCCAAAACACGACCCCTTTTTACGCAGCACAGCCCCACGCGTCTGAGACGTTAATTTGTTGACCTCGAGGTCGGCACGCGGCTGCTCCCAATGAACATCAAAGCGTAACGGAATCCTGCACTGTGAATCTGGAAAGCTTTTTCGCCCCCTACGATCCGCCCCGTTCAAATTTTGTCGAGATCCTTCGCTATTGGACCGAGCAGCAACCCGATGCGCCGGCCTTCTATTATACCGACGGTGAAGATGACGATGCGATGTTGACCTATGCCCAGTTGTGGGAGCGGGTCCGCGCGCTGGCCGGTCACCTGCAACAGCGAGGTGCGACGGGCGGCCGCGTGCTGCTGCTGTATCCTCCGGGGCTGGAGTTTGTCGTCGGGTTTTTCGCCTGCCACGCAGCCGGTGCGACCGCGGTTCCCGCCTATCCGCCGCGTCGCAACCGCAAGGCGACGCGAATCCATTCGATCTCCAAAGATTCTGGAGCCGGGTTTGCGCTATCGATCGCTTCGGTGATCGAACAGATCTACAGCAACAAAGATCAAGCCGCCGACCTTTCGGCGATCGAGATGATTGCCAGCGACGACCCTTCCAATGCCGCCATCGATGCTTGGAAGATGCCGACGATCGCGGCGAACGACATCGCGATGCTGCAATACACGTCGGGGTCGACCGGTGATCCCAAGGGTGTGATGCTGACGCATGGCAATCTGATCGCCAACTGCGAATACATCGTTCACGCCTTCACCCCAACCCGCGCCGGATCGGGTGCATCGTGGCTGCCGACCTATCACGACATGGGCTTGGTCGGAGGCGTGCTGAAGCCGCTGTTCTACGGTCGCCCGAACGTCTTGATGAGCCCGATGGCGTTCCTGCAAAAACCAGTTCGCTGGTTGCAGATGATCAGCAAATACAAGGTCTCCATCTCGGGCGGCCCCAACTTTGCCTATCAGTTGTGCGTTGAAAAAGTGACGCCCGAAGAGATTGCCACCTTGGATCTGTCGGGTTGGGAAGTCGCCTTCAACGGTGCCGAACCGGTCCGTCCGACCACGATCGATGCGTTTGCAGAGAAGTTTGCCAGCGCTGGCTTCCGCCGCGATGCGTTTCTACCCTGTTATGGAATGGCCGAAACGACGTTGATCGTCACCGGTGGTCCAAAGGGGCAGCCGGTCGTCAGCCATTTCTCCGCCGATGGATTGAACAACTTACAAGTCAAGCAGGTCACTGCCGACGATGACGACGCGCGAGCGTTGGTCGGATGTGGCGAAGTGATCCCTGGGGAACGCGTCGAGATCGTCGATCCCGATTCCTTCCAACTTCTGGAACCGGCGAAAATTGGCGAGGTCTGGGTGCAGAGCCCCAGTGTGGGCAAAGGTTATTGGAACGACGACGCTAAGACGCGGGCCGTCTTCGGTGCCTCGACCGCCGATGGGCAGGGGCCCTTCCTGCGAACGGGCGATCTCGGTTTCATGCACGAAGGCCAACTGTATGTCACCGGCCGGCTGAAAGACATGATCATCGTGCGAGGCGTCAATCGCTACCCGCAAGATATCGAATTGACCTGCGAGCAGGCATCGGATGTCGTGCAGAGCGGTGCGGTTGCGGCGATGGCGATGGACTTCATGGGGCGCGAGCAGTTGATGATCGTTGCCGAAACCGTGCGGATCCGAAACCACGATTGGAACGCCGAGATCGATCGCATTCGCAAAGCGGTTACGGCCGAACACGAGTTGCCGCCGGACGCGATCTATATGGTCCGCGCCGGTTCGGTTCCCAAGACCAGTAGCGGCAAGATCCAGCGACACGCATGTCTCGACATGATCCGGGCGAACGAACTGAAGATCGTCGGCAGTTGGTCGCGATGGGAATCGCACGAACCGCTGCAAGGTAGCACGAGCCACGCTCAGCCGAAGCGTCCACGATTGGCTAGCGAACAGGTTTCGCCAGAGATCGTCTCGGTTGTGATTCGCGAAGTCAAAGCGATCGCGCGAGAGCGAGCGGGCGAGCTGTCCGAGGATACCAACATCGCGATCGATCTGGGACTCGATAGCCTCGAACGGCTCGAGATTGCGCATTCGCTGGAGAAGATTTTTGGCGGGCGTTTCCCCGACGAAGCGCTCCAGGAAATGGAGACGATTGCCGAGGTGGCGCTTGCGATTCGCGAGCACCTGGATTGCAATCCGATCGACATCCTCGCGGCGGCTTCGGAACAAGCCGATCTTCCGTTGCGGGAGGTCAAACCCGAAGACTACACGTTTGCTCTGTTCCCCGAATACAAGCGGTTGAAGCAGACCGAGCAGACGTTGATGATCACCGGGTTGCCCAACCCATACTTCACCGTCCACGAAGGGCTGACTCGCGATACGACGCGAATCGACGGCCGCGATCTGATCAGCTTCGCCAGTTACAACTATCTGGGCATGTCGGGCGATCCTGAGGTCACGCGGGCATCGACTGAGGCGGTGGAGCGGTTCGGAACCAGCGTCAGCGCCAGCCGACTGGTTTCGGGAAACAAGACGATCCACGGCGAACTGGAACGCGAAATTGCCGACTGGGTTGGCGTCGAAGCTTCGGTCGTTTTTGTCGGCGGTCATAGCACTAACGAGACGACGATCGGACACCTGGTCGGGCCGGGCGATCTGATTTTGCACGACGCTCTGTCGCACAACAGTATCATCCAGGGAGCGCTCCTGTCGGGAGCCCGCCGGCGTCCGTTTGAGCACAACGATTTCGAAGCGCTCGATCGAGCACTGACCGAGGTCCGCGGGCAATATCGCCGCGTGTTGGTGGTCATCGAGGGCGTTTACAGCATGGACGGCGACTTCCCCGACCTGCCCAAGTTTGTCGAAATCAAACAGCGACATAAGTGCCTGCTGATGGTCGATGAAGCGCACAGCATCGGTACGATGGGAGCGACCGGTCGCGGGATGGCTGAACATTTTGGTGTCGATCCAAAATCGGTCGACATCTGGATGGGAACGCTCAGCAAATCGTTTGGCAGCTGCGGCGGCTACATCGCCGGCTGTGCTGAATTGGTCGAATACCTGCAGTACACAGCTCCCGGTTTTGTCTACAGCGTCGGTCTGCCACCGGCATCGACAGCGGCGGCGCTGGCTTCGCTGCGAGTGCTGAAAGCCGAACCGCAGCGTGTTGCAAGGCTGAAGGAACGCAGCAACCAGTTCGTCCGCGAGGCTCAGGCTCATGGATTGAACACCGGTCAAAGCTGTGGCACGCCAGTCGTCCCCGTGATCACCGGCAATTCGCTGTTGGCACTCAAGCTGTCGCACGCGTTGTTCGAAGCGGGGATCAATGTGCAACCGATCCTCTATCCTGCGGTCGAAGAAGCTGCGGCGCGGCTGCGATTCTTCATCACGTCGGAGCATACCGAGCAACAGATCCACGACACGGTCGAAGAAGTGGCCAAGCAATACGTCGCTGTCGGCGGCAAGTTGCTTCAGCCGGCTCACGCTCCGCAAGCTTAGCAAAGCGGCAATCCTGCCCGCCGCTGCGATAGCAAATCGTGAATGCTGCCTAAGCGAATGCTTGGGCTTGGCAAAAAATTGCTGCCGGGGGGGAACTCTTTCCCCTCAGCGATCATCCAAAGACTGGCTAACGTCTTTTAGCCAGCACGTGGCATGGTCGGTATCTGCCCGTGGTGTTGAGCGATTACTATTCTCCCTCTCGGGCATATCAACATGGGTAGCGCTCCGTGGAGCGACGACGATGGCTATTGTGGCTCGGGATCGAGTTCAACGCCGAGTCGTCCGAAGGGGCCGTTCCACCGGATTCGAAAGGTTCGGGAGCAGCAGAACGTCACGATTCGGACGGTCTCGCGACGCAGCGGAGTTCCGATGCGCGATCTCCGCGAACAGGAAAAGCCATCGACCGATGTGCCGATGTCGGTGCTGATGTGTTGGCGCGACGCGTTGGAGGTGCCGCTAGCTGAGCTACTGGTCGAGCCCGATATGCGGCTCAGTCAATCGATCGCTCATCGGGCCAAGTTGGTCCGGATGATGAAGACGATTCTGACACTGTGCGAGCACGGCGGCGACGAGCGGACGCAGCGGCTGGTCACGATGCTCCGCGAGCAAATGCTGGAACTGATGCCCGAGCTGACCGAAGTCACTGGATGGCCGAGCATGGGCAGCCGTCGCTCCCAAGATGAACTGGGCCGGATCGGTCAGCAACCGATATCGCTCGATGGCTTCAGCAGCGATGTTCTCGCCGACTGAATCTGTGAGCTCACGCGGCGTCGCGGCAGCCGGCTTCGAGCCGTTGTCGGCGCGAAGTCTCGATTCCGAGCGGGACGACTAAATTTGGTAGTTCAGTTCGGGAGCCATGTCGTCGGGCATCTCGGCTCGCACCCGAAGCTTCGGTTTTTCGAGCACGACCGTGCTGCGAGGAGCAACGCTGCTGGTCACCCAGACGCTCGAACCGATCACGGTATCGTGACCGATCACCGTCTTGCCACCTAAGATCGTCGCGTTGGCATAAACGACAACGCGATCCTCGATGGTTGGGTGCCGTTTCTGGCCGCGAATCAGATGGCCATCGCTGTCGGTTGGGAAGCTCAAGGCACCCAGCGTTACGCCCTGGTACAGCTTCACATGATTGCCGATGTTGCAGGTCTCACCAATCACCACGCCGGTGCCGTGGTCGATGAAAAAGTGATCGCCGATCGTTGCACCCGGATGGATGTCGATACCGGTGTTCATGTGAGCCTGTTCGGTCATCATCCGTGGGATGAATGGAACGCCCAATTGCAGCAACTGGTTCGCAATGCGAAAGACCGACACCGCTTCGAGGCCAGGATAGCAGAAGATGATCTCGTCGGTCGTTTGGCAAGCCGGATCGCCATCGAAGGCGGCTTGGGCATCGGTGGCGAGAATCCTTCGCAGGTCGGGGATGCGTTTCAGCATCTCCACTGCCATCGCTTGTCCCTTGGCTTCGTAATCGACTTGCGATTCGCAATCGCCGTGGTTGTGCCGTACGCGATCTTCGTGCTGTAGTGCGCGACCGATCTGAGTTGTCATCGTGTCGTGCAAGCGGTCGACAAGGCTGCCGACGTGATACCCGATGTTGCCGCGGTGTAGCCCGGTGCGGCGACGGTAGCCCGGATAGATGATCTCTTTGATGTCTTCGACGATCGAGAGGACCGCGTCATAGCTGGGCAGCGGGCAGTGTCCCAGATGATTGATTTTGTCGTCGGCGGTGTAAGTCGCGACGATCTGATCGGTCAGTTCGGGCAGTTGTTCTTTGAGGCGAAAGTCAGAAGCCATCGAGATCTTCCTGTTCAGATCAGCGGACTGCGAAATCCGCGTTCGGGGCATCCGCCCTGCGGCGAGATGCGTTTCGCGGCAATGACAGCGGAACCCTTATTGTATCGGGGTTCGGGCTTTTTAGGGAACATAGGGAGAGGTTTGAGTAAACGGCTCCCTTTTGTTCCATGCGATCGGCGTGAGGGCCGAGCGTTTAATTACAATACCGTTCTACGAAGGAGCCTCGGACCGTCGAAAGAATTAGCGGCGGGATGTAGTGGACGAGGTTACGAGTCCCAGCGATTTGGGCTGATGCAAAAGGACTCGTAACCTCGTCCACTACGCTTCATTGAACGGTATTGCGTTTAACTAGTACCCGATCGACGGCGGATTGGCGTTCAGGAAGTCACGCGGGCCGCGAGTCGTGTAGTACGGGTAAGCAGTCGAAGCAGCCGGAGGTCCCGGATTCTGCTGCATCTGGCCATTCTTCACATTGGGGTAAGTCAGGTTGTGACCGTAGTCGGTTCCACCCTGCTGCCAAGAGAGAGGTGCCGGACGGCAGCCGGTGCTGACTCCGCCGCGGCAGCAAGATCCCATTCCGCGGGCTCCATTGCCACATTGGCCACTGGAGCATTGTCCCTGGCCCTGGCAACTTTGGCATCCGTCATTGTTGCATTGTCCTTGTCCACATTGGCAGGAGGCGGAACTGCAGCCACCTCGAGTCCACGCTTTCGCGCATCCGCCGGTACTCGACAACAAGCATAACAAACCGGCAACGACCAATAGCTGTTTCATCGCGAATCCTTCCCTGATCAAACGCAGACGGTTATTCAGCAAACCGTATTCCTTGCTCTCAGGGATCGACCCGCGTTAGCGATGACATTGAAAGAATCGTCAAAACCGAACCAAGACGGAGAACTCCTCCGATGAATATCTCGCCTGGTTTACGCAGCTTATGCTATCGGCGGCTGGGAAAGCTCAACCCATACGTTGTGGCCGCGGTCAGCCCCCAGAATTGCTTCTGCTCCGCGGCGGTCAGTCCGCTAGCTAATTCGGCGACCATTTCGACCCATTGGCGATAGGAGAGTTTCAGCAGACAGACGGGCCAATCGCTGCCAAACATCAGCCGATTGGGGCCAAACGCTTCCAACGCGGCATCCCAGTACGGGCGAATCGTCTCGATCGCCGCTCCCTCGTCGCGGACTTCGGTCGCGACGCCGGAGAACTTGCAGACGACGTTCCGGCGTCGCCCCAGTTCGCGCAGCTGCGTCGCCCAGTCTTTATCGAACTGCTCGCCGCGAATCGTCGGCTTGGCGATATGGTCCAGCACAAACGGCTGGCTCGGGTGCCGGTCGACAAACTCGATCGTCGGTCCCAGGTGCTTGCCATAGATCAGGATGTCGTAGACCAGCCCAAATCCCTGCAGCTTTGCCACGCCACGGTTGAAGGCATCGCCGAGGATAAAATCGTCCTGCGGTTCGTCTTGGACGACGTGGCGGATTCCTTTGAGCACCTCGTGCTGATGCAAGCGATCCAGTTCGCTATCGACCCCGTCGTCGGCCAGCGGCAACCAGCCGACAACTCCCACGATCGAGCGATTCTGTTCGGCTTGTTCGATCAGCCACTGCGTTTCGGCAACCGTCTGCTGCGCTTGAACGGCGACGGCTGCATCGATCCCCGCCCCGGTCAGCTCGGTCTGCAAATCGGCGGGCGTGAAATCGCGTCGCAGGACCGACATCTGCTCGCTGATCCAACCGTATTGTGCGGGATCGTAGTTCCACAGATGGTGGTGGCTGTCAATTTTCATCGTTTGCTCTCCTAGTGGTTTGTCAAACTTTGATTTTAGGCCTGATGGTAGTGGACGAGGTTACGAGTCCCCTAATCTTTGGCGCGATTGGACTCGTGACCTCGTCCACCACCCTAAAGTCAAATGTGGATGAAGCACTAGGTACGGATCAACATCCCGTTCTGCTTCAGATAGTTCACGATCTCGTCGGCCAATGCTTCGGGAGACTTGTCGGCGGTGTGCAGATGGATTTCGGGCGAGGGAGGAGCTTCGTAGGGATCGCTGATTCCGGTGAAGTTCTGGATCTCACCGGCGCGGGCCTTTTTATAGAGTCCCTTGGGGTCGCGTTGCTCACACGTTTCCAGCGGCGTATCGACGAAGACCTCGACAAAGTCGCCGCCGCGGCCGACTGATTCGATCAGCTGACGAACCCTTTGCCGGTCGCGTGCGTAGGGACTGACAAACGCGGTCAGCGTGATGATTCCCGTCGATGCGAACAGCTCGGCAACGGCGCCGATTCGGCGAATGTTTTCTTCGCGATCGATCGCTCCAAACCCCAGCCCGAAGCGTTCGGCAAACTCGGGGCCATGTTCCGCGGTCAAGCGATCCGGTCCTGCGCACAGATGATGTCGGATGTTATCGCCATCCAACAGCGTCGTGACCGCTCCCAGTTCGCTTAACTTGCGGTCGACGGCGTTGGCGATCGTGCTTTTGCCGCAACCACTCAACCCCGTAAACCAGACGACACAACCACGCTGTGCCAGCTGGCGTTCGCGATCTTCACGGCTGACCGATTGGTCGTGCCAGACGACTTCGGGACGTTGATTGGAGGACGATTCATTCATGAAGGATACCAAAGCCTTGTTGGCGGATGCTGATTTGTTGGGGCGTTCGGGCAGATAACGCACCCCACCGCGGGGTTTGTATTTGGATGAGTTTAAACATGGCGTCCCCGTCGTCGGGCAATCGCGGTACAATTAACGACAGTTTTCCCCGTTCAGAACCCATTCGCGATTTCTATGGTGGCGTATCTCAAAGTTTGTTCTGGTCCCGATACCGGACGCCGATTTCGACTCGATCCGCTGCATACATTGCACGTCGGACGCGATGCCAATTGCGAAATCATGTTAACCGATCCGGTCAGTTCGCGGTATCACGCGGTGCTGTTTCACGAGGATTCGCACTGGCAGGTCCGCGACACCAACAGCCGCAACGGTCTGTTGGTTAATGGGCAAAAGACCGACCATGCCACTCTGCAAGACAGCAACACGATTCTGGTTGGAACGTCGGAGCTGCAGTTCTTCGATGGCAACGGCGAATCGGGGGATGCCAACAACCGCGAGCAGACGATCGTGCTGGATCGGCCGATTTCCGGTGGCCTGTCGTCCAGTAACTTTGGCCCGTTGGATCCGCTCCGCAAAATCGCCGACGTCGGCTACCTGGTCGATCTTTATCAATTGAGTCTACAGTTGATCGGCAGCGGCGATCCCGAATCGATCATCCAGATCGCCACCGAACTATTGAAGGATCGCACGCAAGCCGATGTGATCGGTTTCATGTGGTTGGGCGAAGATGGCAAGCTGCAACCCGAATACGTCTTCCCGTCCGAAGCTGCTGAAAAGATCAAGCTGAGCGCCGACCTGACCCGCCGCGTCACCAACGATGGCGAAGCGTTTTGGTTCAAAGAGGAATCGACCTCGCCGGGACAGAAGACCCAGTGGACCGATGCGATCTGTGTCCCGTTGCAGCATGGCGAAGACGTGGCTGGCGTGCTGCATCTTTATCGCAACGACCATCGCTTCACCGAACGACACTTCGAATTGGCTCTGAACTCGGGGCAGTTGTTGGGCGTCGCGTTGGCGAGCGCCCGACGAACGGCGGCGTTGCAAGTCGAACGCGACCGATTGTTCTCGAGGAATGCGGAGACAAACGACCTGATCGGTGAGAGTCCACCGATGATGCGTTTGAAATCGAAGATCGAACGTGTCGGCAGAGCAAATGGTTGCGTGCTGATCCGTGGCGAGAGCGGTGCCGGAAAAGAGCTGGTCGCTCGCGATGTCCACTTCCACAGCGGGCGGCGGGAACGACCGCTGTTGAGTGTCAACTGCGCGGCGATCCCCCGCGATCTGATCGAGAGTCAGTTGTTTGGTCACAAGAAGGGCTCGTTCACCGGAGCCGATCGCGATCACATCGGTTGGTTTCAACAGGCCCACACCGGAACGCTGTTCCTAGACGAGATCGGCGAACTGACACTCGAAGGCCAAGCCAAGCTGTTGCGGATCATGGAAGGACATCCCTTCCTACCGGTCGGCGGTGTCGATGAAATCCGCGTCGATGTGCGGATCATCGCCGCGACCAATCGCGATCTCGCCGAATTTGTCCGCGAGAAACGCTTCCGCGAAGATCTTTATTACCGCCTGAGCGTATTCGAATTGCACGTTCCGCCACTGCGAGATCGTGGCAAAGATATCGAACTGTTGATGGATCACTTCCTGGAACACTTTTCCCGGCAGCATGCTCGTCCATCCATCCAGTTCTCCGAAGCGGCCAGGAAGCGGATGCTTTCGTATGCTTGGCCGGGCAATGTGCGGCAGCTGAGAAACGTGATCGACAGCGCGATCGTGATGTTCGATGGCAACACGATCGAAGCGGATGACCTCGGTTTGCGCGACGCCGGTGTCGAGGTGACCGATACGCTGCGGTTGGATGTCTGGGAAGAGAAGCTGATCCGTGAAGCGTTGGACCGCTGCGGCGGCAACATTCCCGAAGCGGCGAAGCGGTTGGGGATCAGCCGCGCGACAGCCTATCGCAAGATCGCCGACTTCGATATCGAAAAGTAACACTCGGCAAACGCCGGATCGATCTGATCGGTTTCGTTTACGCTGCCCGACTCGCTGCGCCGCGCTGTGCGTCGGCGATCCACTGGGCGACGTCTTCGGCATCGGGACGCGAGCTGCTTCGCAAAATCCGCTCTCCCGCTTTGGTGTCGCAGTAGTCGGCGATTCGGCTCGTTAGTGCCGTTGCGTCTTGAGCTGCCAGTTGTTCGACCGATCGGCAATCGACGGCGACCAGCAATTGCGATTTGTATCCGCACAGCGACGCGACGCCGCAGACCAGTCGGGCCTGTGCCTGCCAGTCGGACAGCAGATCGGCGTTGATCCAACGCGTCTCCAGCTTGACCGCCAGCACTTCGGGCTGCGCCGCGAGGAATTGACCGATCGTATCGATCCCGATCTTGGTAAATCGCTGAGCCGTCTTGGGGCCGATCGATGGAGCGTCGACCAAATCGCTCTGCTCAGAAACGCTTGGCTCCCTTTCTGTATATCGCGAATCGGCGACACGGTTGCTCGTAAACGGAACCGATTCGACCGCCGGTTGCTGGTCTGCCGTTGCAGCTGGCTCAAATGAATCGACAGGCTCTAGTGCGACCGGTTCGCTGACACTCGCCGCCGCTGGCAACCAAGATGGCGTTGCCGGTTCGTTTGCCGGTGTTGGTGTGTCGGGCTGTGATTGCGTTTCTTGTGGTGTCGCGATCGACGCGGGGGCCGGCGATTGAATTGACGTTGGTGCCCAAGCCGGCGCCGCAGTTGTGGTGTTTGTGACCGGGCGCGGTGCTGGCGTGGTCGACACGGGAGGATTGATCGGCGTGTTCCGATTGACGGTCATCGCCATCTCGGTTCGCACGCTGCGCACCTCCGGCGGCAAATTGACTCGCACGGTGCCGGTCGTTTTGTATTCATTGAAGATCGCCGCGACCGCCGACTTCTCTTTTGCCGAGGAGATCTTTTTCAAGATCCATGCGACCGGCATGTCGATCGCCGCGACCAGAGTTGCCGCTGTCAGACCGGCGTTGGGCATTTTGCAGATCGATTGTTCGGCGACCCGTTCCAAGATCCGCGCCCAGCCGGTGATCGCGATCCCAAACATTTCGGCCAGGATATCCCGCGACTCTCCGTTGAGTCCCTCGGGCGGTCGCTTGACACCTCGTTCCAGATCGTAGATCTCGATGATCCGATGGTAATAGGCGTGGGAACGTTCGGCCCCGGCTGTGACCGCTTGCGTGATCCAGTTATTCCCATCGGGCAGCTGAAACGTGACTCGCACTTTGCCGCGGGCCCAGCGTTCGTAGATCTCTTCGTAACTCTGGCAGACGCTCCATTCCAGCGGCCGGTGCACGATCCCTTCAGGATCGCTCGACGCGGTATGCAGCGGCATGATCGGATCGGTGAAGTAGTGGCTCAGCACGCCCAGGTCGTACGCGGCGTATTCCCATTCCTCGCTATCGAGATGATTGATGGCGGTCTTCAACCACTTTTCGCATGCTCGCGGCGCACCGCCCCAGTTGCCATCGCCGACGTGCAGCACGTGATTCTGAAAGTCGCGGAACTTGCTGTCGGGATCTTTGGCCCCTTTGAGATATTGGTCGTAGTGCTTCAACAGCAGGTCGGCCAAGCGGCCGCCACGTTCGGTGTTGATGCACCGCAATGCATCGAGTGCGAAATAGTGATGCGTGCTACGACAGTGTGCAGCTCGCAGGATCGTCATAATCTGCGACATGCGTCTCTCCGTTGTTTTGTTGTCTGGTGCTCACTCAAAGTGCTTGGGCGACGATCGTCGTCAGCCGCACCGCGCGAGCCAAATTTGCGATTACCGAGCTGACCGCGAATGCGATGTCGTTTGCAGATCCGAAGAGCCGCTGGGTTGGGACGTCGCCAAGTGCGAGAACTGGTGGTCTTGAGCCGCTGCGATCCAAGTCGACACGCGATCGATCGACGGGAACTCGATCCGTCGCATCAGCGCTCGGCCGCGACTGGACAATGCGAACCGCTCGAGATCGCGAAACAGGTGTCTGGGCGAATCGGAGGCAACGTCCTCGGGACTGCGACGATGGATCGCGATCAACAGGTAGGCGTCGCGCGGATGCATCACTCGCAGCGACATCGCCATCCGAATTGCTCGCCGAACGGTCCGTAATTGACTCTGATGCGATTTGCTTAATCCTCGCTCCGACGCCCACTCAGTCAGGTTCAAGTTCAGTAGATCTTTGACGCTGACCAAGCCCTGGGATTCCAGTTGCCGCACCAGCGATGGCGGCAGCAAACGGAGCGACGCAAGCGAAGCCTCCATCCGGCGCTGCCGCGCGGTCCGCGGTTTGGAGCGTTGGATCGGTGCAGCCTCGGCTCGCTGCGGAGCAACGGATTGATCGGGCTTTCGAAACCATTTGGCAATGAAGTTGCGCATCGACGTTCGCTCTCAAAAGACTTGAAATTATGAAGTGCTAAGCGCCTGAACGATCACCTGCTTGAAGGCATCCGGTTCGGCAAAGCCGTTCTGCGAAGCAAGGATCTGTTCGTCGGGCGAGATGAAAACGATGTGTGGATATCCAGTGTTCTTCAGCTTCCGTTTGACCGCCGATTCTTGATCGCCATCGACAAGGACCAAAACAAAGTTCTGTTCCAGAAGCGTGCGGATCTCGGGATCTTGCAGGCACGTGGCCGACATCCGCTTGCACCATTTGCACCATGTCGTCGTCAAGAAAACCATCGCCGGACGCCCTTCCGCTTTGGCCTTTGCCAAGCCTTCGTCGTATCCGAACACGAACGGCAGACCAACGGTATGTTCGTCCCAGACTTCAGGGCTGGCTTGCACCTCGGCTTTGCCAAACGAATCCATCAGATTCGACAACTGAGGCTTTGAATTGCAACCGCTGAGCGAGAATAGCAATGCGGCGGTTGCGGCGAGAGCCAGCGTGGGGCGGGATCGATTGGCGGACATGAGAGCTTCCTTGCTCGGTTGGTAATGCGGCACTCCCTTCCTGGCAGCACTGCAAGTCTTGTCTTTATTGCCCGCCGACCTGTCGGATCGGAGATTGGCGATAACGTTGATTCGATTTGTAGTTTGCCACCCGCGCCTCGAATCCACTCCGCTCCGACGCGGGGACCAAGTTCAGCCCTGTCTGGGCAACACGGGTCGCTTTTTCGAACTGCCCCGTTTCGGCCAACGCCGCAGCGTAGGTATCGATATAACGGAACTCTTCGTTGGCGGGAATATCGCGCAGTTCCTGAGTGATCTCGAGCGCCTGTTGCCCGTCGCGAAGGCTGCCATCGGGACAGGTAGCCAACAACCAAGCGAGGTTCAACAGCGTGCGAAGATTTTGAGAGTCCAACCGCAATGCGTTTCGGTAGCTTTCCGCCGCCGATCGCCATTGCCCGGCGTTCTGCAATGCATCGGCGAGATCGATCGCGCGGGTTGCGTTTGCTTTATCTAGCTGGAACGCGCGGCGATAGTCTTCGATTGCGGGACCGATATCGCCATGTTGGAACCGAGCATGGCCGCGGCCCGTATAAAAGTCGGCTTCGCCTGGCTGAAGCGCGATCGCGCGATCGTAGTCGGAGATCGCTGCCGGCAATTTTCCCATCTCGTAGCGGAGCTCACCGCGATTGAAAAACGCGTTGGCGTGATCGGGTTTGGTTTGGATCACATCGTCGAACAGCGCCTCGGCCTCTTTCATCTGACCGCGCGTGGCGTAGACAAACGCCATGTTCTGCTTCGCTCGCCAGCGATTGGGATCCAGTCGCAGCGCGTTGCGAAAGTCTTCGATCGCCGCCGTCGCAAACTCATCGTCGGGAGCTTGGATTTGATCCCAGCGAAGTTCACCGCGGCGATTAAGCGCCCAAGCGAGCAACTGGTTGCCATAACTGCGAACCTCTTCGTCGGCAGCTGCCAGATCGGACTGTTGAATCTGGTCGATGATCTGCGTGTATTCGGATTCGGAAGTTGCGTTCTTCGAGATCGAATAAGCTGTCTTCAGCGAAGCAGCGGTGGTCGGTTGCTGAGCCGCAGCGGTTCCGGCCCAGCCCAAAATGCAGGTCGCGATTAGCAGAAGCTGGCGGTGCATCGTTACGAAGTCCCAGGGGCGTGAATCGAACTATAGAAATCGATTCCCCTAGCGTATCGAAGTTCCCAGAGCATTGGGAAGAGCGATTTGGGCGACGGGCCGCAGAAAACAGCCCCTTTTCGTCCCCCAACCCAACGATCTCTAAGGAATCGTTGGGCGTGATAATCGATCGAAGCCCCTGGGATCCCGCGGCAGGAAGCAGGGGGCTTCGTTTCAATCGACAGCCCTCGGCGGGGCTGTGGCTGATGGAACAGCTCTAGATTTGGACTTCGCTCAGTTGGTCCAACAGGCGTCGTGCTTCGTCCAGTCCACCCGCAGTCCGGGCGAATTCAGCGGCCGATGCCAGTTCGCCACCGACAACTGCCGACTTCTTCGCAACGGGCTTCTTAGCGGTCGCCGACTTCGCAGCCGCTGGCTTGCGGCCAGCCTTCTTGCGACCGGAGCTTGGCAGAATGCCTTCTTTGCGGAGCTTCGATTTTTGGTTGCTGAAGTAGCTCTCGCTGATCCCTTTAGGTTCCAACGTCTCCGCTGCTGCCTTCCAAGTGATCTCTGGATTTTCTTTCAGGTATTCGGTGATGGTGCTTGCCATCGAGTTCGCTCGTTTTGCCACGGCTAATTTCCTCTCTCGTTTTTTTTAATGTAATGCCCGGCCACATTCTAGTCAGTTTACGTAATTCAGAAAGCCTGGGGTGTGATAAAAGATCCACTACAGAACACTTTCTTCTCCGTAGGATCCGCTCACCGTCATCGGGCTGACTGTAGAACGCATCGACCTATGGAGGTGATTACCACCTCGATGCGGTTTCTATACTTATACACCACCATTTGGTACTGCTGGGTATAGAAAACGGTCAAGTCCCAACATGGGGGGCTGCCGAGTGGCGGTTAGGAAGCTTAAGTCGGTCGCATCCCCCCCGTTTACGAATCACGAGGAACCGCGAATCGGATAACCGACACGCGGCGAGAGCCATTCTGCAGAGCGATGGCGATGAGAGATGCGTCATGTTAGAGAGAAAGCTCCGGCCGATCGAACGATCGATGGCCGGAGCAACATGATGAAGATGCGTCGCCACGCTGTGGAGATTCACGGAAGCTAATCGCGAATCGAGCCACCGACACTATTGGGCGCAACCGCCAAACAACTTCCGGAAGGTTCGCATCCAATTGCCGTGGAAAATTGCGTTGAGATCATCATCGCTGTAGCCACGGCGCGAGAGGATTCCATCCAACTGCTGCATGTCGACGATGGAATTCAAATCGCCAGGAGTCTGTTCGGTTCCAAATCCGCCGTCCAGATCGCTGCCGATCGCGCTATGTTTTGTACTGCCTGCCATCTGACATACATAATCGATGTGGTCGGCCGCAGCTTCAATACTCACAACGTTGGGATCGGTTTCACCACGCGCCCAACCGGGGTACATCATCCAAGCATCAAACGCCACGCCGACCACTCCGTCGTGCTCGATGACGCTTTTCATCTGTTGATCCGACAATTGACGCTGTCCGGGAACCAACGTTCGCGAATTATGATGACTCGCCCACAGGACTCCTGTGAATCGATCGAAGGCTTGTTCCATCGCACGATCGGCCAGATGTGTTACATCCAACCCCATGCCGAGTTTCGCCATCGCGTCTAACAGCTGTTCTCCCTTTTCGGTCAGTCCACCTTCGACAGCAGTTCCCGCCGCATATTGGCCGTGTCCATAGTGAGACAATCCGATCGCCCGCAGGCCAGCGCCAAACCAGTAGGGCAGTTCATCGGGATCCGAAATCGGATCGGCACCTTCCATCGATAAGATCATTCCCAGCGGCGGTTCGGATTCACCGTTGCACTTGCTCCAATGATCCTCCAGGTCCGTCAGCGTCCGGATCCATCGGATCGCTCCCTGTTGTTCCCACAATTGATAACAAGCCAGTTGCGCATGCGCGGCGGCATAGGCGCCGATGTGATGCGCAAAATCGAGATCGGTCCGCGCATATCCTGTTTGCCGATCGGTCGCGGGCCCGCTGCGAGCCAGCAGGGTTGCGATACAGACTTGGATCTTGCTGGCTTGGAGTTCGGGAAAGCAGGTGGTGCCGCGCGTTCGCGACTTCAGATCGGTCATCGACTGCTCACGCGTCCGGATCTCATCGAGGGAGAGTCGTAGATCGCGATCAAAAGAAGTAGCGTTCCAGGCCAAGTCGAGGTGGCCATCGATCATCGTTCGCATCGGGAAGGACTTTTTCTTGCGAGGAAGGGAGGTGGGAAAAGACGACAATTCGTCGGTTCACCATACTCTCTTGGAAACCCCGCTTTGACAATATCACCAACGGTTCGTCGCGTCACATTTCGACAACTTCGGAACGCCAGGAGCGTTTGTTTGGCATTCCGTTCACGCCAACAACGCGTTCTCTGCCCCTAAGTCGCCACGAGGGACGCGGTGTTTCAGCTGACGCCATTCGTGTTGGCTAGCGCGTCCAAGGCGAGAAGATCGAGTGTCGAATCGAATGGATCGTCGTCCTCGTCGTCGAAGTCGACGGCAAATGATTCGCTACTCTGCTGCATTCCGAACTGAGCGTTCAACAGCCCAAAGTCTCCCAAGTCGATGCTGCCATCGAGGTTTGGGTCGTGGCTTTCACTGTACATTCCGTCGCCGCGGGTTTGTCCAAACACGCTGTCCAGCAGTACGACGTCGGCGATATTCACGCGGCCATCGAGATTCAAATCGGCTGCGAAAGTGGTTTCGGCGGTTGTGCTGATCGCATACCGGCCGCGATTGCCGGCGTTGCTAACGACAACAATCCCTTCGGATTCGTTAACGCTTCCCGCCTCTGTTGCGGTGAACTGGACGGCGATCCGTTGCGACTGGCCCGGTGCTACAGTGAAACCATCTGCCAATGCCAAGTCGCTTGCGGCGATCGATAGTCCCGCGACTCCAAACTGGAGCTCATAGACTTCCAGGATCGTTTCACCGACGTTGGCAATCTCGATGTACTGCAAGGAATCGACGCTTCCAGGACGCAGCAGCGTCGATTGAACGCCGTTGTTCGCCGGCGCAACAAACTCCAAACCGCCATCGGTTCCCGAAGTGGAAATTTGAATCAACGGAGGCAATGCGGCGGTGGCGATTTCTACATTTGTTTCGGCATCTGCGACATCGATCGGTGCGCCCGAGGTGTCGCCGACCAGACCGACGCCGCCATCTCCCAAGGAGACAGTAACCGCAGAACCGTCGGTGGGCTTAAGAGCTACAAAAGTCAACGTGACAAACGTCTCGGCGACTCCATCGCCGATCGCCCGCCCGATCCCCGCCGATTCAAACGACGCACCGGTCAGTTCATCGATAAACCCAGCCACCGTGTCGACGCTTCCGCCCTGAAAGCCAGGAAAGTTTTCGGTGATCGCGTCGGTAATCGAACCCGAATTCACCAACTGCAACTCACTAGGATCCCAGTCGACATCGATCGAAATTCCACCGACGCCATGGGCATCGGGATCGGATTCCGAAACCTGGACGTCGATCGTGATCAAATCACCAATCTGCACCTCTCCGGTCGCGTCGGAGACTAGCGACAGCGTGACATCCGAGTTGGCATCCGTTGACGCTGCAACATCATCCGTCGTGTTCGACTCATCAGTGGTCGGGAACGTTATCTCGTCGGTAGGGTCAATCGTTGGCGGAAGTGAAGGCGACGGCTCCGATGGTGGAACAATTTCGGCTGGCGGCAATTCCGGTTCGCCGCCGTTGTCCAGGTCGACGTCTGCCGAAGACGCTACGATCGACAACGTTTCCACGTCGAAATCAAAATCTTCGTGCCGCAACCCTGCACCGTGGTACGCAGCTGTTTGCGAGACGCCTTCCTCAAGAGTAAAGCTCGTTGCTTCCGTTGCCGCAATCGCCTCAAAGTGGATCGTCGCAAATCTCGCCAGCTCACCATCACCGAATCCACCGTAATTTGGATTGGCACCAGCGAGGTTGGTAATTCGGCCACGTTCCGCTTCGATAAACCCGTTTCGGAACAAGGTCAAAGCATCCGACACGGTGTCGGTCAACGTGTCCATCGTTTCAAGAGTTTTAATGTTTTCCGAATCCCAGCGAACATCCAACGCGATGCCAGCAAACCCATCGTAGTGAGGAGCGGTTTCGATGGCATCAATTGCCAAAAAGAAGGTTTCTCCCGCATCCAATGGACGCTCCAAAACAGCACCAGGAACTCCGTCGATGTCTTCGAGAACCTGCATTTCAAAGGCAACAAACGCCAACTGACGCCGCGCTTCCAGTGACTCGAATGTCAGTGAGCTATGTCGCTTTCGAATTCCGTTCGGTCTGCGCATCTGATCGTCATCCTGTGACACCTCAAGAGTTCCAGATCGATTCCATCCTTGGAACGAACACGCGAGAACTCCCGTCGCAGCGAACTGTCGGATATTCTTTGAGTGCAGGTCAATCCCGAGACTTTAGCAAATCTTCGGAAATTGTGCATTTCTATTTGCGATGCGGATTGCCGCACGCAACGCGTGAATGCTTGCAATGACCAATGGACGGTTTGGCGTTCTCAGATGGTGGGAACGATGAGGATCGTTGCATCGGTCGACGATGTCCTGCCCGCTTGATTGGTGACGGCAAACTGCTGACTGACATTTCCGGCCGTTACCTCGGCAACTACGATCTCCACATGGACGCGCACGTCTCGAAGGACAGCCAAACCGCTCGTTGAAAATTCGAGTGCTTGGAGGGCGGATAGGGCATCTCTCACCAAGAAGTTCTGATCGTTTCCAAGAGATTCAATTTCGATGATCTTGCCGTCGGTGATTGTCACCTTCAGTTCCCGTCCCGCCACATCCAACGAGCCGTTCAGCATGATTTCGTCAGCGGAGAGAGCATCCTCGAGGGAGATCCTCATCGACTCCAAAATCAGGTTGTCGTCAGCGCCAATGAACGCTTCAGACGAAGCGACCAATAGCTGTCCGCCGGTGTAAACGCTTTGGTGCCCCGTCCCCATGCTGTCGCTGGATGTACCTGAATCTAAATCGATCCAGACGGGACGCACAAAATTTTGCTCCCAATTGAGCGGCCCAAAATCACCCAGTCCAATTTCCCGCAGCGGATTCTCCATACCGATCGTCCTCGATGGATCAGGTCTGAGAGCCCAAGTGCAAGTTCCGATGGTTTCGTCGGCACCGTTGGGGCAATGGGTGTTGATGTCGCTTGTAAAGTCGAAACGTTCATCGTCAGCCGATATTACCTCGTTATTCGCTCCGACAAGCGTGCGATAACGTTCATAGTCATCAAAGTTCACGGATCCCGAATGGAAGATATCGCCATCGAAGGTCGATCCGCCCACCAAGCGAATGCGGTAGTCTGGCGTGTCACCGGCTGTCGTTAAGACCAAGGTGTCGGTTGCAGAAAACGTGTGCGCGGCTGTGTGGGTCTCGCCACTCCATTCGGGGCTTTGTGAAAACGTTTGGCTTCCGTTGGTCGATCGAACCGCCGGATCGTACATTGCCATGAACGCGACAGAGTCGCCCGCAGGGATTGGAACGCCTGTCGCGAAGTCTGGCGTCGTTAAGTTTCCAGCATCATCGATCAACATGACCGTGACATAATCGCTGGCTTGCCCATTGCCATTTCCATCGAACCGCACACCATCGATGGTCACTGTACCGGCAGAGGTATTCTTCACCGTAAATGCTTGCCATGGTCGAAGCGTATCAATCGTCGTGTCCAACAAGTCGGCTTGTGCTAGAACTTGGTCGACAGCGTCCCGTTGAAGCTCTGATTCCCAGACCGCGAGATGCCCCGGTAGGTCATCGGAAGGACGCAGGTAAGGCACATATTGGTAGCTGCCAAAATTCGGAGCATCGTCCGAAGATACGATGCCGATAACCGAACCACCATTCTCAACGGTGACTTCTTGAAAATCACTTCCCTCGATCACCGTGTTGGTGTAGTGAACAATGGTTGCGGCGCCAACAGCCAACGATTCCCGGATGCGATAAGTTCCATCGCTCAACGGGTTTCCGTCTCCATCGAGCGTGAACGTGAACTTTCCTTCGGAATCGGTCACCGCGACTGCAACGGCAAAACTTGGATCGATGGTTCCATTGCTGATTTTTTCAAGTAGAAACGCAAACCCTGGCAACGCGGGTTCGGCAGTGTCCCAGATCCCATCCGCGTCGACGTCGTTCCATTTGAATCCACTGATGATCGGACCGGTGGTGGCTTGGGGGGCGATAAATTCAAAATTGCCCTCGCGTAGCGTTCCGATCGGCAAAATGAACTGGACCAGTGCGGCGACATCTAGCGTTGCTTTGCCGTCTGGGTTGGTGTCGTCGTTGTTTGTTGGATCGGGATCGCGCTGATCCGAAGTGCCCGTGGCGATGTTTTCGATTTGTGTCGATCCGACGTCGCTTTTCACCCGAACAGCAAATTGCATCGTCGCGGATTCGCCAGGGGCGAGCTCGAAGCCGCTCCAGGTGATCGTCGCGACTCCGGCAACGGCAGAGACCGCCGCGTTGCCAATGCTTGTCGATGGCTGAACGATCGCGCCAGTGCTATCGCGGACTGGCTCGAGCCCATCGGGCAATCGATCGGTCACCACAATTCCGGACGCCGTCGCGTAATCGTCGGGGTTAGCCCCTTCGGGAACCACGTTCTCCGCGGTGACTTCGAAGATCACAAAGTCCCCTTCGGTGACCATCGTCTCCAACGCGGTTTTCGTGATCTTTAGATCAGCGACCTGGGTGTTGCCAAAATTGGCGACCGCTGCAACACCCGCATCGCTGATCACGCGGATGCCCGCGGGCGGATCGATCGTGACCACATGTCCTGGGGCTACCGAATCGATTGGCTCGGGATAGGTCTGTTGCCAGCCGTCGCGATCCAGTTCGCGCACCGTGTATTCGCCCGGCTCAAGTCCGCTGAAATAATAGACGCCATCCTGGCCGCGATAGTTCGTCGTCACAAAGCTTGGTTCGGGGGTCGGACCGCCGGCATCGAAATCGCCGTCGTTATTGAGGTCCAGATAAATCGTCCAGCCGTTGAGTCCCGATTCATCATCGTCCCAATCGCCATCGCCATCGACGTCGTTCCACTTATGCCCCAAGATGTCGATCTGGCTATTGCCAAAATTGGGAACTTCTTCTTCACCAAAACGGCCGACGATCTGTGCGTTCGGATCCGACGAGATCGTAATCTCATGGCCCCAATCGGTCGCGGCGCCGGGATAGGTTTGCAACGAATCGGGCGGCAGCACCTCGCGCAACGTGTGCTGGCCGACCGCCAGTCCATCGAACCAGAACGCGCCATCATGTTCGCCATCGTTCTGCGTTGTGAACCGTGGTTCATCGGCGTCCAGCAAACCGTCGTTGTTGTGATCGACGTAGATGATCCAGTCGTTGAGTCCTGGTTCGTTGTCGTCCCAGACGCCATCGCCATCGATGTCATCCCACTTGTATCCGATCACCTGTGGTCGCCAATTTCCGAAGTTCGCCGACTCGGTCACTTCAAAACGACTAATGTGTCGCAGTCCATTGGGCGGATCGATCGTGACGACGTGTTGGAAATTGGATGCCGCACCGGGGTAGCTCTGCTTCCAACCCTCGGGGACAATTTCGCGAACGGTATAGGTTCCCGCAGCCAAGCCGGTGAAGCTGTACGCGCCATCATGGGTTCCATCAAACGCCGTTGTCGTTTTTTGGTCGACGCCCTGATCAAAATCTCCGTCGTTATTGAGATCGAGATAGATTTCCCAACCGTTGAGCCCGAGTTCGCCAGCGTCCCAGACACCGTCAAAATTGACGTCGTGCCATTTGTAGCCCGAGATGTCGGCCTGGTAGTTGCCAAAGTTGGGAAGCTGCTCTTCGCCAAACATGCCGTTGACACAAATTCCAGCCGCCGGATCGATTGTCACCACGTGCTGGAAGTCTGCCGCGGCACCTGCGTAACTCTGCTTCCATCCCTCGGGCACAAGCTCACGAACGATGTAGGTTCCCGCATCCAAGTCGTCGAACCAATAGGCGCCATCATGCGTGCCGTCGTTGCGGGTTTCGAACAGCTTTTCCGTGCCCACGTCGTAGCGACCGTTGGCGTTGGCATCGAGATAGATCTGCCAACCGTTGAGCCCCGGTTCGTCATCGTCCCAGATGCCATCGGCGTTCAGGTCGTTCCATTTGTAGCCGGAGATCGCAGGAGGCGGCGTGTTGATGATCTCGATATCGTCGACGTACCAACCCTCGGGATCGATCCGAGGAATTTCACCCGTGTCGAATAGAAACTGGATCTGAATCTCTTGGCCGTTGAACTGGCTGATGTCATGGGTTGCAGACAACCATTGATGGACCGTCGTCTGCGGCAACGAACCATCTTGTCGCGACAGGATCTGCGTCGCCACACCATCGACGAGAATCGAAACGCTAACAAAATCGGTGTCCAATTCGGGACGAGTGTCCAACAGATACGAGAAGCTGACGATCGTCGTCCCTTTATCGGGAAGCGAGATCAACGGTGATGTGATCGTGCCGCGGTGCGACTCGGTCAAAACATAGTGCCCCTCACCGAACGCGGTTTCAAACGCTCCATAGTAGAACGATTGGATCGGCGTGTGGTTCAACAATCCATCGAAGCGTCGACCGGGGGAACGGTGCCACAGTCCGTTGATCGTACCGCCGGTGTTGTCGATCGTGAAATCACCATCGCCGAGACTAAAGTTTTCACTATAGATCTGATCGGTTACACGTTGCTGCGGCGAAAATGCGAGATCGCCCAAGACGCCGTGGATGGGATCTTGCAGGGGAACAAGCGACATCGCTCCACTGGCCGAATCGATTTGGAACAGCTTTCCATTGGCTGCATCACTGCCGACCAGAACACCATCGTCGCGATAGCCCAGGCCGGCGAAGTTACCAGAAAACTGAGCGGCACCGCCGAGAGCTGTCGACGTCAGAATGCTGCCGTCGCCTGGATCGATCTCCAGCAGAAGAGCCGCTTCCGTCGTTGCGTTTCGTGCGGTAACAAAGGCTTTGCCCGACGCGTCGATCGCTAGTCCACCGGGCATCGAAGCATCCACGTGTCCAGCAAGCGTGATCGATCCGTTGGAAATGTCGACCGTGTACAGCGACATCTGACTGGCGATCGCTCCGCCGCTGCTGCCCAGTGCATAAATCGTGTCGCTTGCCAGATCGGTCGCCATGTCGTCGATGCGAATCGCCAGATCGATCGGCGCTCCGATCGCGGTACCCGACCGTGGATCGATCCGTTGCAACGCCGAAGTGCCACCGGCGGCATCGTTGATCGCGACAAACAGGCGTCCGTCGGCGGTAAACGCGGCTCCATTGATACCGCTGTCGTTAGTCAGGTTGTCGTTGTGGAGCGGTGCAGCGATCGGTGCGGACGTGTCCAGGGCGAGGATCAGCCCGCTGTTGGTTTCGCTGATCGAGGCGTCGGCGACTCCACCGTAGGCGACGCCGATATCGGCAGCTAACAATTGGCGCGTTTCGAGTCGTTCGATCTGCCGTCCCAAGCGGTTGCGTCGACGTCGCTTTGTATCGCGTTTGCGTTCCAGACGCGAACTCCGCTGCGACGGTTCGCTCTGCCCCGCAGCAACGTTTTTGGAATGGGAACGAAAAAGATGAGAACCAAACACGCCTGAAGCTCCTGACCTTGCCTGGGCTCCCTGCCGTGATGATTGCACCGTGCCAACGCCCCGGTTGGCCCAACGTGTTACCGCCTGGAGATGCGGTGCAATCGTTGGATCTACTATATTCCGCGCTTGCGGCCCGTTCTAGATCGGAAAATTGTGTTCGCCGAAGGAATTGTTCGGATGCGAGCACGAAACGGCAGACTTTGCCGATTGGCGAGAGCCTCGCGATGACCGCGAGTTTACCGGACACTTAATCTGTGCCACCTCGATATCAAATACTTAGGTAAAGATTTGTGCATTCGAAAACGATTTGCTTGTCGGTAATCGGCGCCGTGAGTATAAGTGAGATAAGTGGCACGAACCTGTCAAACGGTGGCATTGGAAGAATCCTTTCAATCGCCAAAATTAGGCGCGGTCGTTGCGGCACCCGATCTAAGTTGATTGCGTGCGGCCAGGGATGGCATGTCTCTTTCTCATTTTCCAAGTTGCCATCGAGTGCTACTTACGGGGAGATCTTGAATGTTGTCGCTATTTCGAAAGTCGAAAAAGCCTGCTCAATCGCTGCGTCGAAAACAGCAGGCACGTCGACGTCTGAGGGCTGAATGTTTGGAAGACCGCCGGCTGCTAGCCGGTGTTGTCAACGTCGATACGACAGTCGTCGGCGATCTGACGCTCGATGGCGACGTTTCGAGCAATCGGATCGCCGTTCATGGGACCGCGGTTCCGGGGCAGTTTGTCGTGCAGGGCGAAAACGGCACTCTGCTGACGCTTGATGGCGGGGCTCAGACCTTTGCATCGCTGACGATCAACGGGATCACCGACGATATCATCGTCGAACTCGGAAATGGCGATGACATCTTCACGTTGGGTGACAACTCCAACCCGACCGAGATCGGTGAGAATCTGATCATCACCAATCGCGACGATGACACCAATATCCTCTTGAATGTCGATATCGGGGAAGACTTGTTGATTTCGCGTACGGATATCGCGTACAGCGAACTTCAGATCGAAGGTTCGATCATCCGTCATAACGTTGATATCGACAACAACAACGGTGATACGAAGACGGATATCAGCGGCAGCGAGATCGAAGGGACGCTGTTTATTGTCAATGGCAATGGCGATGATGTCGTTGTCATCGATGCGACATCGATCGGTGCGGAACAGTTCTTCCGTCCCGGCGGTCCTGGATCGCCTGCGGATCCTGTGGTCAGCATCGTCAACGGTGACGGCAGCAGTTTGACATCGTTCACGTCGGCGAACGATCCCGACACCACGGGGTTCTTGCCGACCGGAACGCTCGCCCGGCCAACGATCTTCGGTGGCATTAACATCGTCAATGGCGATCAATTGCCACCGGGGCTGATCGTCGCTCCGCCGACCGCTGGCGGCGCAACGCCGACTAGTTTGAGCGTGGCTGTCGACATCGTTGTCTTTAATCAGGCTGATGTTTTGGGCCATCTGGACATCGAGAACTTCGATGGACACACCGAAACCGTCATCGTCGATAGCAATATTGGCACCGACACCAAAGCCCGCGATACCGTTGTTCCAGTCAACGGTGGGTATGGCGATGCTGTCGAGATCGCCAATGGCGATGGATTCGATCTCTTCTTGTCTCAGAATTCGACCATGCAGTATGGTTTGAGCCTGAATAATGGAACGGGCAGTTGGGGTAGCCAAACCGACATTCGGGACAGCGAGATCGGCGGACGCGACACCGGATCGTTGGGCGTCGACGCGTCGATCATCTTTATCGGCGACGACGGCGACGATGTGTTTAACGTCAGCGATTCCGCGGGCGGATCGACCTTTGACGGTATGGTCATGCTGACGTTCGGCGACGGCGAAGACTCGGTTCAGTTCATGGGTGCCACCAGCCAGATCGAAATCGACATGCTCGATATCGATTTCGGCGCCGGCGATGACATGCTGTTCATGGAGAACGCCGAAGTTAAATCGATGGTCCGCGTCCTCTTCTTGACGGGCGTCGATACGCTGGAACTACGCACCGATGTCGACTTCCCCGGCGGTCTGCTCGGCACCATCCTTGTCGATGGCGGTGCGGGTGCCGACTTCTATCATGTCGACAACGTGTTGATCCCATTCATCAATTTCGACATCTTCATTCCGTAGCGACCAACCGGTTGCTTCTTGAAACGGTCTGCAAAGCGTGTGGCGTTCTCGTCACACGCTTTTTTGTTGGTAGCCGACAAAATCCATCGCCTCAAAAAAAGCGTGAAACATCGGCAGGCAAACTCACCCGAGGCATTCGAGGTTCCAAC
Organism: Rosistilla oblonga; assembly: GCF_007751715.1. Taxonomy (NCBI): domain Bacteria; kingdom Pseudomonadati; phylum Planctomycetota; class Planctomycetia; order Pirellulales; family Pirellulaceae; genus Rosistilla; species Rosistilla oblonga. The sequence goes on along the minus strand of NZ_CP036292.1, from coordinate 5,510,386 downwards.
GTTGGCGACTCCCCCCGTTTGCAATTCAGGGGATGTAATCGGCACAATCGTGCGGATCGTTAGCATGCCTGTAATACAAACCGATCCCGCGATGGAATAAATTGCGGAATTTTTTGGGCCCAAGTAGTATCCAACGGTTTGTCGCTGCGTGCCCCATCGCTTCCCCGTCCCGTCTCTTTTACCCTCGCCAGATTTGATGCGAACCCCACTTTCCCTGCGAAAACTGTTACGAAAATCGACATCTTCGCGGCGTCGTGCGCTGCGGCGGCGGGTGCTGCAGTCGGAACGACTCGAGCAGCGGCAACTGCTTGCCGGCGACGTGCAGTTGCGTTTTGAGTTCGTCGATGCGGCGGATAGTGCCGTGACGTCGCTATCGGTAGGGCAGGACTACACGCTGCGCGCGTATGTCCAGGACGTCCAGACCACCGGACCGGACGGAATCTTCCGCGCCTACCTCGATGTGAACTACAACAGCAGCTTGGCTACCGCATCGGGTTCGATCACCCATGGTCCCGGCTACAGCATGTCGACCGGTGGCGACTTGAACACCGTCGGGGTGATCGATGAAGTTGGCGGTAGCGATTCCGACGCGACACCACCGTCGAACGACACTCAGCGGACGGCTGAGTATTTGCTGTTCTCGACGACAATCACCCCATCGGCTCCCGGCACGTTGAACCTTTCGATCGACGACGCCGATGGCCCAACGCGTTCGATTCAAATGTGGGACCTACGTCAGATCCCTGCGTCGGAAGTGACGGTTGTTGGGGCATCGATCGAAATCGCATCGAACGTCATCGTCACGCCAACGACCGGTCTGCAGACAAGTGAAGCCGGCGGCAGTTCCAGCTTTACAGTTCGCCTGGGCGAACAGCCGACCGGCAGCGTGTCGTTTAACCTATCGTCGAGCGACACCACCGAAGGGACGATCGACAAGAGCAGTCTGAGCTTCACATCGACGAATTGGAACACGCCCCAAACGGTCACGGTGACCGGCGTCAACGACAGCATCGCCGACGGAAACGTTCCGTTTCAAATCATCACCTCTGCGATCACCAGCACCGACAGCAAGTTCAACGGCGTCAATCCGTCGGACATCTCGGTCACCAATCTTGACGATGGCGACGCCGCGGGGATCACGATCCTGGATGCCACCGGTTTGACAACGCGTGAATCGGGAACGCGAACCGATACGTTCCGCGTCGTGCTGAACAGCCAGCCGACCGCGACGGTGACGATCCCATTGTCCAGCAACAACGCGTTGGAAGGGACTGTTTCGCCGAGCCAGTTGGTCTTCACGACCAGTAACTGGAACGTCCCGCAAACCGTTACGGTGACCGGACAGAACGACGATATCGACGATGGCGATCAATCGTACAAGATCGTCTTGGCCAAGCCGACCGGATCGGATGCCGCCTACACGGCGCTAAGTGCCAATGAGGTCACGGTGACGAACGTCGATGACGACACCGCGGGAGTTGTCGTCACGCCGACCAGTGGTCTGGTCACGGGAGAGGATGGCAGCACCGCAACCTTTACCGTCCGCTTGCAATCGCGTCCATTGGGCAATGTGACTGTCGGTTTGGTGTCGTCCGACACGACGGAAGGAACGTTGTCGACGTCGTCGCTCAGCTTCAACGTCACCAATTGGAACACGCCCCAAACCGTGACCGTTGCCGGCCTGAACGACAACGTCGACGATGGCGACATCGTTTACAGCGTGATCACGACGGCAACGTCTTCGGCCGACCCGAAGTATCAACTGAGTGCCAGCGAAGTCCCCAACGTATCGCTCACCAACGCCGACGATGCCGACACGGCAGGTTTTACGATTTCGCCAACAACGGGCCTGACGACTGCCGAGAGTGGAGCCCAACAAAATACGAGCTTCACGATCCGATTGAGCAGCCAGCCGACAGCGACGGTTGTCGTCTCGTTTGCTTCGTCCGATTCGAGCGAAGGGACGGTATCACCCGCGAGCCAGACCTTTACGACCAGTAACTGGAACTCGCCGCGAACGATCACGATCAGCGGCGTCAACGATGCGCTTTCCGATGGCAACATCGACTACGCAGTCCAGGTTTCATCGACATCGACCGATCCCAAATACGTGCTGAACCAGAGCCTTCCCGTCACGAATGTCGATGACGATCCGGCCGGGGTTACGATCAGCCGCACCTCCGGGCTGCGAACGACCGAAGGAGGCGGGACCGACAGCTTTAATATCCGTTTGGATTCGCAACCGACGGGCAATGTGGTCGTCAGCTTCACATCGAGCGACACCACCGAGGGAACCGTCGCGCCGAGCCCGATTACGTTTTCGACAACCAACTGGAATGTCGCCCAGACGGTGACGCTCACCGGCGTCGACGATCCGGTCCAGGACGGCGATATCGGTTACACGATCAGCCTCTCACTCGCATCGAACGATCTCGCTTACGATGGCCTGCAAGCTCCATCGATCTCGGCAACCAATGCTGATAACGAAGTCAACGTTACGATTCAACCGGTCGGCGATGCGATCACCGACGAAACCGGACGACAGGCGACCTTCAGCGTCAGCATCGACAAAGAACCGACCTCTAACGTGACGATCGCCCTCTCGTCGAGCGATCTCACCGAGGGAACGGTATCGCCCGCGTCGGTCGTCTTCACACCACAGAACTGGAACCAGCCGAAGACCTTCACGGTGACCGGCGTCGACGACAACATCGACGATGGCGACGTCAGCTACACGATCATTACGTCGGCGATTCAAAGCAGCGATCCAAACTACAGTGGCGTCAACCCTGCCGACGTGACCGTTGTCAACCAAAGTGTTGGCGATCAAGCCGCCGTTGTCGTTAACGCCGATCCCGACTTAACCACGACCGAAGCGGGAGGCACCGCGACCTTTACCGTCGCGTTGGCGACACAGCCCGTCGCGCCAGTGACGATCGATCTAACGTCCAGCAACACCTCCGAGGGAACTGTCAGTCCAATCCAGTTGACGTTTACGACGAGCAATTGGAACACGCCCCGGACCGTCACGGTGACCGGAGTCGATGATCTCGTCGACGACGGCGACGCATCGTATTCGGTCCGGTTTGACGTGCTAAGCGCAGACGGAAAGTACAACGATCTGCCAGTCAGCGATCAGGCGATACGAAACACCAACAACGATGTTGCCGGGCTGACCCTAACGCCTGCCACGGGCCTTGTCACCAGCGAAGACGCGGCGGTGGCAACGTTCACCGTTCAATTGACTTCTCAACCGCTGCAAAACGTCACCGTCACTCCGCAATCCGGCGACGGCAGCGAAGGGCTCGTCAGCTCGCAACCGTTGACATTCACATCGACCAATTGGAACCAACCGCAAACCGTCACCGTGGTCGGCCAGAACGACGACGTGAAAGATGGCAGCGTCGACTATACCGTTGGCTTCGCGTTGACCTCGACCGATCCCAAATACAACGACTTGGCAGTCGGAACCGTCCAAATCACGAACGAAGACAACGAGATTCCGGTCACGATCTCCGCGCCGTCGTCGAGCGCGACCAGCGAGGATGGAACAAGCGTTACGTTCACCGTCGTCTTGGATCAGCAACCGACCGACAATGTCAGGATCGATCTCTCGTCGAGCGACCTTGGCGAAGCGACGATCGACCTGACTTCGTTAACGTTCACCAGCCAAAACTGGGACACACCACAAACCGTTACGGTCACGGGAGTCGATGATTTCATCGACGATGGCAACGTCGACTACCGCATCATCACTTCGCCTGTCGTCAGCAACGACCCCGATTTTTCAGGGCTCAAGCCGGCCGATGTGTTGCTGACCAATAACGACAACGGCGACGTCGCGGGGATCAACGTCAGCCCACGTGTCGACGTTACCACCAGCGAAACGGCGGCCGACGGTTCGACCGAGGTTACCGTCACGCTGAACTCTGAACCGACAGCGTCGGTGATTATCGAGCTGATCTCGAGCGATACCGGCGAAGGAACCGTCGCTCCGACTCAATTGATCTTCGACGCCACCAACTGGGATACGCCACAGACCGTCACGCTGACGGGAGTCGATGATTTCATCGACGACGGTCCGGTCGATTATTCGATCCGTTTTAATGCCCTGAGTGCCGATCCGAAATACAACGCGATCGAGACCGCGGACCTTGTCGTTTCGAATTTGGACGACGATGTCGCCGGGGTTCGTATCGAATCCGATGGGCCGTTGTCGACAAGCGAAGATGGAGGCGTGGCGATCTTCACGGTGCAGTTGGATTCGCAACCGACAGCCGACGTCACGATCGCCCTTGCGTCGGACAACACCGCCGAGGGAACTGTCGCTCCGCAAACGTTAACCTTCACCACGTTGAACTGGAACGTGCCGCAAACGGTCACCGCCACAGGCGTCGACGATGCGGAAAAGGACGGCGACGTCGACTACTCGATTCAACTGACTGCCACGTCGACCGATCCGGTCTACAACGCGATCCCGATCGCATCGGTTACTGTAACTAATCAAGATGACGAAGTCCCGATCACGATCTCAGCGCCGTCGGCTGCCACAACCAGCGAGACCGGTACCGAGGTGACGTTTACGATTGTCTTGGACGAACAGCCCAGCAGCGACGTCACCATCGGGCTATCCTCCAGCGACACAACCGAAGCGACGATCGACATCGATTCAGTCCTCTTCACTTCGGACAATTGGAACGTTCCGCAAACGATCACCGTTCGCGGCGTCGACGACGACATTGACGATGGCGATGTCGATTTCCGAGTGACCACGTCGGTCGTGCAAAGCGACGATCCGCTATTCTCCGGATTCGATCCCCGCGACATTTTGCTGACCAACCAAGACGATGGCGATACCGCCGGGATCACGCTCACGCCATCGACGACTACGCAGACGAGCGAAGCGGGGACCGGAACGGCTGCGACGATGCAATTCGTTCTCGACAGCCAACCGACATCGGACGTCACGATCGCGATCACATCGACCGACACGACCGAAGGGACCGTCTCCGCGAGTTCGTTGGTTTTCACCGCCGACAATTGGAATGTGGCTCAGAGCGTCACCGTCAGCGGCGTGAACGACGACGTCGACGACGGGGATATCGATTACCAGATTCAGTTCAGTGTCAGCAGCGACGATGCAAAATACGCAGCTCTCACGCTGCCAGCTCAATCGTTCCAAAACCTCAACGACGATACCGCCGGTGTCACGGTCACGCCTCCTGGGAATCTAACGACCGGCGAGGACGGGACCTCCGATCAATTTGTCGTCGTCTTGAACAGCGAACCGACCAGCGACGTGACGGTGACGCTTGTCTCGTCCGACACAACCGAAGGAACTGTCGATCCGCAAACGCTGACCTTCACTCCCGCCAATTGGAACATCGCACAAACGGTCACGGTCAGCGGCGTCGATGACAGCTTGGAAGATGACCAAGTCGACTATACCGTCGACGCAACGATCAGCAGCGACGACGCGAAATATACGGCCGTTGTGATTCCCGCGATCACTGCATCGAACATCGACGACGAGGTAGGCGTCCGCTTCACGCCCGCCGGCGATCTGGAAACCTCCGAAAACGGGACGCCTACCTTTTTTGATGCCGTCCTGACCAAGCAACCGACGGGTGAAGTTCGCTTCGACCTGGCAACCAACGACAGCGGCGAAGTCACGATTTCGCACAGCCAGCTGATCTTCACGCCCGATAATTGGGACGTTCCGCAGCGAGTGACGGCCATCGGCGTCGACGACGCAAGTGTCGACGGCGACATCGCGACCACGATCGTCACGTCGCCCGTTGTCAGCGACGACGTCCGCTTCAGTGGCTTCAACCCACGCGACCTGACGATCATCAATCGCGACAATGATACGGCGAGGTTGCGGGTAACCGCGGTTTCGGCGTCTCAGGACGAAGGGACCGTGGGCGGGACCACCGCGTTCACGTTTGATCTCGCCCTGACCGGCAATGTCACCGGCGGTTTCGATATCGAATACACCACCAACGATGGAACAGCCACCGCGGCCAGCGGCGACTATGTCGACAACGACGGTTCGCTCTCATTTGTTGGCACCGATGGAGAAACGCATCAGGTGACCGTGTTGGTCAATCACGACAACATCGTTGAACTGAACGAACAGTTTCAATTCGCGTTGGGCGCGTTGACCGCCACCACCGATTCGATTCGCGAACGGATCACGACCAACGGCAGCCCGATCACTCTGACGATCGTCAACGACGACACGGCAACCATCACGCTCACGGGTCAGACAAGTCGCGACGAGGGAACGGCCAGTGGAAACGATACGATCGACTACACCGTCACGCTCTCCAACCCCGTTCAAGATGGACTCTCTCTCGACTACGCAACTTCCAACGGCACCGCGACCGCCGGGGATGACTATGTCGCCAATTCGGGAACGTTGACTTTTTCCGAGACCGAGCTGACAAAAACGATCAGCGTGCAGATCACACGCGACAATAAGGTCGAAACCGATGAGACCTTCCAGTTGGCGATCGGTCCGATCACCGACGTATCCGCCGAGATCTTGAGCCAGTTGACGCTGGTCGATCCGTCGATCACGACCACCTTGGTTAACGACGATTCGGCGATGCTGCGTTTAATTCCGCCAGCCGCGACCGACGAAGGGTCTGCGCAGACAACCACGCCGTTCGATTTCCGTGTCGAATTATCGGCGCCGGTCCAAGGCGAGTTGCGGATTCCGTTTAGCACAGTCGATGGGACCGCCACCGTCGCCGACAACGATTACGTCGCGCGAACCGGAACGCTCGTCTTTTTCGACGGCTCGACGACGCCCAAGGTGATCACGATCGATGTGAACCAGGACGATCGCGTCGAAGCGTCGGAGACCTTCTCCGTTTCGCTGGGGACGCCGACGGGGCCTGCGGCTTCGATACTCACCGAACTCAACATCGACGGCTCGCCCGCCACAGCAACGATTCAGAACGATGACTTCCCGCGGCTGATCCTTTCGCCTCTGGCCCCCAGCGAGACCGAAGGTACCGGCGACGACGCGACGGTCCTCTCGTTCATGGTCCAGTTGACCGATGCCGTTCCTGGCGGCTTTGTGTTGCCCTACACGACCGATGATGGGACGGCGTTCGCGGGAAGCGACTACATCGACAACGATGGCACGCTCACGTTTAACGGCGACGCGGGTGAGACACGGGTGATCACCGTCTCGATCGTCAAGGACAGCCGCGTCGAAGGGGACGAGACGTTTGAACTGAACCTGGGCCAGCTGCAGCAACTCGCTTCGGGCCAACGCGTCGACATTCCGGACAGCCGCGCGATCGTGACGATCGTCGACGACGATACGACCACCCTGTCGATCGATCAAACGAGTGTCACGCAGAACGAAGGAACCTCGGCCACCGGCACCGAATTCTTTTACACCGTGACGCTATCGAATCCGATACAAACGCCGTTCAGCTTGCCTTACGCAACAGTCGATGGCACCGCGCGAGCGGCCGACGGCGACTTCATGGCGGTCGATTCGACGCTCGACTTCGGTGGCACCGCTGGTGAAACGCAGACCGTCCGGATCGTCGTCGCGGCGGACAACATCGTCGAAGCGAACGAATCGTTTTCGGTTGCGTTTGGCAATCTGATCGGCGTTCCCAACGAATTGGCTGATCGCGTGACCGTCGACTTTACTTCGGTCACGGCGTCGATCGTCGACGACGACACCGCAACGATCACCGTTGCCGATGTCAGCGGTTCCGAATCGGCCGGCGCGTTGACCTTCGATGTGACAGCCAGTGCGATCGTGCAGGGGGGCTTCTCGATCGGATATTCGCTGTCCGATGGCGCCGCAACCCTCGCCGACAACGACTATGTGAACACCAACGGAACGCTCACGTTTGATGGCGTCACCCAACGCAGCGTCGTCGTGCAAATCGGCAGTGATGCCAAAGTCGAACGCAATGAAACGTTCCAGTTGATACTCGCGGCGCTGACGGGGCTGCCGGCCGGAATCAGCGATCGCGTGACGCTTGCCGACAATTCCGCCACGGCGACGATCACCAACGACGATACGGCCCAGTTCGCTTTCACCTCCGCCAACAGTACAGTCCAAGAAGCCGCCGGTTCGCATTCGTTTAACGTCCGCTTGGATGCGGGAGCTGGCGGATCGATCGGCGAAGCGGTCACGGTGAATATCACCGCCACCGGAACAGGGACAGCATCGAGCGATGATTACACGCTGACGACGACCTCGATCACCTTCCCCGCCGGAAGCGCAACGGGAACGACGTTGCCGGTGCAATTGCAATTGACCGACGACAATCTACAAGAGCCTTTTGAAACCGCGGTCTTCCAGGTCGCCGTCGCGGGAGATGCGGTCGATGGGGCGGTCAGCGTTGGTTCCCCGAGCACGCACACCGTCGAAATTCAAGACGATCCACGAACCGCCGTGATTTCCGGCAGCGTGTGGGTCGATGCGAACCAGAACACGTCCGCCGATGCCGGCGAAATGATGCTCAGCGGGATCACTGTCCGACTGTCGGGAACCGATCTCCAAGGACAATCGATTACCGCCGCGACAGCAACCGACGCGTTGGGGCGCTACCAATTCACCAACCTGCCCGCGGGAACCTACATCGTCACGCAACAGCAACCGACCGATTACCACGACGGCAACGCGGTTGCTGGCAGCACGGGCGGGACGGTTTTGGAGAACCAAATCACCGGTATCGTTCTGGAACCGGCTGGCGTTTCGCAAAACAACAGCTTCATGGAAGCGGGAAAGAAAGCCCAATACGTCAACTCGGGACGTATCCTCTCGCGACCGATCCAGCGCGACACCGTCTCGACATCGGAAGTTCAGGGCGTTCAGTTGCAGCGATCCGGTGCGACCTTAACCATTCTGGGAAGCGACGATCGCGACATCATCGAGGTCACGCCAGCGTCGAGCGCATCGGGGCAGCACATCCTGACGATCAATGGAGCAACGCAATCGATAAACGCGAGCGATGTCAGCGTGATCCGGATCGAAGGGGGCGGTGGGGACGATGACGTGATCTTCCGCGACACCGCCGGCAACGATCGACTTTCCGCCGCGGCGGATCAAGCGATCTTGGAGACGGCAAACTTGCGGATCGAATCGATCGCGAACGAGTTTGTCGAAGCGATCTCCAGCGGCGGAAGCGACCAAGCCGATCGCCAAGCACTCGACTTCATCTTACGTCTGTCGGGTGATTGGCAATAAGCGAATTCAGGCAGCCGTCCAATCTTCGAATCGCAGGCTCGGAACCCGAACAAAATCGACGGTGTTGCGAGTCAGCAGGGTCAGATCGTTGGCGATCGCGATCGATGCGATCCGCAGGTCCATCGTTCCAATGCGAATCTTTTGGGACCTCAGGTCGGTGAAGACATCGGCTGCCGCATCATCGAATCCAACGACTTGAGTTTCAACAAAACGTTCGAGCACTTGTTGGAACATCGCGTAACCTTTTACGACGCCATCAATTCTGGAGGCCTTTTTCACGAATGCCAACCAGCCACGAAGTTGTTCGTCGATGGTGACGATCGACACGAACACGTCGGCTGCAGTGTGTGTTGCCAGGCGGCTATATAATCTCTCAAACTCGGCACCGTCGCTGTACCAGAGCACCGAGAGATGATCCGAATCGAGTAGCAACATCTAGCTATCCAGTTCAGGTTGCTCCGCGTTGCGAATCTCTTTCCCGAGCTTGACGACTTCTGCAAATACGGGGTCGCCGCGGAATGCACCCGCCGTTTTGACGATCCAATTCGGTTCGTCCGTCGCCCCTTCGACGAGAGCTTTTGTTTGGCTTGGCTCTTTATCCAGTTGAGATGCGTGGCTCTCTTGGCTTTCACTCATGGCGTCTTCACTCCCTCTTCGCAGCCTTTGATCCAAAGATTCTTGCTCTCTCTATCGTAACACGGATGGGGCGGCCGATTGCAAAGTCAATTCGCCGTTGACCGACTGTTGCCTTGCAAATGCTCCAGCCCATCGCGATGCGATTTAGCAAACACCCTTGCTGTTACGCGAATTCTTTCAGTTGCTTCAGCCCAGAAGCCAACGAAAAAAGCACGGCGGAGTCCTTGGTGGGACGACGGCCGTGCTCTGTTCGACACTTGGTTGGTGGTTAGCCGCTATTGCTGCTGCAGCCAACGTTCTTCGCCCGGTACGTAGGGCTGGATCGCTGTTAGTTCGGCGCCGGTATGTTCTTCGGCAAACTGATAACCAAGCTTCGCGATCTTGTCAGCCGCATCGTTCAGCGCGTCGGCATTGTTGATACTCAGTGGCACCGCCATGTAGGTTTCGATGATCTCTCGCAACAGAGGAATCTGTGTCTTTTTGTAGACCGAGGCGAGGCGTTTGGCGACTGCGGAGGCTCGCTTTGCAACGGTGTAACCGTAGGTGCTCTTGGAGGTCGCATTGCTGGTCGCTCGCAGACTGAATTCGAGATCGGCGATCATCCCGCTAACAAACAACAGGTTCAATTCCTCGGCCGTGTGCTTGGCGTTGTGCGTTCCGCCGCCGGCCAAGAAGCGATGTCGGACCATCCCCTCGGACCACGAAACCATTTCGAAATCGAGGCTGCCGCTGCTGTGTCCGCCGACGTTGACCAGTTCCTCATCGGGAACGGTGTGGCACTTCATACAGCTCTGCGCCATCGTGTAGATGTTGTGTGGATTCCGCATCCCGGCGGCAATACTGTCGGCGATCCGTTTCTCGCGGTGCTCTTTGGATTCACTTTCACGAGTGATCCCCGCACCGCCATAGTTGTAATGCAGGTCGATCCAGTTCTTTGCCGGACCGTGGCACGATTCGCAAGAGATCCCGGAGATCGCTGAGACTTCGCCGTTCTCCGTTTTCTGCGTGTAGTGACATGAGATGCAACGACCGTCGTATTTGATCGACGAAACGCCCAGCTTCTGCGCGATCTGTTTGGCTTCGGGACGACGATGCAGTTCTTCGAACGTTGCGTAGTGAGGCGTTCCCTTCCAAACTTCGATCTCGTTGGGATGGCACTTCGCGCACGTGGAGTAACCGAGCACCAGGTTCGGATCCATCGGCGTGATCGCTGGTGGAACATGTCCGGTCTGATCACCACGCGTTGTGCCAAAGACAGCTCCGGCAACAACGGACAACACGATCACCCCAACAAACACAACACGCTTGTGGCAAAGACTGGCAAACAACACGAACGACTCCCGCTACAACGTCATGAATGGATTCGATGGAATGGGCAGAAATGCCAAGGAACCCTACGTTACGGGTGTTGTCGGAACAAACCAGAGGCAGGGAAATTTGCTAGAAAGCGAAGCCACGCTCGCCAAGATCTGATGCCACGCGGCGGTTCGACAAACGGTCGCAACGATTGTTCCAATCATTCCGCTGTAGCCCACGCCGTATCGACGAGCCAAGCTTTCACGCCCGCTCTGCTTTTCTGTGCACACGCCCATCGCCTGGGCTCGTCGCCCTCCTGCTTTTCGGATCGCCCGAACACGCCTAATATGGGCGTGCAGCGAAGCCGGTAGGCCTCGCCGTCAACATTCAAACTAACTCGAATGCAATCGCTCGCCCTGCGCGTAGATCGTCAGCACGCGTTGCATCGACTAACAGCTCACAGGAACATCACTCATGTCAGACTGGATCGAAGCAGGTCAGAAGGCACCCGCGTTTAACTTGGCTAGCGACGAAGGGGGCAAGGTCCGTTTGTCCAGCTTGAAGGGCAGCCCCGTTGTCCTCTACTTCTATCCCAAAGACGACACGCCCGGTTGCACCAAAGAAGCCTGCGCCTTCCGCGATCGCAGCGAAGAGATCAAAGCATTGGGAGCGACCGTGTTGGGCGTGAGTCCCGATGATACCGAGTCGCACGCAAAGTTCCGCAGCAAATACGAACTGAACTTCCCGCTGTTAGCCGATCCCGACCACAAGGTCGCCGAAGCGTATGGAGCGTGGCGAGAAAAGAACATGTACGGCAAAAAGAGCATGGGAATCCAACGCTCGACTTTTGTGATCGATGCCGAAGGCAAAGTCGCCAAAGTTTGGAAGCGTGTCAAAGTCGACGGTCACGATCAGCATGTGATCGACGCCATCAAAGCGTTGACCGAAGCGTAATCGTCGTCGCGAAGAAACTCCTCAATGCGAACGACAATCGCCTCGTTCCCTATCGCCGGAACAAAAACTCTTTGGCGTTCAGCAGAGCCCAGGCGAGATCTTCGACGGCGGTGCGACGATCCGAAGCGTTGTCGATCAGCTTCGCCGCCCGCCTGCGTTCGGCGTCGCTCGGCGGACGCGTCAGCGCCGTCCAGTAGAGTTCATCGGCGATCTCGGCTCCGCTAAGTTCCGATGCCGCCAGCCGGGCGATCCGGTTGCTGCGCGACGCCAGTCGTTGATTTAATCCCTCGCCGATCAACATGAAGACTTGCTTAAGCGTCGTTTCGTTGGAACGCTCGCAATCGCAGGCCAGAATCCGCTCTGGTTTGCCAAACGTTTTCAAGAACCGATCCCCCAACTGAAGCCGGGCGTCGCGTTTGCGCCGCTTCTGCACACCCGGAATCTGCGTCGCGCGGATTCCTTTCGGGTACCCATCAAACGCCGCGGGATCGTCCAACACATCGCTCTGCAAATCGAGCAGCACCTCCGCCGGCAAGCGTCGCACGATCGCGTGGGAGTAACTGGTTTGATCGTGCGCGTTGGTGGCGTTGGGAAGCGCCGACAGCTGATATGTCTGCGAGTTCATGATCTCGCGGACCACCGCGCGGAGATCGAAGTTCTGTTGCACGAAGTGATCGGCAAGATACCGCATCAACGGCGGGTTGCTGGCAGGATTGGTCAGTCGGAAATCGTCGATCGGATCGACAAGCCCGATCCCCATCAGGTGATACCAGATGAAGTTGACCTGCGACTGGGCGAACAGTTCGTTATCCTCCGTCGTCAACCAATCCGCGACCGATTGCAAGCGATCCTTGCGAGCCTTTTCATCCAAGGTCGGCCCGCCCAAGAACTTCGGTGGAGCGACCTTGCCGGTCGTGGGATTCTTGACTTCCGCCTGCTTCGAGACCAGCACGACCTGTTCGCCGACAAACTCGTTCTTGTCCAACCTGTCTTTGCGTTTGTTATCGCCCAGTTCGTAATCGAGCTGCGAAAACAGACTCGACCACTGGTAATAATCGCTCTGCGTCCAATGATCAAACGGATGGTTGTGGCACTTGGCACACTGCAGTCGCGTTCCCAAGAACAACCGTGCCGTCGTCTCGCCACGCGTCGCGGGATCGCGATTGGCCCGGTAGTAGTTTGCTGCGGGCTGGTCGTACGTGCTGCCGACTCCCGTCACCAGGTCGCTGACAAATTCAGTCCACGGACGTCCCGATGCGATCGCATCGCGAATCCAGCCGTGAAAAATCTCGACACCGTTTACATCGAGAACCTTTTCTTCGGTCCGCAGAACGTCGGCCCACTTGAGTGCCCAGTAGTCTGCAAATTCAGTCCGCGACAACAACTCGTCGATCAGACGCTCACGTTTGTCCAACCGCGTGTCGCTTGCAAACTGTTGCGCCTCGGTCGCCGTGGGGGCTCGTCCGATCGCATCCAAAAACGCCCGGCGGATGAAGACGTTGTCATCGCACAGCGGCGACGGATTGATCCGCAGACGTTTCAGTTTGTCCCAGACGAAACGATCGATCGAATTATTGATCGGCGGCGCGTCCCAGACGAATTCGGGACGGGCATCGATGAACGCGATCGAGACCGGAACTTGCATGTTCAAATAGCGAACGATCAACGTGGTTTCGCCTTGGGCGAGTCGAGTGACTCGGCCGCCGGGGCTGATCTCCGCGATCAAGTTCGACAATTCATAGCAGGCGCGATCGGTGACATCGCGCGACGTGCCGTCGGACAGCTGAGCGATAACCTTCAATTGCAGATCGGTCTGCGGCGCGGCGACGACAGCTTCCGGTGGCGTCACATCCAACTGGACCACATGAGCGGCATCGGGCGATGGTGCCGGAGCTCCCTGTTGCAACCACTCCTTGATTACGCGGTACTCTTGCGAATCGGCGTCGAAGCGAATCCCGCCGCGATGCGCCGCAGCCCCCGTCGCCTTCTGCAGGATCAAACTCGCATCGGGAGCCAACACGTTGACGCGCCGACCGCGCGCTTCTTCGACCAAGGTGCGGAAATCATTGCGTGGACTCTGGCCCCGCAGCGACAACTTCAGGCCACCTTTGCCATTGAGATTGCCGTGGCAGGTCCCCAGATTGCAGCCCGCTTTGGACAACACCGACATCACATCGACAGCAAACTCTGGCGACTGAGCAGGCAGCGAACCGGCAGCAACAATGAGCAACAGAGCGATGGGCAGGCGAAGCATCATGGAAACGCTGGCGGGATGGAGTTGGGGAGGCACCGTAGGGGGAGGATCTATGATAACGCCTCGCCAAGCTCGGTTCTACTTGGAATTCGCTCGGGCAGCGAAGGGCATTGAGCGTTTGTGTTTGAGCGAATTGCCGGCACAAGCTAGTGCGGCGGTGTCCAGACAAACCGGACGCTAACGGCTTGTCGGTTTAGTCACAACGAGCTTCCTTGCATTAGCCGTTTGGGCGTTAGCCCCGGTTTAGTGGCAGTGGAACCGGGGCTAACGCCCAATCGGCTGATTAAACCGACAAGCTGCTAACGCGTACCGGCTGATACCTCTCAAAACGTCAGCCGGAAGACTTGGCTGTCGGTCACGATACTCAGTGGTTTCACTCGCAGCGTGCGGGCTTGCAGGTCGTGATGGAAGCGGCCGATCAAGGTCTGGTTTTGGAACATCTCCGGCGGCAGCAACTGCAACAAATGGCAACTGGCCGGCTCTTCCGCCTGTCCCGTTTCGGTGAACACGATCCGCGTCTTGGCGGCATCTTCGACGACCAGATCGTCGTCGACCTTGCCGATCTGAGCATAGTTCAGTGCCACGATCGGTCGCCGGTCGGCCAACGGCGACTTCAGATGCGTCTTGATCGTCTTCAAGATGGTGGCGAAATCGCTGTGCGCGTGCTGGCGGACGGCTTGCAAATCGGACGCCTCGACGGGGCGTGGCGTGAGCGCGTCCCAACGGATTCGGGGATTGATGTCCCCCGGATAAAGGCAGAGTTCGGGAACTTGAGCGATCCGAAAAAAGCTGTCCTCGGCTTTGACATACTTTAAGGCTTTGTAAGGCCGGAAATTTTGAGTCAGTCCGATCCGGCCGTCCCCTAGATTCATCCAGATTCCGGTGTCGACAAGTTCCCGCCGCGCGATGTCGTCGTAGGAGTTGAAGGCGAGCTGAATCAGTTCGGCATTTTCTTGAACCAGCCCCGCCTCTTTTAACTCACGCAACTGCCACGCATGCCCCAGCCAAGCCGCAATCGTCGACTGCGTCTCCGCGGCGAGTTCGGGATCGGCCAGTCGATCGTTTAAATAGCTGCGGCCGTTTTTGATCAACGCGTTCAACTGAGTCAATTGATCAAGCGCTTGGCTGTAGATCGCTTCGCGCTGCTGTGGTGCGACCGAGGAATCAAAGCCGCCGTCGTCGCCAGAGAACAGTTTCGTGTAAGCGTGCAGCGCCGATTGGGCACCCGGTAGGTAGGCGTTCCCCAGTTGTTTGGCTTGTTGTTCGATGTTCTTCGCGGTCTTGGCGTTGGTGTTCCCCATCCCCGTGCGAATCAATTCGTGAGTCAATTGTTCCAGCAGCGTCAGGCCGTCCAATTGGGCTTGGATCTTCTTTTTTAAAGCCGACTTGTTGACTTTCCGAGGCTTGGTCGCATCGGCCTTCTTTTTCTCCACCCGCTGTTCCAGCTTCTCTCGCTTGGCGGCAAGGTCTTCGGGAACCGAAGCGACAGCGAATGGCTTGCCGTCGGTAAAGGCATACATCAGCCCGATGCAATGCTTACAGGGAAACTGGCGGCTGGGACAGGAGCAGCGGTAGGTGACTTTGCCCGGCGTGATGAAGTCGCACGAGCAGTGATAGTTCGTCCGTCCGCTGCC
The DNA here is from genome assembly GCF_007751715.1 of Rosistilla oblonga. Classification (NCBI taxonomy): domain Bacteria; kingdom Pseudomonadati; phylum Planctomycetota; class Planctomycetia; order Pirellulales; family Pirellulaceae; genus Rosistilla; species Rosistilla oblonga. Next base: position 5,494,383 of record NZ_CP036292.1, on the reverse strand, counting down.
ACTACACTCGCCAAACAGGATCGTATCGTCATCGCTTTTATGCAGCGCGACGAACTTTCCTTTGACCAACAGACCGCGTCCGTTGCTGATCGCGTTACTGTTGGGCGCCTCCGAATCTACAAACGCTTGGTCGATTGAAATCATGGGGACGATCCTTCGAGACAACTGCAGGACTGCAGGCCACAGCGTTTAGGCTGAGCGCAATAACCGAAAGGATGCATTGTGTCCGGAGCGGATAGCGCGAATCAAGCAGGTCAGTGACGCGACGACGCGAATTCTTGAAGAGCCGATTCCCGTCGTGCGAACCTGCGGATCGAACCTGTTCCCATTAAGGCGACGGAATACTCGGTGCCGGAGAGAGCGATCTAGCCGTCGAAACGCGCGGCGGGATTTTGGCGATAGTACTGCGAGAAGATCTCGTACAGTTCCGGATGTCGGGCGCGGAACGATAGCGGGCGTTCGAAGAAGGTTTCGGTAGCGACGGCGAAGAATTCGCTGATGTGTTCGGCGCCGTAGCTGTTGATCACGTGAGAGCGTCCGTATTGGCAATCGGAAACGTTACTGGGGGACAGCCATTGTTTGATCTGGACGGTTGAAGTACTGGAGTGGTCGCAAGTCGCTGAGTGGGGCAATAAAAAATTACGAATATGCTGTTGGTGTCGAGCAAAGTGCAGCCTACAGTTATTTTCGCGATCCAGTTTTCGCCCGACTTCGGCGAGCAATGTTGTTCGCGCCGGTGACGTTGAGCCGCATTCGCATCAGCACCTTACTTACGCCATAGCTTTCTGCCGCTACCTCAATCGGGGCGGACGTGAATGCAATCTTGATCGCCGCAGGGTGCGGAACGAGTAACGCAGGGCCGAGCCATTTGGCTTCTTCTTCCGCATCAGGATCACACTCAAACATCTCGGTTGGTGGATGAAGAAGGATCGCGTGTGCAAGCTCGTGAGCAAGATTGGCTCGCTGCCGCGTCTTAGCGTGGGAATCGTTGTGGCAGATCATCCGAGTGCAGCCATGAGTTCCCCCGAACAGAGTCACGGCCGAGAAGTACTCGTGCCCAACACCAGAAAGATAAGCGTATGCCTTGGGTTCGACATCACGAATCGAGCGAAGCGTGTGAACTGGAATCTCTAGATGTTCGGCCACCTTCCATGGGCAGATTGGTGCGTGATCTGCCAATTTGAGTTCCTCTCGAAGCTCAAGTGCATGGCTTTCGGCTTCGGTTTTGAAGCCTCGCCTAAACCGAAACGCCATAGCTATTTCGCCTTCCGTGTTTTCGTGAACTGTTCGTAGAGCGCTTTCACCGTTGCCTCGATCGCCGCCTTTGCTTCAGGCGGAAGCCTTGGATCTTTTCGAAACTGGGCGGTCACGTTGGCAAGTGCATCCGAGGTAACTGGTTTCTCGCCGTCGACAACCATGAAGCTATCTGCCGATTCCCCCGACCAAGCCAACAACGAAACCAAGCTATCAACATCGGGCCGCTTGCCCTGTGCCATCCGCGTCAGCGTCGACGGGCTTACCCCCGATTCCTTCGCGATCTGTCGCCAAGTCACGTTTCGTTGAATGCGATGTCCATCCAGAACGGCGAAGAATCCTTCCGCGTCGAACATGCCTCTTGGCATATTTAGGTACCCAATTATTTTCAGTGTTGCATTGATAGCGAACATCGCTAGAATTGCGAGAGTCGAACAGTCATCCTACAGTGAAACAAGCGGCTTTGGTAGCCGATCCTCGGAAAAACGTTTGTCACGGAGCTGGCAGTGAGTATAGCAAAATCGGCGGAAAATACGTCGGAATTGACCAAAGTCGCGGATCGCAACATCAAAGACTCGGTGCGTTATACGCTATGGGGCCGAAGCGCTGGCCGGTGTCAATTCGATGGCTGCAACGAATCGGTGTGGAAGTCGAACCTTACCCAGGAAGACGTCAACCTGGCGGAAGCCGCCCATATCTACTCCTTCAATTTTGGCGGCGCGCGCGGAAATGAGGGGATTGATGCGGAAAAGATCAACAGTGCTGACAACCTATTGCTGGCATGCCGTCGGTGCCACAAAACGATCGACAACACCCCCAAGGAAACTCGCTACAGCATTGAGCTGTTGCAGTCCTGGAAGCGGGAACACGAGTCCCGCGTGGAGCTCGTTACCGGGATTAAGCCTGACAAAACCAGTCATGTGCTTTTGTACGGTGCCGCAATTGGTAAAGTTGAGACTTCGGTCGACTTCCAAGAAGCAGCTTCAGCACTGTTTCCCCGTCGTTTTCCAGCGCGGCGTGAGCCTCTTGAGCTAGGCAACATCAATTTCGCCGACCGAGATCATGAACCAAATTTCTGGTCCGTTCACAGAGGTCATCTTGAGAAACGATTTCGGCAACGGGTCGCCGAGAGAATCGAAGACAACGACATTGGTCACTTATCCGTCTTCGCAATCGCCCCGCAACCCCTGCTGATTTTGCTTGGATCATTGTTGGTCGATCTAGTCGATGTCGATGTTTATCAGCGGCACCGAGAACCGTCACTGTCCTGGTCCTGGCCCGACACCGCAAACAATGTCGACTTTGTTGTTCGATCCCCGGATAAGCCAGACGCGAGCCGAACTCCCGTGCTGCTGCTCTCGCTCTCTGCCCCGATTGATGCCCAACGCATCTCATCAGTCATTGGTGATGATTTGGATCTTTGGGAAATCACCGTCGACCAGCCTCACAACGACTTAATCAAGTCGCCCGCCGACCTATCGGCATTCCGAGCGACCGTTCGTCCGTTGATCGACCAACTGAAAATGATCTACGGGCAGGGAACGCCACTACATGTGTTCCCGGTCGCATCAGTCTCGTGCAACGTTGAGCTTGGACGAGTCCGCATGCCCAAAGCCCACCAGCCTTGGATCATCTATGACCAAAACAATCGACTCGGTGGTTTTGTTCAAGCACTTCAGATAGGAGAAACCCACGCATGATTCTGCGCCCTCAAGACACCCTGAACTCACTGCTAGAACAAGTCGCGAAATCACTCGACGTTCCCGAGGAACTTCACGAGGCCGCCGTGCTTGAGTACGAGCAGCTTGCGTTTTTCCTGGAAGAACTTGACGAAGCCGCCGGCAGGCGACCACCCGAGATTTATTCGCAAGGTTCGTTTGCGCTCGGAACCGCAACGCAGCCCGTCAAATCCGATGACGAATACGACGTCGACTTGGTCTACGAGCGGATGCTGAAAAAGGAAGGGAAGACGCAGCAGCAACTCAAGGACGAAGCCGGCAAAAACCTCAAGGAATACGTCGAGCACAGACGGCAGACCGGTCAAACCGTTCCAGAGCTAAGCGAAGGGTCGCGATGTTGGTGCCTCAACTTCCCCGATCAATTTCACATGGACGTTTTGCCGGCGATTCCCGACGCTGAACAACGCGAGATCGTTGCAACTGATGCAGCCAAGCACATCTTAATCACCGACAAGAAGGTCCGTTGCTGGTTACCGAGCAACCCGCGGCAGTTCGCTGATTGGTTTCGATCCACGATGGAGGTTCGTCTTGAGGCAATCAAGAAGAGCATGGCTGAAGCGTCACTTCATCGAGATGGTTTGGTGGTCAACGAGCGGCGAATCAAACAAGCCGCCGAAAGCATCCCCGAGTATGAAGTCAAGACTCCTTTGCAGCGGGCGATCCAAATTCTGAAACGCCATCGCGACTGTCGTTTTGAAGGTGACCCTGAAAATCGCCCCGCCTCGATCTTGATTACAACCCTCGCCGCCAAAGCGTACGACAACGAAGCCAGCCTTCTTGACGCCTTGCTCAGCTTGGTTCACCGGATGCCAGACCACATCAAAGAACGTAAGGTCAACGGCCAACGCGTCGCCTGGGTCGAGAACCCAATCAATCCGTCAGAGAACTTTGCCGACCGCTGGCAGGCCGAAGACTACCCCGATCGTGAAACTTATTTTCGCGATTGGCTTAAGCAAGTTGGTGTTGAGTTGGAGGAAGCGCTCAAGGGCGGCGGGATTCATCGGGTGCTCGACCTTCTCGGGGAATCCTTGGGCCGAAAGGTTGTCGAAGCATCGGCGAAGTCACTCGGCTATGACGTTCAACGGGCTTCGTCGTCCGGAAAACTTGCGGTGACGTCTTCCACAGCAACGCTCATCACCGGCACGGCACCGATGCTGAACACGACCCCCGTTCGAGGACACACGTTCTATGGCGACTCTAAACGCAACAAATAACGTCACGGCAGTGACCCAGTGGGGCGCGCTGAAGCGTCAATTCCCTGATGGAGTCGGCAGCGTCAAGCGGAACCGGCTTCGTTGGGATATGCAAATTCAACCGACAACACTGAGTGATGTTTACGACATTCGATTGCTCTACTCGCTGGAGCGAGTTCCAAAGGTATTTGTACGATCACCTGATTTGATTCAACCCGCCGACGATCCAATTCCCCACCGGTACGGCGACGGTTCGTTGTGCCTCTACTTGCCAGGAACCGGTGAGTGGGACCGTGGAATGCTCATGGCTGACACGATCATCCCGTGGGCAAGTGAATGGCTCTACTTTTACGAAACTTGGCTTGGGACCGGTGAATGGTGCGGTGGTGGCCATGGATCGCCCAAACCGGACGAGGCCGAATGCGAACGCACACGAAGCAAGGCGTGTGCTCTGTATCCAAGATGAAGCCTTTTCCTTCTGTTTTTAGCCATCGAGTTGCATTATGAATCTTCTGACATCAAACCTGTGGCCCATCTGGGTCTTGTTTTCGATTGCCGGTTGCGGTGGGCTCTACCGTTTGACGAAAGGCGAGTCGCCCCGTAATTGGTTCGCTTTCGCTACATTTTTGGGTGGGCTGTTGCTGGTCGCAGGAGCGATCGTCGCTAACTCGACACCAGGTGGGATCGACGTCATCGACGACGATCCGTGGGACATTGATCCCGTGCCGCCCGTCATCGCCGACTCCGATGTTGAGAAACTGCGGCAGTGGTGGGACAGCGAAGGGACAGCCAATTGGCCAGCTTCCGAAGTCCTGGCGGAGATCAGCGACGTCGCCTACGAGACGCCGGTTGATGCGAGTCGATCGCTGCGTGGATTAGGTTTCGATACCGTGGAGACGGTCGAGTCGAACACGATGCTTGGCTACGTGGCCATTCAGGACGATGTTGCCGTCATCGCATTTCGTGGCAGCGAGAACCAAACCGGCGATTGGCTAACCAACATTTCGCGAGCACCAACACGCATCGCCGATGGCGACGTCCACTCCGGATTCTGGTCGCGATACCAAACGCTGAAGCGGCAAATCGAGACGGCACTGAGAGGTCACGACGTGCAGCATTTGTGGGTGACCGGTCACAGCCTCGGCGGTGCTCTTGCCCTTTGCTGCGCCCATGATTTCGATGCCAATGGTCGGCAAGTTGCTGGTGTGATGACTTTCGGGCAACCGATGATCGCACGCCAGTCGCTAGCCGACCACATCGACGATCAACTGATTGGGCGATATGCGAGGTTCGTCAATAACGACGACTTCGTTGCACGGATCCCACCGAGTTACCGCCCCTGCGGTCGTTTGGTTTGGTTCACGCCCGATGGATTGAAGCGATCGCCTCGAAAGCGTGTCGCGTTCGGAGCCCCCAGTGATACCGAAGAGCCTGCCGACATTGCGGAGATCACTCCGGCGAGCGACGTCGAGCTACAGCAATGGCTGACGGATCAACAGCAACCCGCCCCGCAAGTCAACGACCGCGGCGAAGTGCTATTGCAAGGCAGTTCACCCTACATCGCCGACCATTCGATGGTTTTCTATATCGAACAGGTCTTGGGGCTCTTGAAAAAATGAAAACAACATTGCATAGGCGTGTTCAGGCTTCTCGCAATCAAAGCCCGATTCCGCTTCTCAAAACTACTTGACCAACAGCAATCCAAATGACACGAGAAATCACGCCGACATCGCAGGCCGACATCGTCAAGTTTCTTGAAAAGGATTCCTCGTTTGCCTTCGAGATGCAAGTACGTAAGCTCTTTGCCGCTAAACGACTTCGCTACCGCCATGGTGGAACGTACGACGACCCAATCGAGCGCAAGCCACGTCAGTTTGACTTAACCGCCGATCTTAACCTTGTCGATGGCTACCTTCCTGTCAGGCTTCGCATGGCGATTGAGTGCAAGTGCCTGAGTGAGTTCGCGCCCATGCTGGTTTACCGTTCGCCACGGTCCGCGTATGAAGCCGGACACTGTGTTGTCGCTAGAACTTGCGGCGATCGAAACGCCGTCCGGGAAGCAATCCAGCATGAACAACCATTGCCAATTCTCTCGAGCGAGACAGGTCAGCCTTCCTAAGGCTTGCACGTTGGAATTTCAGCCGAGCCGCAGCATGTATTCGTCTGGAGAATTTGTGGGCAAGTCGGCCGAGTGCATTACCAAGGACCGCAACGGAAACATCAGAGGCGGAGACAAGGAAATTTATCCGCGTTGGACACAGGCTTTGCAGTCCGCAACCGCAATGCTGCCCGAAGTAGTGAACGGCTACTCCGATGAAAAAGCGATCGTCATCAATTGGATCGTCCCGATCTTGGTAGTTCCGGACGATCGGCTCTTCGTCGTCGACTTCGATGACAGCGGTGTTCAGACGTAACCTCCGGCGCCAGTGGATCGAACATCGTTTTTCGTCGACTACACACCATCCGGCATTTCGATCGCTGGTCCCGAATTCCGATTCGGCCACTTGGAGATTATGACCTTTTCGCACCTGAAATCGTTCGTTGGCAGAGCAACACATGAGGACATGCGTTTCTTTGTCGAAGAACACCTCAACGAACACGAGTGTTTCAATCAGCTTTCCCGGTTCTAGCTTTGTCGCAGAGACAAATTGATTGAATTGAAATTTGTGATTTTGGGGACAGGCAAATTTGGGAAGTCCCGAAGGGGACAACCACAAAATGATTGCCGTTGCAGGGGCGGATGCCCTGAATTACGTAAATACGGCACTGCGAGAAACGCCTACGTCGCGGTATCTTCTTTTGCTTTCGGTTGACCACTGGAGGGCTTTGTGATGGCTCGGCAATTGCGGGGTGAGGTGACCGATCCGGAACGGGTGCAGATCCGGAAGGGGACAGCCACAAATTGATGGGCAAAGTGTGGCTATCCCTGAATCGTCTGATCCCAAATCGGATAGCGCGAATCAAGCAGGTCAGTGACGCGACGACGCGAATTCTTGAAGAGCCGATTCCAGCCGTGCGAACCTGCGGATCGAACCTGTTCCCATTAAGGCGACGGAATACTCGGTGCCGGAGAGAGCGGGCTAGCCGTCGAAACGCGCGGCGGGATTTTGGCGATAGTACTGCGAGAAGATCTCGTACAGTTCCGGATGTCGGGCGCGGAACGATAGCGGGCGTTCGAAGAAGGTTTCGGTAGCGACGGCGAAGAATTCGCTGATGTGTTCGGCGCCGTAGCTGTTGATCACGTGAGAGCGTCCGTATTGGCAATCGGATACCAATTGCTCGTACTCGCGCTCGATGAGCGTCTGCCAGCGGTCGAACTGAGCTTGCGTTTCCATCGGCGGCGTTCCATCGACGACGCGTCCGTTGAGCATATCCAATTGATGTGCAAATTCATGCAGCACCAGATTGTTGCCATCATTGTCGCGGTCGCCATCTTCTAGAACATCGGCCCAGGAAAGGATTACCGGCCCGCGATACCAGGCTTCTCCCTCGCGATGCGAGACGCCTTCCATCAGGACTCCCGATCCGATCGACGTGTGACTCTTCGCCGTGTAGACGTCGGGGTAGACAAGGATCGATTGAACCATGTCGAAGAATTGATCGGTGAAACCGAGGCACAGCAGGCTGATCTGGGCTGCGATCGTGACCCGAATCTCATCGTTCATGGTAAGGCCCTGGCAGCCTTCCCAGTTTTTTTCCGCGATGAAAACGAGAGCGTCCGATTCGAGCTTGGCTCGCTCGTCGCGGTTTAATCGATGCACATATGCAACGTTGCGATCGATGATCTGCGACCAATCGCTGCGCATCGGTTGCCGACGGATGCGGTCGCGCCGCCGCTGTGCAATCCAGCTAAAAATCATCGCAGCGTCGCCTACTCAGCCGAACCGGGTGGGATCAGTTCGCCCATGCCTTCGACGATCAAGCGGTTGTCGACTTTCGAGACGCCCGGTTCCAGCCGCATCAGCATCTCGGCCATGCGACGATCTTTCTCCGTCTTGACGCTTCCCGATAGCACGGCGGTGCGATCGTTCATCTGCAAACGGACTCCCGTCATGCGAGCAGCGACGGGCAGATTGACTAAGCGATTTTGAATCGCCGATTGCCGCGAAGCGACACTCGGACGGTCGACTTCGATGTCGCCGCGGAGACGCGTGCGGAAGGTTTTCTGGTTCGATTGCGACTGGCCTTGACCACCGGCACCAAACAATTGATTGAACGCTCCGCCAAAGGCTCCACCCATCGCACCGCCACCCAACGCGGTCGATCGCGCCCCGGTGCTGCCGGCAGCCGCTTGGCCCTGAGTGCTGAACGCTGGGACGGTGCTGCCGGAGGCACCGATCGTGCCATCGCGCTGCACGCCCCCGGCAAACGCCGTATCGACGTCGATCGTCGCCAGTTCGCCATTGGCGGTTTGCCCGGTGGTGCCCGCGTTTCCGCCGGCGTTCCCTTGAGCGTGGACGTTCGCGACCAATCCAGGTGCTGTCAGCAGGATGCTGATGGTGATCAGATGCTTCATCGGGTTGGCTCGAAATGCGGTTTGAAACTTATACAACCATCGTACTCATGATTTCGGCTGTAACGAACATGCCGCACAAACTTACGGCCTCAGTAACCGATTGTATCGATTATCGCAAAGATGCCAAAAATTATTCTTATGTCGGCCAAGTGCGGCAATAAACCCACGAATACAATGGATCCACGCGAGCACTCCCCCCAAATTGAGCCCGCGCCACTCGACAACTCAATCCTTACAACAGGTGGCCCACGAATGTTCTCCTCCTTCCGCTGCGGGATCTCCGCATGCCTGCTATCGCTGTTGACCGTATCGGTTTCGATGGGCCAATCCGATCCGCGGCCGACCGCCCCGCGTTTGCTGCCGAGCGATTCTCTGGCCTATTTCCGGATCGACGATACCGCCGGTTACCGTCAGGTCTTGCGAGAATCATCCGCCGGGCGAATGGCTGCCGATCCGCAGGTCCGACCGTTGGTATCCCAAGTCTATACAGGGGCTCAGGATTTGTTCGCCAATCTGAGCGAGCAGCTTGGCGTGACGCTGGATGAATTGCTGGCGATCTCCCAGGGGGAGCTTTCGGTTGCGTTGGTGCCGAGCGATGCCGAGGCGCGGATTCAGCGGATGAAACAGACGCCGGCCGATGGCGATGCGACGGAAACCAAGCCCGGGGCCGACGATGAGTCGCCCGAAGCGATCCGCGAGCGGTTGCAACAAAAAAGCCGGGAACAGCGGCTGACGACGCGACTCTCCTTTGGCGTCGTTGCGATCATCGAATCGGGAGACCAAACGCCCGTGCTGCGTCGATTGTTGGAGACCGCCGAAGGGCAGATGACAAAAAATGGATTCCGCCGGACCGTGGCAACCGAACAGGACGTCGAGATCGTTTCGCTGCAGCGCGGTAATCGCCCGCAATCGATGCACTACTTAATCCACGAGGACACTTTGGTCATCGGCAGCGATCTCGATTCGGTCCGCGACATCCTGATGCGTTGGAAGGGCTCGCTCAACGACGACCGCCTGTCGGCCAACTCGAACTTTACGACAGTGATGAGCCACTGTGTGGGAACGGAAGAGACGCGTCCTCAGCTGACTTTCTACGTCGATCCTTACGGGATCCTCGACAAAGCGACGGCTGCCGGCGGCGGGGCGGGTATGGTCCTGTTCATCATCCAGAACCTGGGGCTCGAGGGAATCAAGGGAATCGGCGGCAGCATTTTCACCGGGGGAAAACGCTTCGAAACGATCTCGCACGTGCATCTATTGCTGGATCCGCGTCGTGGCGGTGTGCTGTCGGTCGTACGACCGCAACAGGGCCCCGTTGGACCGCCTAGCTTTGTCCCCGCCGATGCTACTGGATTCATGGCGCTCAACTGGGAAGTCGAAAAGTCACTCGATGGTGCGCGACGTGTCTACGATCAGATCCGTGGCGCGGGCAGCTTTAACGAAGACATCTTCGGGAAAGCGAACCGACAGCTGAAAATCGATCTGCAGACCGACTTGATCTCGCAACTGACCGGTCGATTTACCACGTCGAACTGGCTCGAAACGCCAGCCCGATTTGGAAGCCAAGTCAACTTGTTCGGCGCTCAATTAAAAGATCCCGTTGCCGCGGAAGAGACGCTCGGCAAAGCGATGGCAAACCTGCCCGACTGGAATGCGGAAAAGTTCGCCGGCGTGACGCTGTACGCCGGACGCGAGGCGAAGATTCCCGAGGCGATGCAAGAATACATGCGCAGCGGGCAGCCGCACATTGCGATCGTGGGAGACCATTTGGTTTACACCGACAGTCGCCAGTTCCTGGAACAGGCGATCAAGACTGAAACGGGGAACGGGCCGGGCTCGATCTCGAATCTGATCGAATACGATTTGATCGCCGGGGAACTGTCGGGCCAATTGGACGGTCGCCCGCCATTCATGTTCTCCTTCACCCGTCCCGATGAATCGTTCCGGGCGGTTTACGAGATGCTGAAGGCACCGCCGATGCGTGAGGGGCTGCGTCGACTGGCCGAAAACAATCCGGTCGCCAAGATGTTCCACCAAGCGTTGGAGGACAACGACCTGCCGCCGCTTTCGGTTTTCACTCAATATATGGCCCCGGCCGGTTCGTTCGCCTACGACGATACCAGCGGTCTACACATGGCCAGCTTTGGGCTGAAGAGCGAATAGAGCGAGCGTTGCGGGGTGATTGGGGCCGCGATCCAGGGCTGATCCGATCTGTTCAGCTGCACCCCAATCCGGTACGTTGAATTCGTCGGCTAATTTGCGTTTACGCCCATTCACCTCCCATACGGCAACTGCCATGAAAGCTTTCTCTGTCGCGTTGATCGGTCTCGCTGTTTTGCTAACCGGTTGCGAAGACCAGCAGTCGCAAAAGTCGGAGAAATCCGATGGCATCGATATCAAATGGCCTGGAGGCGGTTTCTCTTACGATGCGGAGAACGGCGTCCAGGTCGATGCACCGGGCGTCGATGTCGATGTGAAACCGGGGCAGCGTGTCGACGTGAAAGCCGGTGGCGTCGAAGTCAATCACGAATCGGGACGCGGCGTCGATGTGAAGACGCCCAACGTGAAGGTCAAAGCGAATCACGATGGCGACGTCGAAGTCGACACGCCGAGGGTGCGAGTCGACCGCGGTTCGGATGGTTCTCTGGATGTCTCGACTCCCGAATCTCGCAACCAAACCGACCTGTAGCACCCGCGTTTGGTGAAGCTTGAAGTCGGTTAGGGAGAACACGACGGATGCGAATCTGGGCGCGATTGACTGTAGGCCGGCCGGTCTTGTTCTTGTGCATCGTGCTGGCGGTGACCGTCGGCTGTGGCATGGGCCTGCTGCGACTTCGCTTCGACACCTCTCCCAACGCCGTCTTTTCGAGCAACGACCGCTCCAGTCATCAGCTGAGCGACCTGCACGAGGTCTTCGGTCCCGATGACAACGATCTGTTGTTGATGATCGAAGGGGATCGTCTTCTAGACCCGCAATCGATCGATAGCTTGCGAGCTCTCCGCGATCAATTGCAATCGCTCGACGATGTCGCCGGCGTCGCAAGCGTCTTCGATTTGCGCCGCGGCGGGGCGATGTTGCCCGTGCTGCCCGAAGCGATCCCGCCGGGCTGGGATGCGGAAAAGATCCGCCACGACCTGACATCGCATCCATCGGCCGCGGGGCAATTGATCAGCGACAGCGGCGAACTGATGGTCTTCTGGGTACTGTTAAAAGGACGCGATCTAACGCAGTCGCAAATCGGATCGGCGATCGCACCGATCGACACCGTGATCGAAGGCTTTGAAACCGACAGCGGTCTGCGCGTTTGGAAAGCGGGCCATCCGGCGATTCGCGACGGCGTGTTGTCTTCGATCCAAGGATCGCTGTTCTACGGATCGGCCTTTGCCATGATCGCCGGCATGACCGCATCGTTGCTATTGTTCCGCGGCCTGGCTCCGGTTGGCGTCTGCATGTTGGGGCCGACGCTCGGTTCGATCTGGACGTTTGGCTTGATGGGCTGGTGCGGAGTGGCCGTCGGCGGGCTGACCAGTTCGCTCCCTTCGCTGATCTTCGTGATCGGCCTGACCGATGCGATCCATCTGCTGTTGGCAGCGAATCGCCGCTTGGCCGCCGGGCATACGCGACGCCGCGCGATCTATGCATCGTTGTTGCGAGTCGGCCCGGCGTGTCTGTTGACTTCGTTGACGACGATGATTGGCTTCGGTTCGCTGCAATTGTCGCGGTTGGATGCGGTCGCGGAGTTTGGTTTGTGGGCCGGGATCGGTGCGGCGGCGGCATTGATCGCTGATCTGTGCGTGTTGCCATTGGCGATTCGCTTCCTGCCCGAATCGCATTTGCACAGCCGCCGCGGCAGCAGCGTCCCGTGGATGGAAGGGATGATGGCGGCAGTTTCACAGATGCCGCTGCGGATTCCGATTCGCGTTTCGCTGCTGGGAATCGTTGCCTTTTTTGCGATGTTGCCCTTTGCGATCGATCAGAAAGTCGATATCCGCTGGACCGAAGCGATCCCCGAGGCGGATGAGACCAACGAAGCGCTGCGGCTTGCCGACGCGGAACTTGGCGGCGCGCTGCCGGTGCTGATCATCATCCGCTGGCCCGAGACGTTGTCGTTCCCGGCGTCGGAGATCAACGTCGTTGCCGGGCGGGTTTCCAAAGCGGTCAAAGAGACGACAGGCTTCGCTCCGCCAGCATCGATCTACAACACGTTGGCCGGATTCCCAGGGCGTTCGTGGGAGGAGAAGTATCAATTGATCGAAGGTCGCCGTGGCGCTGTCGATCGGATCTTCAACCCCGATCAGCGGCAGATGCTTGTCAGCACGCGGGTTCCCAACGACGGAGCGATCGCGTTGGAGGAGCGTCTGTTGCGGTTGGACGCCAAGCTGGAACCGATCGTGGCGACGCATCCCGATTTCGAAATCGAAGTCACCGGCACCGTCGTTGCGGCGGCGCAGAACATGCGAGCGGTGATCGGCGATCTGGCTCGCAGCCTATCGGTGGCCAGCGTCTTGATCTTCGCGGTGATGTCGATTCAGTTTCGATCGCTGTTGATCGGCTTGATCAGCTTCATCCCCAACATGTTGCCGCTGTTGATCACCGCCGCCGGATTATCGATCTTGGGCTATCCGCTGCAGATCACTTCGGCACTGACGTTTTCGCTGTGCCTTGGCCTGGCGGTCGACGACACGATCCATGTGATCACGCACTTTCAACAGGATCGCAGACCGACACGATCGGTCGCCGAATCGGTTCGCATCACGATGCTTCGCGTCGGGCCAGCGCTGCTGCTGACGACTGGAATCTTGGTCGCTGGATTTGGATCGATGCTGTTGAATCCAATGCCCGCGATCAAGTTGTTCTCAGCGCTTTGTTGCATCACGATGATCGCCGCGTTGATCGGCGATCTGATTCTGTTGCCTGCGCTGCTGATGGTTGCATTTCGCAAGCGGTCGATGGTTCGCTGGCCCCGCCGCGCGATGGTGCCAACGCGTTAGATCGGTTCGCCGTTCCAGCGAGTGAAGGCTTCCAACGCGTAATATTCTGGCAGCCCACATTGGTTGTAAGCGTCGGCGGTGCCACGGTTGCGGTCCTCGGCACGCTGCCAAAATTCGCGTGGATCGCTGCCGGGGAACAAGGCTTCGTCCTTCTGGCTCTCGTGCATGAAGATCGCTTTGCGCTTCAGCTCCAAATCGTCGGGACTCAACGGCACCGCGATCTCGATCTCGTGCAACGCGTATTCCTGCCAAGCCCCGCGGTACAGCAGCACCTCGGGAACCGGTTGATTCTTTTCCTTCAATCGTCCCAGTGCCAGGAAGATCGCTTCGGCGCAGACGCGGTGCGTGCCGTGAGGGTCAGCCAGATCGCCAGCGACAAAGACGACGTGTGGTTTCACTTTCAGCAACAGATCGTAAATGATCTGCACGTCGTCTTCGCCGACCGGATTTTTTGTGACCGTTCCGGTGCGGTAGAAGGGAAGGTCCAAGAAGTGCAAGTTCTCTTCTTGGCAGCCTGCTTTGACAGCTGCCGCGCGGGCTTCGCTCCAGCGGATCAGGCCTTTGATTCGTTGGATCTCTTCGCAATCGGGTTGTCCCGGTTGCTTGGAATCGAGACCGCGGCGGACCTGTTTTTCAACTTCCGCCGACCGATCCAAATCGATGTTGAACAGCCGGTTGTATTCGGTCACCAGATCGGCGACGCGGAGCGCGTCGTGATCGAAGACGGCGATGTTGCCGCTGGTCATATAAGCGACATGCGTCTGATGGCCGTCTTCGACCAAGCGGATCAAAGTGCCGCCCATGCTGATCACGTCGTCGTCCGGATGGGGACTGAAGCACAAGCAGACCTGATCGTCGCGACCGGCCGGATGGTAATCGATCGTGTCCATCATCATCCGAAAGACGCGATGAGCCAATCGTTCGGCGGGACCGTAATGACGCAGCAACTGGTGCAGGTCGTTGACGCGAAAATCGTTGTCGTCCAGTTTCAGCAGCGCCTTGCCAGCGACTTCGCTGAGCCACAGGACCGCCCGCTTGATCATCGGTTCGTCCCACGACATGTTGCCCAACAACCATGGGGTCGCGATGCCGGTCAGCAGCCCCGCGGCGGGTTGGTCGAGCAACAATTCGAGGTTGCCATGTTCTTGCAGGAAACTGGCGGGAACGCGATCGGTGATCCCTCCTTCGAATGCTTCGCGGACCAGACCGGCTTTGTGTTCACCCAACGCCAGGCAGAGGATCTTGCGAGCGTTGAGGATCGTTTCCAAGCCGGCGGTGACTGCGTGCGTCGGAACGTACTCCTCGCCGAAGAAGTCGCTCGCGGCGGCACGGCGGGTGACCGGATCGAGCGTACACATCCGCGTATGGCTGTTGCGAATGCTGAACGGTTCGTTGAACACGACGTGGCCGTTGCGACCGATTCCGCAGACGACGATGTCCAATCCGCCGTCGTCCTGGATCGCTTTTTCGTAAGCGTTGCAGACCGCCTCGATCCGATCGACGCTGACGGTCGTGTCGGGGACCAACACGTTTTCGGCGGGAATGTTGACGTGGTTGGTCAGATGGTGGCGAATCGAAGTCAGATGGCTCTGCGGACTCTCGGGATTCAGCCCGATGTATTCGCCCAACAGATAGATCTTGACGTTGGAGAAGTCGAGCTTTTGCTCGCGGTGCAACCGGATCAATTCGCGGTACGTGCCTGTGGGGGTCGAACCGGTCACCAATCCCAAGACGGTCTGCTTGCCAGCTTGATTGTGCGATTGAATCGATTCAGCGATCGCGGCGGCGGCGTACGCGGCGAGATCGCCACTGCGATCAAAGGCGAGCGTGGTGACGGCGGTTCCGTCGACAAAGCGGCTGTGGTCGGGAGCGGTAGAACTGGAGCTGGATGCGAGCAAGGGATCGGCCTTGGGTGGAAAGGGGACAATCGAGCCGCATCAATTGTGTCAAATTTTCTTTGCTTGCGAATACGTGCCAGCCGAATTTTGGCGATTGTCTTTTTCGTCCGCCATTTCTTCGGCAGCACTCTTACGAAGGTAACGCGGCACCAACGACCAGTAATCGTCCCGCTTGCCTGATTGATACATCTTCCAAGCAAGGCGTCCGAGCGTCGCCGCCATCGGCCGCGGCCAGCCATCAAAGGTCGTCCCATATTCGACCTCGCTGGCGGCGGAAGGTTCCGTTGCCGAAGCGTCCCGATTCGGCAGCGGTTCCGCAACGCGGCGTCCTACCGCGTAAATGTCCATCGCCGCCTGTAAATCATCCCATCGACTTCGATCGACAATTTCAGTCGCGACATCGGCCGGGTCGATTTTTTCGTCCAAGTGCTCGGTGCGGATGAACAACTGGCCACGATAAGCGTTGGTGCAGACGGCGATCCGTCGCGCCGCCGCGGGGAATTGATCGGGGTTCGCCAGCCAAGCTTCCCGCTGCTGCTGGCAGATGATCGCCAGCGAATCGACGGCGACAAGGTCGGCTTTCAAGGCAAAACAGAGCGTTTTTGCCGCGGTCACTCCGATCCGCAGCCCGGTGAACGATCCCGGTCCCACCGAAACGCTGACCAGGCCCAGCGGCGGATCGCCGGCCGGAATCGACTGCAGTAAGGTCTGGATCGCGGGGGCAAAGCTGGCCGTTGTACGCTGCTCGACCGTCAAATTCAGTTCGCGGACCAGGTGATTGCCTTGTAACAAGGCGATCGAGGCTTCACGCCCGCTTGTTTCAATTGCCAAATGCCAGATCATTGTGGGATTGTGCCCGGAAAAACGTAGAATTTACAATAGCTTGTTTCCCGTAACGAGGGACAAGAGGAATAGCATGTGGTGGAACTCTCTACAACGACGGGCTATAGTTTCCCCTTGAACAAGCGTTCCAGCCACGAGGTGCATTAGCGTGAAGCGAGCTCTGATTAGCGATATCCATGGAAATCTGGAAGCGCTGCGCGCTGTCCTTGCCGATATCGATTCGCAAGACATCAGCGAAATTGTCTGTTTAGGGGACATTATCGGCTACGGTCCCAATCCATGCGAATGCCTGGATCTCGTGATGAAACGCTGTGCCATCACGATCTTGGGCAACCACGATCAGGCGGCGCTGTTTGATCCCGACGGTTTTAATCCCGTCGCCCTGCAAGCGATCTATTGGACTCGCGACAAATTGGACAGCGGCCCGGCCAGCGAATCGAACCGCCGCTGGGACTTTCTTGGCACGCTGCCCCGTTTGCACAAAGCCGAACCTTTTATGTTCGTGCACGGCAGCAGCCGCGATCCAACCAACGAATACGTCTTCCCCGAATATGTCTACGATCAGCGGAAGATGGAAATCTTGTTCGCTCGTATCGAACATTACAGCTTCCAAGGCCACACTCACCTTCCAGGTGTTTTCACGACGCAGTGCGAGTTCCTGACGCCTGAGGAATGCAATTACGAATACCAGCTGGGCCCCGAGAAGATGATGGTCAACGTGGGCAGCGTTGGACAGCCACGCGATGAAGATCGCCGCTCCTGCTACGTCGTCTTGGACGACGAATCGATGAAGATCGAGTTTCGGCGGATCGAATACGACGTCGAAAAAACGGCTCAGAAAATTTACGACGAACCCGATCTTGCCAACATGTTGGGTGATCGTATTAAACTGGGGCGGTAAGACGACACGGCTTGGAACTGCGAGACTCCAGCCGATGCTCGATTTGAATAATCTGCCGGGGCTAGCCCCCTGCTGCAACACCAGCCGCCGTCGCGGCTGATTGAAACTAGGAATACTCCATGCCGCGTCAGGCGATCGTTAGCGACATCCACGGAAACCTTGTCGCGCTTCAAGCCGTGCTCGCCGACATCGCCGAGCAAAACGTCGACTCCATCGCCTGCCTTGGAGATGTTGTGGGCTACGGTCCGCAACCGTGTGAGTGCTTGGACGTCGTGGCGGGATTCGAGTTCACGATCCTCGGCAATCACGATCTCAGCGCTCTGTTCGACCCCGAAGGCTTCAACGCCGCCGCCGAACAAGCGATCTTCTGGACCCGGCGTCAGCTGGAAAACGGCACCGACAAAGAAGCCAGCCGCCGACGCTTGGACTTGCTGTGCAATCTGCCACGAACCTATCGCCGCGGCGGCATGTTATATGTCCACGGTTCGGCGCGGGGACCAACGACCGAATACGTCTTTCCCGAGGACACCTACAATCCTCGCAAGATGGAAAAAATCTTCTCGATGGTTCCCGAGGTCTGTTTCCAAGGGCACACCCACGTCCCGGGTGTCTTCACGCACGAGAATCAGTTCGTTCGCCCCGATGAAACCGGACACGTCTACGAACTGTCGGGGAAGAAGGCGATGGTAAATGTCGGCAGCGTCGGGCAGCCGCGCGACGGCGACCCACGCAGCTGTTACGTGATCGTTGAAGATCGCCGGCTGGAATTCCGCCGCGTCGAATACGATATCGAAAAGACGGTTCGGATGATCGAAGCCGAAGCCGACCTCGATAACTTTCTTGGCTATCGGCTCCGCGAAGGCCGTTAAGCATCCTTCGCCGGCGGCCGCATGCCGCTCGTCGCCAGCCCGGCAATGCATCCGATCACGACGATGCTTACCGTCCCCACAACGATCACCAAGAACTGGTGAAACGGGCTCTGCAATTCGGCCAGCTCTTCCGGCCACAGACCGCTTGTCGACAGCACCATCCAAGCGATCACAAGCGAACCGCTGCCGACCGCTGCGATCGCGGCTCGGCTGTTCGCCCGCTGGCTGATCAAGCCCAGCAGGAACAGTCCCACGATCCCGCTTCCTAAAACGCTCGACAGCGTCCACCAGACGTCCAGCGCACTTTCGGTTAACCGGACCAACGCAATCGCCATCCCGGTTCCCAGCAGGCCCCAGACGACGGTCGCGACGTGCAGCACCCGCATCCGTTGCCGATCGGTCGCTTCGGGGCGAACAAATCGCTGGTAGAAGTCGCTCATCACCAACGTGGCCGAAGAGTTCAGCGAGGTGGAAACGGTGCTCATCGCGGCGGCAAAGACCGCGGCGATCAACAGTCCCGAGAGCCCCTGTGGAAGGTGAGCCGAGATGAAGTGCGGGAAGACGCGGTCGCCCAGATCGCGCGGCGTCAGCGAAGCCGCTGTCGTGTCGAGTTGTTCCTGATAGCTGGGCGAGTAGATTTCGACGTTGTCGGCCGACAGGGTGAACTCCGGGTCGACGCCTTGCTGCATCAACCGCTGGCGAGCGACGATCTGCCGGACTTGGTCGAGGTCTTCGGGATAGCTGGAGTACCAAGCGAACAGCGAGGTTCCGATGAAGAAGAACAATGCACTGACGGGAACGTACAGTCCGGCGCTGATCCACAGACTGCGAGCCGCATCGCGATCGCTCTTCGCCGCGATGTAGCGTTGGATGTAGCTCTGATCGATACCGAAGTTCTTCAAGTTTTCGAACAGCCCAAACAGCAGCACGATCCAAATCGTCGGCTGCGAAACGGTCCAGATCTCGCTGCTGCCGAGCGAGAACTTTTCGGAATCGTTTGCGATCTGAAAGACCTGCCCAGGCCCTTCGGGCAAGCCGACTAAGATCACCGCCACGGCGATCAACGCACCGGCCAACAGAACGATCGCCTGGATCGCATCGGCCCAGATCACCGCCACGATCCCGCCGATGAACGCGTAGACGGTCACGACGATTCCGGTGCAAACGATAATCCAACGGATATCCCAACCGAAGATCACCGCCATCGGCAGCGCCATCAGATACATGACGACCCCGATCCGAGCGATCTGATACAGCAGATAGAACGCGCTGGCATAGACGCGTGCCCAGGCACCGAAGCGACGCTCTAGCAGCGCATACGCTGAGACCTCGCCGGTCGATCGGTATAACGGAACGAAGTACCGCACCGCGATCAGCGCGGCGAGCGGCAGGGCCAGCGAGAAGACAAACGGATTCCAGTTGTCGACAAACGATTTGCCCGGCAACGCTAGATAGCTGATACTGCTCAAAAAGGTCGCGAAGATCGACAGACCGCACAGCCATCCGGGAAGCGAACGGCCGCCGGTGGTGAAGTTGTCCGACGAACGGCTGTTTCCGGAGAAGTAGAGTCCGATGCCGATCACGCCGACAAAGTACAGGATTAGTACCGACCAATCGATGATCGTGAATTGCGCTTGCATGGTTTAACTTTCGTCGATTGCTTTGAGTGAGGCTTTGAGCCCGCGGCTGATATGCGTCGCCGAGGCAGAGCGTGATTTTTTGACATCGCCCGCTTGGATTGCCGTCAGGATCTGGAGATGGTCGTCGCAGGTGCTGCGCATCGTGGCGACATCGTAGCGGTGGCGGCGGATTCCAAACACGCGAGTCAGAACATGCGAGCGGACCGCCGTTCGCGCGAGCGCTTGGTTGCCCGTCGCTTCGATGATCAACATGTGGAAGGCAAAGTCGGCTTTCTCAAACTGGGCGGTCATCCGTTTGTTGGCGAATTCGGAACTGGAATTTGCCAGTTGATCGGTCAGCGCGAGCATCCGGTCGACTTGTGCTTTAATCTGATTCAACTGCTTCGTCGCCGCCCGCTCTGCCGCCCGAGCTGCAGCGTACGGTTCGATCGCTTCGCGAACCTCATACAGTTCGATCAATTCATCGCGGTCGATCTTGCGGACGATCGCGCCGAGCTGAGGCACTAGATCGACAAGACCCTCGTTCACCAATTGGCCGACCGCTTCGCGAACCGGCGTTGCGCTGATCCCTAATTCCTTGCCAATCGGTCCGTACAACAACCGCGTTCCCGGTTCGAATTCGCCCGCCAGCAACTTGCTGCGGAGATGGCGATAGGCGCGGCCTGCGTTGGTTTCGACTGCCATCGGTAGATTCTCTCGCGACAGAAAATGAGGATGAGTAGAAGACCACAGCGAAGCCTTTGCGGAGCGTCGATTGCCGTAAGTCTATAGACTAAGCGGAAGGCCATCGCGCAGCAAGCGTGTGCTGCACCGCTCATTTGTCGCGACGCTGCGGTTCCCGTTGTGGTATCATATCGCAACCGATCTGCTTTGGGGGCCCCGAATTCTCGATCTCGATAGGCGATGCCGATGCAACCCGAATCCTCTCTGAAACGACGCGATCTGTTGACCTACGCAGCTTTTGGCAGCGCCGCCTGGGCTGTCGCCAGTCAGGCCGAGGGAGCCGGCTCGACAGCGGTTCAGGGAGAATCGACCGCTCCGCCGCGGCCTCGTTATGCGATGAAGAAGTCGATCAATTTGTGGGCCTTCCCCTACCCCGACAAGATGTCGCTGCGGCAGTGCATGGAACTCGCCAAGGCTGCTGGCTTCGACGGCATCGAGCTGAATTACGATCTCGACAGCGAACTATCGCCCAAATCGGGGACCAAAGAATTCCATGCGATCCGCCGGATGGCCGATGAGATCGGGATTGAGATCAGCGGCGTCTGTTCGTTCCTGTTCTGGCCGTTTCCGCTGACCAGCAACGACCCTGCAGAGCGGACCCGCGGGATGGAGCTGGCAGGCAAGATGACGCAGGCCGCTCACGATTTGGGGACGGAGAATTTGTTGGTCGTTCCCGGAGCGGTCCACATGCCGTGGCGAGCCGATCACGATCCGACTCCCAACGATGTTTGCGATCGCCGGGCCCGCGAAGCGATCGGGGAACTGCTGCCTCAAGCCGAAAAGCTCAACGTTTCGCTGAACATGGAAAACATCTTCTTCAATGGTTTTCTGATGTCGCCAATGGAGATGGCCGACTTTGTCGACAGCTTCTCCAGCGAACATGTGAAAGTTCATTTCGACACCGGCAACATCATGGAGTACCAGTTCCCCGAGCACTGGATTCCGATCCTGGGCAAACGGATCAAGAACGTTCACCTGAAAGAGTTCACCAAAAAGGGAAGCGACCATTCGCTGGAGGCCTTCCGCCCGCTGTTGGATGGGACCACGAACTGGCCCGCCGTGCTGGCCGCCTTCGACCAGATCGGCTACGACAGCTATCTCACGTTTGAATACTTCCATCCCTACCAACACTTCCCCGAAGCGTTGGTCTACCAGACGGCCGATTCGCTGGACCGGATGTTGGGGATCAAGCAGGGCTGATTCGGCTTACGAGTTCGCCCAACCTTTGGAGCGTTCGACAGCCGTCTGCCACTTGTGATACCGCGATTCGCGAATTTCGGGATCCATCGCGGGCGTGAACTCGCGATCAAGCGCCCAGTTCTCTTTGACGGCTTTCAGATTTTTCCAATAGCCGACGGCAAGTCCCGCCAGATACGCGGCTCCCAAAGCGGTCGTCTCGCTGACCTTCGGACGTTGGACCGCCGTATCTAAGATGTCGGCTTGGAACTGCATCAACGCATCGTTGCAGCAAGCTCCGCCATCGACCTTCAAGATTTTCAGCTTAGTCCCGGCGTCCTGCTGCATCGCGTCGAGCACATCGCGCGTTTGAAAGGCCATCGATTCGATCGACGCGCGAGCGATATGAGCCGCCGTGGTGCCGCGCGAGATTCCCATGATCGCTCCGCGGGCGTGCGGGTCCCAGTGCGGGGCGCCCAGCCCAACCAAGGCCGGCACAACGATCACGTCGTCCGCACCGTCGACCTTTGCCGCCAGCGATTCGACGTCGCTCGATTCCGCGATAATTCCCAGCCCATCGCGCAACCACTGCACGATCGCTCCGGCGACAAAAACCGAACCCTCCAAGCAATAGGTCACCTTGCCATCGATTCCCCATCCGATCGTGGTGAGCAATCGATTCTCGGAAAGCTTGGGTGTTTCGCCGATATTCATCAGCATGAAGCATCCGGTGCCGTAGGTGTTCTTGGCGCTCCCCTCTTCGAAACAACCCTGCCCAAACGTCGCCGCCTGTTGGTCGCCGGCAACGCCTGCGATCGGGATCGCGCCGCCGAGAAACTCCGCTTTCGTTTCGCCAAAACTGCCGCTCGAAGGGAGCACTTCGGGCAACATCGCTCGCGGAATGTCGAGCGCCGTCAGCAGTTCGTCGTCCCAATCGAGATCGTGGATGTTGTACAGCAGCGTTCGGCTGGCGTTGCTGTAATCGGTTACATGTTTTCCGCCGGTCAACCGCCACAACAAAAACGAATCGACGGTACCAAACAGGACCTCGCCCCGTTGGGCTCGCGCTCGTAATCCGGGGTGACGATCGAGGATGTACTTTATTTTGGTCCCCGAAAAATAGGGATCGATCAAAAGTCCTGTCTTGTTGCGGAAGGTGTCCGCCATCCCGTCGCGCGTCAATTGGTCGCACAGGTCGGCGGTGATTCGGGACTGCCAAACGATTGCGTTTTGAATCGGTTTGCCCGTCTCGCGGTCCCAGACGACAACCGTTTCGCGTTGGTTGGTGATCCCAATCGCAGCGATGTCGTCGTGCGTCAGCTTCGCTTCCTCCATCACCTGGCGAGCGACTGCCAGTTGGCTGCTCCAGATCTCTTCGGGATCGTGTTCGACGTGCCCTGGTTGCGGCAGGATCTGCCGGAATTCCTGTTGCGCCACGCCACGAATCTGTCCCGAATGATCGAACAGAATCGCTCGACTGGAGGTCGTTCCTTGGTCCAACGCCAGGATGAATTTTGTCGTCTTCAACTCGCCACCTGCTTTCCAAACATCGTTAACAACCGCTGCTCACACTCCGCAACTTCCTGCCCCACACTTGTGGCTTCCAGAATTCCAGCCGCCACCATCCGCGCTGCCAGTTGGTCCAACGTGGCTCGCGACAGCCGTGGATGATACAGCAACATCAACCGACGCTCCACCAAGTCGCCCAATCGGCGAACGTGTTCGTCGGCGATGATCGCATCGACCACGGCCAGCGGGATTTGGGTGCCGACAAGCATTTCGCCATCATCAGCCGCTGTCGTCGCTTGACGGCAATCCTCGTGACCGGGGAAGGGGCGATCGCGGCCAAGATCTTTCGCCTCAAAACCGACTCGCTCGGCCAACCACTCGGCCGTCTCTTCGGCCAAGCTGCGGCAGGTGGTCAGTTTCCCACCGATGATCGACAGCATCGGCCACGGTTGGTCGGGATGATCGTGAAGGATATGGTTCCGCGTCACCGAAGCGGCCGACTTGCCACTCTCGCGATACGGCAGCGGTCGCACGCCACAGTAAAAGCATTCGATGTCTTGGCGACTGAAATTCGTTTGCGGAAAGAGCGAATTGACGACGGCGACCAGGTAGTCGAGCTCCTCGTCGGAAGCTTTCGCTTTGGCAGGGTTTTCGTCGAAGAAGATGTCGGTCGTGCCGATCAAGCAGCAGTCGCCGAAGGGGAGCAAAAAGACGGGCCGGCCGTCGTCCGCTTCCGCATAAACGCCGCCGCCAGCGAGCATCTCACGCAGTTGTGGATGGAACGTGATCAGATGACTTCCCTTAGTCCCGCCCATCAATCGCTTCGAATCGACGTCGATCCTTTTCAACGCGCGATCGACATAGGATCCCGTCGCGTTCACGACAGCTCGTGGTCGAAGCGTCCGCGCCGCGGCGGGAGGATAGGCGAGTTGAGGCTCCAGTCGCAGCGTCGCGTCATCGCGATGCGTCATGTGGTAGGTCAGTAGTTCAAACGTGACGCCGTGTTGTTTTGCCAACGCTTCGCAATCGGCGATCATGCCGACGACAAACCGTTCGGGAAAACGAATCTGAGCGTCGTAGTAGGAGCTGAGCCAACCGTAACGCTTCGGATCGACAGGGGGCACGTCGGGAGCTGTCAATTTGCGGCGGCGATGTTTGGGCAACGTGCTGGCGCGCGCAAACAGATCGTACATCGTCAATCCGACCCCGACCAACCAAGCGCCACGCGGTTTGGGAGTGGAGCGTTTGGCCGGTATCCCAAAGAAGTTCCGCGTCGCCGCGACCGCTCCGCCCAATCGCGACTGGCTAGGAATAAACAGCTCCAACGGTTTGACAAACTGCGGCGCCAGCTTCAGCAACCGCGAGCGTTCGTCCAACGATTCGCGGACCAAGCTCACTTCGGCGTATTCCAAATATCGCAGCCCGCCGTGGATCAGGCGACTGGAATAGGCGGTCGCCCCCGAGGCGATGTCGGCCGAATCGACCAGCACGACCGATTGGCCATTGATCAACAGTTGCCGCGCGATCGCGACGCCGTTGATGCCGCCGCCGAGGATCAGGATCGGATCATTCATGGTTTGGTTTCAGCAAGGATCTTGGCCATCGAGACCGCCGCGCGAGGCGCCGATGTGGGAGAGCGTTTCAGTAGACCAGCGACATTTGAAATCGTTCGCTGAGCATAGTCGCGGTATTGTGTCGGCGATTCGATGTGTTCATCGAGATACAACAGGTTCTCGGCGGCAACGCTGTTCCCCGACGGGATCGCACTGTCGACGGGATCTTTCGCCCGCGCGATCAACGATTGATGATCCTGTGAGGTGAAATAGAATCCGTCGCGTTTTTCGTCCCAGAACTGGGCAATCTGAATGTCGGTCAGAGTTCGCGCGGCGTCGAGCCACTGCGGTTCGCCGGTCGCTTCGTGGATCGCGATCAATCCGTCGACGAAAAATGCGTAATCATCGACGTAGCCGTTCAGCTTGGCCTGGCCCGCCGAATAGGTTCGGAAGAGCGTGCCGTCGGGTTGCCGCAACGATTTCAAAACAAACGTGGCCGCTCGTTTAGCGACCTCCACGTATTCGGGCTGCTGCAGCAGACGACCGGCATCGGCGTAGCCACGGATCATCAAACCGTTCCATGATGTCAAGATCTTGGTGTCGGTGATCGGAGCGGTTCGTTTCGCACGAGCCGCCAGCATCGTAGCTCGCAGCGGCGCGAGCGTCTCTCGCAACGCGGCGGCATCGCTATTCAAAGGTTCCGCAATCGCAGCCAATGGTTCGTCGGTCCGCGGGACAAAATATTCGCCTTCAAAATTTGGCTCGCCATCCAGGTGATAGGTCGCGGCAAAACGGGCGTAGTTTGGATCGCCAGCAAACGCTTTGAGATCGTCTTTCGTCCAACGATAGAACGCTCCCTCCTCCCCTTCACTGTCGGCATCGATCGCCGAATAGAAGCCACCTTCGGGCGACAGCATCTCGCGCGACGACCAAGCCAGTAGATCTTCGACCACCCAGCGGTATTCGGGATTTCCAGTCAATGCGAACGCCCGAGCGTAGACGCTGGCCAGTTGGCCGTTGTCGTAGAGCATCTTCTCAAAGTGTGGGACATACCAGAATCGATCGACGCTGTAGCGATGGAAACCGCCGCCCAGATGATCCTGGATCCCGCCAGCAGCCATCTTGTCGAGCGTACGGGTGAGCATCGCAAGCGCTTGATCGCGAACCGGTTCGTCGAGCGATTCGTCGGTTGCCCGGTGCAGCAGGTAGAAGAGATTTGATGGCTCGGGGAACTTCGGGCGATTCGATTGGTTTTCGACAAATCCAAAGCCGCCGTGTTCGGCATCATATTCTTCGGCCAGTCGCTGCCCGACGCGTGTGACCAGACCTAAAGAAGGTTCTGCTGCGGGAAGGACCGATGCCAGGTCCATCTGCTTCTGCAGCGCATCGGTCATCTGGTCGCCGCTGGCAAGGATCTGATCGTGGTCGCGTTCCCAGGCGGTTTGGATCGCTTGAATCAACGAGAGAAAGCCGGGGGCTCCTTCGCGATCGCCATCGCGGGCGGGGAAGTAGCTGCCGCCGTAAAACGGTTTTGCGTCGGTCGTCATGAAGACCGACATCGGCCATCCGCCCCGCTGCGTCAACAACTGGACCGCTTGCATGTAGATCGCATCGACGTCGGGGCGTTCCTCGCGATCGACCTTGATGCAAACGAAGTGCTCGTTCAGGTATTTCGCAATCTCCGCATCGGCGAACGATTCGCGTTCCATCACGTGGCACCAGTGACAGCTGCTGTATCCGACCGACAGAAAGATCGGTTTGTTCTCCGCCTTGGCTTTGGCAAACGCTTCGTCGCCCCACGGATACCAGTCGACCGGATTGCGAGCGTGCTGCAACAGATAGGGACTGGTTTCGGCAGCTAAACGATTTGGCGGATGCTGCTTGCCCGGCGGCTCATCGGCCCCGGCCGGTCGTCCCGGCAGGACGATTGCGATCAGCACCCCGATGCAAAACATCGCGGCAGGGAAGGGGCGAAAGACAACCGATCGGGAGGTAGGTGCGTGCGACATGCCAACATCGTACCACAACCAATCGGTGCGTGAGCATGCAGCGATTCGCTTAGGCTGGTGCGATCGTGTGCAGCTTCGGCTCGTAGCCATCTTCGACAACTTGGCCCTCGATCGTCTTGATCACCGGCAGCGGATGGGCTTCGACCCACGCGGCCCAATCGGCTTCGATCTTCTTCTGTTGTTCCTCTTCCAGCGACGAATAGGCGACGCGGCCACGGCACTTGGGAAAACTGGAACAGGAGAGCCACAGCCCACGTTTGCTGTCGCGGATGTACAGCGGATGCTCTTCGCATTTGGGGCACGTCAATTCGCTGACCATCGGTTCGGTCTTCGGCAGGACGACGGTTCCCTTCTTCGGGTCCAGCTTCAAGATGAACTTCACCTCGGGGTAGTTTTGGCTAGCCAGGAAGGGCCCAAAACGACCGGTCCGTTTGATCAACGGCGTGCCATCTTCGGGGCACAACACGTCGGTCTCCTCGGGTAGCATCGGGTTGCCTTCGCTGTCGATCGGCGCGGCGTAATCGCATCGCTCGGGCATCTCGTCGGAGATCTTTTGAAACTTCGCCTTGTCGTCTTTGGTCAGCTTCATCCAACCCAACTTGGCCGACGTTTCCTTGTGCAGCAATTGTGGCCGCGCTTTTCCGCGGGCCTTCTGCAACAGATAGGTTCCGTCGTGCCCTTCGGCTTGCACTTCGACAGGTTCGACCATGAACTTGGTACAGCCGAGGAAGCGTCCGTTGCGGCCAAATCGGTAGCAGGTTGGGGCTCCGCATTTGGGGCACTTCAGATGATCCGGTGCCGGTTCAAACTCCGCCTTCGCGTGGCTGGTGTTCTCCATCGCCTGTTCCAAGGCGTCTTTGAACGGATCGTAGAAGCGGTGCAGCAGTTTCTGCCACTCTTCCTGGCCGGTTTCGATCTCGTCGAGTCCGGCTTCCATCCGCCGCGTGTAACCGACATCCATGATCTCGGGGAACGCTTCGACAAGCTTGTCGGTGACAACTTTGCCGATATCGGTCGCCTTCAGACGGCGATCGCGTTGGGCGACCGGTTCGACGTATTTGCGGTCCTGAATCGTGCTGATGATCGCCGCGTAAGTCGACGGCCGGCCGATCCCTTCCTCTTCCAGTCGCTTCTGCAAGCTGGCTTCGGTGAACCGTGGCGGTGGGCTGGTGAACTTCTGTTGTGGATCGATTTCCATCGGCCCCAGTTGTTCCCCTTCGTTCAACTTTGGCAACACGATGTCGTCGCTGGTTGGAACGCCCGACGCGCGGTAGAAGCCGTCGAAGACAAGCGTTCGGCCGCTCGCCTTAAGCGTCGCATCGACGCCGGTCGGTTGGATCTCGATCGATGTCGAATCCCATTGAGCTGGCAACATCTGGCACGAGATGAACCGTTCCCAAATCAGTTTGTACAGTTTGTATTGCTCGTCGCTGACGTGCGATTTGACGATCGCGGGAGTCAGCGTGGCGTCGGTCGGCCGGATCGCTTCGTGAGCTTCCTGCGCGTCTTTGTTCGACGATTTGTAGAAGTTCGGTTTTTCGGGCAGGTAGTCCTTGCCGTAGTTCTGCTCGATGAAAGTCCGCGACATGTCGAGCGCTTCGCCCGACAAGTGAGTCGAATCGGTACGCATGTAGGTGATCAGACCGGTCTGACCGCGAGTCCCCTTCAGATCGATACCTTCATACAGCTGTTGCGCCGTACGCATCGTTCGCTGCAGTTGGAAACCGAGCCGGTTGGCCGCAGCCTGCTGCATCGTCGAAGTGATAAACGGCGGCGACGGGCGGCTGGTCGTTCGCCGCGTTTCGATCGACGTGATCTTGTATTCGGGAGCATCGCCGACTTTGCCGACAAAAGTGACGCGGTTCTTCGCCGGGCCCTTGCCTTTGGGATCTTCGGTTTCGATCGCTTCGTCGAGCGAGAAACCAAGCTGTTGAGCCGCCTCGAGTGCGACGGCGCGGTCGCTTGGTTCAAACTTGGCTCCGCCGAAACGGACCAGTTCGGCGCGGAGGCACTTCTGTTGGCTGAGCCATTCGTTTTGCTGCTTCAGCGTTCGCTCTTCCTCGCCGCTCCAGCTGCTCCATTTGCCAGCGATCTCCCCGGTTTTCGCCAGGTCGGTGGCGAACAGCGCGTTGATCTTCCAGAACTCGTCCGGAATGAAAGCTTCGATCTCCCGTTCGCGTTCGACGACCAAACGGACGGCGACCGATTGAACGCGGCCGGCGCTCAGGCCGCCCGCGACCTTCCGCCACAGCAGCGGCGAGACCTGGTAGCCGACGATCCGATCGACGATCCGGCGGGCCTGTTGCGCATTGACGACGTTGGTCGCGATCGTTCGCGGGTTCTGGAACGCTCGGGCGATATCGCCCTTGGTGATCGCGTTGAAGACAACGCGTTTAGCTTGCGCGGTGGGGACGCCTAACGCTTCGGCAAGATGCCAAGCGATCGCCTCTCCCTCACGGTCGAGGTCGGTCGCGAACCAGACGTCTTGGGCCTGTTTGGCAGCTTTTTGCAGATTGGTGACCGTCGGCTTTTTATCGGGCATCACCTCGTAGGTCGGCGAGAAGTTGTTCTGCAGATCGACCCCTGGAACGGGATGGTCCTTCCGCTTGGCTCCCTTGGGAGCACTCTTGGGCAGATCGCGGACATGGCCCACCGAGGCCATCACGAAATAATCGTTGCCCAAGTATTTATTGATCGTCTTCGCCTTGGTCGGCGATTCGACAATCACCAGGTGTTTCCCGGTGACCTCTTTCGGATCAAATGCGTATTTCTTAGCGGAGCGTTTAGCCATGCGGTTTCGTCACATCTCGACGGGGGCGGAGTTTACGAACGGTCTACGTTATATATGACCCAACCTAAGCGACAGGCAGCAATAATGTCTGCGATCGGAAGATTGATGGCATAAGACCCTCGGCAAAATCCTTAATATGCCAACCTTGTGCTTGTCAAGTACGCCGACAGTTTCTTTATAGGAACTCTTGACCGCCGATTGTTTGCCCAGAACTCGCATTCCCCCTGATCAGGCAGCTGGCGGAATTGGGCACTACCTTCGGCGAGTGGATAGCCGCCGACGGCACGCGGCAGACGGGGATCTAGGAATTCAGATGGATCTTACAGCTGCCCGAATCACAGTTTTTTCCTGCCAGGCGATAGCGACGCTTGGCGACTTGCTTGTACATCCATCGCCACACGCCCGCCGATCCGGGAAGGTGCAGCACCGGCATGATCGGCCAAAGTAAAGCGAGTTGGCGGCTGAGATAACGAACCGCATCGCTGCCCCCATGCCGTTTGCCCTGCCCGTCGACGACAAACATCTCCTGCATCAGGTCGTCGTGCGAAAGATCGGGATAGCGCTCGGCGACTCGTTCGTCGTGCAGCGAGATGAACGCTAGTCGGTTTCGCCGATCCAACCAGTTCAATCGCTCCACCCCGCCGCGGCAAAAATTGCACTGGCCATCGAAGATGACCACATCGGCATCGGGTCGCGAATCGGGATCGGCGAGATCGGGCGACTTAAACACGGGAAAAGCTCAGTAAAAACGAGGGCGTGACAGCAGACAAACCGCAATTTCGCGGCCGCTTGTAACATACCATACGCCGGTTATTCACAGCCCGGTTGTGCAGGGGGCTCCCTTGCGGTCATAAAGGTACGAGATTCTTGCCTTTATTTTATGTGAAACAACTCTGATGGCGACTGTGGACGCAACCAACACGAAGGAATTGGACAAATCGAACGCGCGGGTGCGGGAGATGTTTCGCCAGATTGCGCCTCGCTACGATCTGATGAACCATCTGCTGTCGTTGAATATCGACAAGCGTTGGCGCAACCAGACCGTCAGCCGGCTGCGGATCGAAGGGAACGCCCCGATTTTGGATGTCTGCACCGGAACAGGAGACCTGGCGCTGGCGATCAGCCGCCGCGCCGGAGCGGAGACGCCCGTCGTCGGTTCCGATTTTTGCCACGCGATGCTCGCCATCGGCGATCAGAAACGCAAGCAGCAGCCCGAGGCAAACGTTAATTTCCTGGAAGCCGACGCGCAACATCTCCCCTTCGACGACAACCAATTCCAAGTTGTCACGGTCGCCTTTGGATTGCGGAATGTCGCCGATACCGATCGCGGTCTGCAGGAGATGGTTCGCGTTTGCCGCCCGGGTGGACAAGTTGTTGTGCTGGAATTCTCTCAGCCGACCGCGCCGGGACTGAAACAGGCGTATCAGTTTTATTTCAAACATGCCCTGCCGCGGATCGGCCAAATGCTGGCTCGCAACGACAAGAGTGCCTACCAGTACCTGCCCGAATCGGTCGGCAGCTTTCCCTGTGGCCAAGCGTTGGCAAACCGGATGCAGCAGAACGGGCTGCACGATGTGAAGTTCACTCCGCTGACGTTTGGCGTTGCCACGATCTACGAGGGGATCAAATGACGCGTCCCTTGGTGGTTGCGATCACCGGTGGCAGCGGAGCGGTCTACGCGGTTCGGTTGTTGCAAGTTTTGCTGGCCGGCGGGCGCGAGGTCTTTCTGATGCTCAGCCGCAGCGGCGCCGACGTGATCCGGCAGGAATTGAAGCTGGAGCTAAACCTTTCCGTTGCCGGCTTTGATGCCGAACCGTTGGTGACGTATCGATCGCCGTGGAGCGAATCGGTTCCCGAGTTGCCCGACGACTGGCGCGAGCGATTGACGTACGAAGCGATCGACGATTATTTCTCGCCGATCGCCAGCGGATCGTTCCTGACCGACGGGATGGTCGTCTGTCCTTGCAGCGGCAGCACGTTGAGCAGCATCGCGCGGGCGGCGAGCAGCAATCTGGTCCATCGGGCGGCCGAGGTGCATTTGAAGGAACGCCGATCGCTGGTTTTGGTGACGCGAGAGACTCCGCTGTCGGTGATCGCACTGGAGAACATGACGCTGGCCGCAAAAGCGGGTGCGACGCTGTTGCCCGCCATGCCTGGCTGGTACCACGGGGTGCGTGGCCTGGACGATCTGGTCGACTTTGTCGTCGCCCGGATCCTGGACCAATTGGGAATCGAAAACCACTTGATGCAACGTTGGGGTGAAGCATGAGCGACACCATGGCGCAGCCGAGCAAGCTGCGGATGATGCTGGAGATGATTCGCTTTAGCCACACGATCTTCGCGTTGCCGTTCGCCGCCTTGGCGACGGTGATGGCGATCAAATTGCCGTTGCCCGATGGGGCCGCGGTGCGCGTTCGACCACTTGATCTGGTCGCGATCTTGATCTGCATGGTCGCCGCGCGCAGCGTCGCGATGGCGTTCAACCGCTTGGCCGATCAAGCGATCGATGCGGGGAACCCGCGAACCGCAGGACGGCATCTGCCGGCGGGCTTGCTGGGCCGGCATGAGGTGACGATTTTTGCGATCCTGTGTGCCGTCGGATTCCTGGTCGGGTGTGCGTTATTCCTGCCCAACTGGCTGCCGCTGGCTGCGTCGATCCCGGTGCTGATGTTCCTGTGCGGCTACAGCTTGGCAAAAAGATTTACTGCCGCGGCACACCTGTGGCTGGGCGTTGCTCTTAGCCTGGCACCGATTTGCGTTTGGGCGGCACTTCGCGGTTCGGCGGTCCTTGCCGATCCGAGCGACCTGTTACCGCCAGTGATCCTAGCCGCGGCGGTGGCGCTGTGGGTGACGGGGTTCGACATTATTTATGCCTGCCAAGACGAAGCCTTTGATCGCAGCGAGGGGCTGCAGAGCGTGCCCGCTCGGTTTGGTGCCAAGGGAGCGTTTCGGATCGCCGCCGCTTGCCATGCCGGAATGGTTTTGGTGCTGTTGGTGCTGCCAAGCGTCGTGCCCGCCCTAGGCCTTGGCTGGATCTATTACGCCGCGGTCGGAAGCATCGCCGCGCTGCTGATTTACGAACACTGTTTGGTCCGTCCCGACGACCTGGACCGAATCAACCAAGCCTTCTTCCAAGTCAACTCGATCGTCAGCGTAGGCCTATTGGTCGCCGCGGGGATCGATTGTTGGATGGGATGAGGGAAGGAAGAGGGCCGAAGGATCGGCCTTACCGTGGGACATGAACTGGCGGGCGAACCGCGTTTGCTTCAGGTTCACGCAATTGCGAAGTCGAAGTACAATCCTCGCTGGCCTGTGATTGCCGTCGATGGAATCGGTGCTCAACACGAACGAGCCGCCATCGGACGGTCGCAAGTCAATAACATTCAAAGTTAACCCCAACACAAATCAGATGATTGCAACGGAAATCAACGCCCGGCTTCGAACGATCCGCGACAAGGTTGAATCGCAAGAGCGATTGACGATGGATGATGGATTGTTCTTGTATCAACCCGACGTGCCGCTGCACGAAGTCGGCGAATTGGCCGATCTGGTGCGCCAGCGGATGAACGGGAACGTTGCGTATTACAACATCAACACGCATCTAAATCCGACCAATGTCTGCGTCTACCGCTGTCGCTTTTGTGCCTTTCGCGCCGATCTCCGCGACCCCAAAGGCTACGCGATGGACGACGAACAGGTCATCGCTCGCGGGCAGGAAGCGACCGACAACGGCTGCACCGAGATGCACATCGTCGGCGGACTGCACCATCAGCGTCCCTACGAATGGTATCGCGGCGTGCTGTCGACGCTGTCGGAGAATTTCCCCAAGCTGCATCTGAAGGCTTGGACGCCCGTCGAAATCAATTGGTTTGAGTTTCAGACGAAGAACTCGACCGAGTGGGTCATGAACGACATGCGGGAAGCGGGACTGGGTAGCTTGCCCGGCGGGGGAGCTGAGATTTTCCATCCCGAGGTTCGAGACCAGATTTGCGAACACAAAGCGAACACGCACGCTTGGTTCCACACTCATCGGACCGCTCATCAACTGGGGATCCGATCGAACTGCACGATGTTGTATGGACACATCGAAAAAGCGTATCACCGCGTCGACCATCTGTTGCGACTGCGGGAACTGCAGGATGAAACCGGCGGATTTCAGGTCTTCATCCCGCTGGCGTTCCATCCTGAAAACACCAAGCTGAGCCATCTGAAGAAGCCTTCGGCATTGGACGATCTGCGGAACGTTGCGGTCAGCCGATTGCTGTTGGACAACATCCAGCACATCAAGGCGTACTGGATCATGTTGGGAATCGGGACCGCTCAAACCGCCCTCTCCTACGGTGCCGATGACATCGACGGCACCGTGCGGCACGAGTTGATCTATCACGATGCCGGAGCAACGACTCCCGAATTCCTGAGCGTCGACAGGATCCGAGAACTGATCATCGAAGCGGGCCGAGTGCCGGTGGAACGCAACACGATCTATCAAGAAGTGATCCGCGACCCCAACGATTTTTCGAACTGGTCAATCGGCGAAACGCTACCGGTATCGTAGGCGACGACTGTTGCTTGGTGGCGGAAGAGGCGGCCGCGAATCTTCGTTGATTCGCGCCGCTGAGAGGATTTAGCGGGAGCGATTTTCTTCGATCGCACTGGTCAATTCGTCGACGATCCGCTTGAGTTCAGCGGTTGATAGTTTGGTCAATTCATCGCGCTGCGATGTCTCGCGGCCGAGAACGGCTTGGAATGCTTGGATCTTCCCGATCAGCTCGCCCTGCTCTCGGCCACGCTCGATTCCTTGCTCCATTCCTTCTTTGAGCCATTGTTCGGCAATCGTTGGCATTAGTGAGGTTCCTTGGTGCTGAAGGGTTTTGGCGACCAGCGTACTTAGGTCTTCCCGGGTGATTCGATCAGTTCCGTTGACCAGGTAACGCAGGACGACTTCCAGGCTCTCCAAAGCCGTCGCTGGCGGGAGCAACTGGCGGTACAGGCTGAGGACGCCGGGAAGCTGTTCGGCAAGCTCGTCCCGCTTGATATATTTTAGCAGCGTCATCGTCGCGAGGAAGATCGATTTCCCTCGCAATTCTTCGTCGCTGCACTGACTCAGGTCGATCAACGGCAGTGAAAACTGGGGAATGTACGGTTTTAAGGGGGCGGGAACATCGATCAATTCCTGAATCGATCGGGCAACGTGCCACGGTTGCGGTCCGTGGTACACGATGATCGGGATTACGCAGCAGAGCGGTTGTCCGTTGCGATGCCGTTCCTGGCTGATCTCGACCATGTAACGCAACACCTGAAAGGGCGTCATTTCATCGGGAGCGGATTTGTGTTCAAACAGCAACACAACCATCGCCTCCCCCGCATCGTGAGCCAGCCGCACGTTGAAGACGAGATCGGACAAGTTCTCGCGGAGCGTCTTGTTTACAAACGATTGCTTGGCTGGTTGGATCGACGTTAAGTCGAGCTCGTCGACCACCGCTGCAGGCAACTGCCACGTGATGAGTTCACGCACATGATCGATCTCCGCCAAGAAGTGTCGGATGAACCGATCGTGCGGATTCGGTAGCGATTCGTCTCCGCCCATGAGAACCTTTGTAACACGAGCTGAATGCGATGTCTAACACATTCATGCAGTGTAACCGAGAGCGGAGCGGATCGAGAGTCTTGACGACTTCCGCTACGCATATCCGCAAAAGTCTTGACGACTTTCGTCGCGACTGGGCTTCGTAGCGGAACTCGTCAAGAGTTTCGTGGGAGGTGTTGACGGTGGATCGAAAGTCTTGACGACTTCCGCTACTACGTCAGTTTTTGAAAGTCGCGTTAGGCGGCTTGGCGGGATGAGCTTGGCGAGGCTGCAGGCAGGAGCTGTTCGACGGCGGCGATCGTGCGATCGATCGCTCCCTGTCCACCGACGACCAGAACTTGCGCTCGTCGACCCTGCTGGCGACGCGCAGCGGGGTCTTCGACACAGTTGACGACGAACTGCTCCAACGCACCGCGATCGCGGACGACGGTCGCAGCATCGGCAGCAAGCAATTGAGCGACGATGTCGCGAAAGTTCCTGGTGTTGGGGCCAAACGAAACCGCCGCTC
Organism: Rosistilla oblonga; assembly: GCF_007751715.1. Lineage (NCBI taxonomy): Bacteria > Pseudomonadati > Planctomycetota > Planctomycetia > Pirellulales > Pirellulaceae > Rosistilla > Rosistilla oblonga. Next base: position 5,458,682 of record NZ_CP036292.1, on the reverse strand, counting down.
CAAAACCGGCAGGTTCGAGCATGTTCTGGCCGCCGCGCGAGCCCATGCTGCCGCCGACAAAGGCTATGTCGGAAAGGCCCCACCAACATCCCAGTTCGCCAACGGTGTCGACTAATAATACGGTATCGCCAGGCCACGATTCGGCTGGCGTCTGCAATTCGCTGCGACGGCGTAGCTTGAGCCCCGCACCTACCACTTGGTCGGCAACGGCCTTAAAGCGTTCGGGGTGCCGCGGGACGAGGATCAGTCGCAGTTGAGGGAACCGATCTGCCAAGCGACGATAGATGTCGAGTGCGATCCGTTCCTCCGGCGCCTGGGTGCTACCAGCGATCCAAACGATCTGTTCCTTGCTGGCGGCCGATAACTTTCGCAGCGCGACGACTTCGGGAGCATGTCGATCGGTCCGCGCGCCGTCGAACTTGATCGATCCCGTCACGCGGACGCGGCTGGGATCAACTCCTAATTGCAAGAAGCGGCGGGCGTAGGTTTCGTCTTGAGCGAGGACCAGCGAGAGGCGGCGAAACGTTGGCCGCAGCAGCGAGGCAAAGCGGCGGTAACCGCGGAAGCTCCGTTCGCTGAGCCGGGCGTTTATCACAACAACTTCCGCTCCCTTTTGCCTCGTGATCGCAATCAGGTTCGGCCAGAGTTCTAATTCGCTGAGGACGAGGACATCGGGGCGAATTCGCCGGAAGGCACGCCGCACGGCCCAACTGAAGTCCAGCGGGCAATAGAAGACCGTGTGTTCGGGGAATCGCGTGCGAGCTAACTGCATGCCCGTCGCGGTTGTCGTGCTGATCACGATCTGCATGTCGGGACGCGATTGCTGCAGACGTTGGACGACGTTGGAGAGCAGATTGACTTCGCCCACACTGACCGCGTGCAGCCAAGCACATGGCTGATTGCCCTCGCGATGCGGGACGTTGCCCAGCAATTTTGCTGACCAGCCCGCTCGGTACTTGCCAGTTCGCAACGATCGCCAAACCAGGAACGGCGAGATGGCAACGGCGGCCAACAGGTAGGCGATGTTTAAAAGATAAGTCATCTCAGCATCCTTGCGAGGTTCCGCCATGCGTCAGAGGGATTGTGAACGCTTCCTGCGTTCCCCAAGACGCTACGATTCAACCACGGAATGCTGCGGCAACGCAATACCCAACCTAGGCGTAAGTGCCATGTCGCTTGCAGCAAGCCTTATATTTCTTGCCGCTGCCACAGGGGCACTTATCGTTCGGGCGGATTTTTTCGCCACGGTTGCGAACCGGTTCGATCTTCGCGTCGCCATCTTGGCTGGCGCTGGCCGCTTCGTTTGCCTGGTCGGCTCCCGCGTCGATCCCGCTGGGCGTATCGTCGTGGCGTTCCTGGGCTCCCATGAACGTACTGCGAACAAAATCTTCGTTCAGGCTCTCCATGCGGAAGATCAGGTCGGTTGTTCGTTCGCCAATCGAGGTCCACATGGTTTCGAACAATCGCATGCCTTCGCGTTTGTATTCGACCTTGGGGTCCATTTGGGCGTAGCTTTTCAACGACACGCTGCTGCGCAGATGATCCATCGCCAGCAGATGGTCCTTCCAGGCGGTGTCGACAATGTTCAGCAACACCTGGCGTTCCATCCGTCGCATTTCGGGATGATAGCGTTCGTCGACTGCGCCATCGACGGTCCGCAGCATCGTTGCGCGGTCCATCCGTGCGATCTCGTCCTTGGGCAGGCGCACTCGCAGTTCTTCGTGCATCCACTGCGTCAACGCATCGAGCGATTCGTCGCTGCCAGCGGCGATCGTGGCTGTTGTTCCCGCGTCGGCTCCGGCAAACAGATCCTCGACTCGTTTGCGAGCATCCGAATGTAGCGATCCCGCTTGGTCGTTCGATCGGCTGCTGATATCGACCAGCAATTGCTTCAGTTCATCACGCTGCAGGCTTCGCAGGTCCTCGACGGCCACTTCGACGCCAAAGCGGTCTTGAGCCCAGAGCGCAAGTCCTTCGCGATCGATTCGGTTTTGGCCTCCGGAGTTATCGCAGAACCGCGACAGCCCAGCCAGGATTGGGTATTCAGCCTCTTTGACCGAATAGGCTTGTTGAGCGCGTTGAACCAATAACGCTTTGATGTCTTTGGATTCCAGGTCTCGCATCTCGTCGACGGTGACCTCGATGCCAAACTTATCGCGGACCCAGTTGGCAATCGTTTGCAGGCCAAAGTCGGCGGCCAGGAACATTTCGCCCGGCGACAGGTCGACCTTCGCGATCGCTTTGCAACCAGCATCGGTCAGCTGTTCTTCCAGCTCGCGGCGTTCAAGTTGCTTGAGATCCTTGTCGCGATAGTTGGTTCCGTATTTGGTGTTGCACCAATTGACCAACGCGTTCCAGTTCCAGTCGGCTTCGTCCTCTTCGTAAGGCAGGTTCTCTTCGACCGCTTCGAGCACCATCGCTTCGGCGGCTCGTTCGGCCTGATCCTTGGCGTACTGCTCGGCTGCCTGGTAGTCCATGTTGCGGAAGTCTTTTGGTTCCAGCTGACATCCCAATTGGCTACCGCTCCAGGCCGCAAACGATTCCGCACCGTAGTGCTCCGACGCCAGGATGTCGACGTAATGATCGACCTGTCCCTTGATCTGCGAGAGGATCAATTCACTGCAGCTGACGCCATCGAGGATTTGTTGGCGGTAGGTGTAGACCCGCTTCCGCTGCTCATCCATGACTTCGTCGTATTCGAGCAGGCTTTTACGAATTTCAAAGTTGCGTTCTTCGACCTTCTTCTGCGCCGAAGCGATCCGGCGGGAAACCATCGCGCTTTCGATCGCTTCGCCTTCGGTCATGCCAAGCTTGACCATCACGCTCTTGACCCAATCGCCAGCGAAGATCCGCATCAGGTCGTCTTCAAGCGACAGGAAGAAGCGGCTGGAGCCAAAGTCGCCTTGACGACCGCAACGACCACGCAACTGGAGATCGATCCGGCGGGATTCGTGTCGTTCGGTACCGATCACCATCAGTCCGCCACGCGTCCGCACCTCTTCGGCCGCTTCCTTCATCTTCTCGCGTTCTTGAATCTCACCGACCAACGCATCCCATTCTTCTTTGGGGACTTCCAGGCGTGTCGGGTATTTGTCTTGCAGTTGAGCCCATGCCATCGTCTCGGGGTTACCACCGAGGATGATGTCGGTACCACGACCCGCCATGTTGGTCGCGATCGTGACGGCTCCCAATCGACCCGCTTGAGCGACGATCTCAGCTTCGCGCTTGTGCTGTTTAGCGTTCAAGACTTCGTGCTTGATGCCACGGCGTTCGAGCAGGCTGCCCAGTCGCTCGCTCTTTTCGATCGACACGGTGCCAACCAGGACGGGGCGGCCGGAGCGTTCGATCGATTCGATCTTCTCGCGCGGCACGCTCTGTTTGTTCTTCTCGCCCTTGACGATGATGCTGATTTCGGAGTCGTTCTCAGACTGGATCGTGCCCCAAACTTCCGAGCCATCCTTCATTTCAAGGATGTCCCACTTGGCGGCGCGTTCGATCTCTTGGGCAACCGCTTCGTACTTCTCGCGTTCGGACATGTAGATCACGTCGGGATTTTCGATTCGCTTGAGCACACGGTTTGTTGGAATCTCGACCACGTCCAAGTGGTAGATCTTCCAGAACTCGTTGGCTTCGGTCATCGCCGTACCGGTCATACCCGAGAGTTTGTTGTACAGCTTGAAGAAGTTTTGCAGCGTGATGGTCGCCATCGTCTGCGTTTCTTCTTTGATTCGCACACCCTCTTTGGCTTCGACCGATTGGTGCAATCCGTCGGACCACTGACGGCCTTCCATCAGACGACCGGTGAATTCATCGACGATCACGATCTGACCATCTTTGACGACGTAGTTGACGTCGCGTTTATAGAGGTGCAGCGCCTTGAGCGAATTGTCGATCAAGTGCGGCCATTCCATGTTGCCAGCGGTGTAGAAGCTTTCCACGCCAGCCAGTTTCTCCGCTTCGCGAACGCCTTCGTCGCTGAGCGTGACGGAGTGATCCTTCTCGTTGACCGTGAAGTGCAATTCCTTCTGCAATTGCTTGGCGATCCGATTCGCTTCGGCGTATTTCTGCGGATCGGTGTGCGCTGGGCCGGAGATGATCAACGGCGTTCGCGCCTCGTCGATCAAGATATTGTCGACCTCATCGATGATCGCATAGTTCAGTGGGCCCTGGCTCTGCTGCATCTCTTTCGGGAAGCGATCGTCGCCGCGCGCCGCCGGACGCATGTTGTCGCGGAGGTAATCGAAGCCAAATTCGTTGTTCGTGCCGTAAGTGATGTCACACGCGTAAGCTGCCTGGCGAGCGCTGGTGCTCATCCCGCCTTGGATCGTACCGATCGTCAGCCCCAAGCCCATGTACAGCGGAGCCATCCACTCCATATCGCGGCGAGCCAGATAATCGTTGACTGTGATCACGTGGACCCCTTTGCCCTCCAAGGCGTTGAGGTAACACGGGAGCGTGGCGACGAGAGTCTTTCCTTCACCGGTGACCATTTCGGCGATCGCACCGGAGTGCAGCACCATACCACCGATCATCTGTACGTCGTAGTGACGCATGTTCAACCAGCGCTTGCCCCCTTCGCGGCAGACCGCAAACGCTTCTTCCAGAATGTCGTCGAGAGTTTCGCCAGCGCGCAAGCGGTTGCGGAACAGTTGAGTCTGTTCGCGCAGCTCCTCGTCGCTCATCGACTGGTATTTCGGTTCCAACGCATTTATCTGTTCGACGCGAGCAGTCAGCTTTTTCAGCTGACGGGCGTTCTGCGATCCGAATACCGCCGTCGCACCACGCTCGACCATGCCCAATAGGCCGCCGAAGATAACGCCGAGTAATTCCCAGATGCGTTCCAATATTGCCATCGTATTCCTAATCCAGTCGTGTCAATCATCCCTGCGCTTGCCGTCGTGCGGCAGGCGGTTGCAGGCGATTCCTCTCGCTACTTCTTAATGGACATCCCAATCCAACGGAATCGCGGAACCTATTTCACCGCAAGGAAGCGACTACAACTATCTCTAGTATTAATTTTTTTGTTTGATTCGTACGCGTCCGCTCAAACGTGTACATTTGGCGGTGGAGTTGCTACCGATCGAGCGTGACTCTGGCTGCAAACCACCGCTGCAACGAATTACGACACCACGGGTGCCCGACGTCTTTTAGGGAGACGTGGACCGTAAATATCGACATATCCTAAAGTTACGGATTTGCAGAATTGGGGTCAACCGCGATCGCTGGCCCCGGCAATGACGCATTCTGCCAGCTTTCTAATAGTAATGGTTCGCCGCAAGTCGCAAAATCGGGGCATTGGTTGGAATCGTTTGAATGCTTAGGACCAACCTAAAGTCCATATTTATCTAAAACTACGCATGCCACCTAGTTGACCTTGTGTTTGCAAGCGGTAAACTCTGCGTGAACCCACCTTCCTTTAAAAAACTCCATGGAGAGACTTACGATGCGTTCAATTCTTGCTGTATGTGTTGTTGCGACTTTGATCTCGTTCACCGCTACTGAAGCTGAAGCTGGCCTGTTCGGCCGCCTGAAGGCTAAGAAGTGCTGCGCTCCAGCACCAGTTTGCTGCGAAACAGCTCCAGTTTGCTGCGAACCAGCACCAGTTTGCTGCGAACCAGCTCCAGTATGCTGCGCTCCAGCACCAGTTTGCTGCGAACCAGCTCCAGTTTGCTGCGAGCCAGCACCAGTTTGCTGCGAGCCAGCACCAGTTTGCTGCGAACCAGCTCCTTGCTGCGATCCTTGCAAGAAGCCAGGTCTGTTCGCACGCATCCGTGCTAAGATCGCTGCTAAGAAGGCTTGCAAGCCAGTTTGCTGCCCAGCACCAGTTTGCTGCAACTAGTTTTGCTGCAAGCGTCTTCGCAGACGCAGTTTGCTGCCGAGTCGATCGACGCGGCGCAGATTATCAAACAACGTAAACGGGTTGTCATTTTTGACGGCCCGTTTTTTTGTTGGCATCGAGTGAAAAACGTTTGCCAGCAATCAAAAGAGGGGGGGCTGCTGCCCAGAAGGTTCGCTCGGCAGCTTCGCAATCCCGCCGCTCGGTTTAGAATTCAGCCGATTCATGAATCCCTGTTTTCGAAGGACTGCGATGAACCGGCACGAAAAAATCAACTACGTAGAGTTCCCCTCCCGCGATCTCGCGGCGACAAAAGCGTTTTTCACCGCCGCCTTTGGGTGGACGTTTGTCGATTACGGCCCCCAATATACGGCCTTCTCCGATCAAGGTCTCGATGGCGGCTTCTATCAAGCCGAGTTGGCAGCGAATGCGGAGCTTGGTTCGGCTTTGATCGTGTTTTACAGCGATTCGTTGGAGGCGACGCAGGCGAAGGTGGAGCAGGCGGGAGGGACCGTGGTCAAGCCGATTTTCAGCTTCCCCGGAGGCCGCCGCTTCCAGTTCACCGAACCGAGCGGGAATGAGTTGGCGGTCTGGTCGGACAAATAGCCGCCCGGCAGTGGTGTTGATGGCGGTGGCAACGCGGCGCGGCCCACGTGCCGTTGCTTAACTTAATGAGGACGCGGCCCGAACCGCGTCACCACCAGACGCCAAGAGGTCTACGAATACAGCTTGGTTACCGCTTGAGCTTTGACCAGTTCGCGGGGCTGATTCAGGTGGTTGTAGACCATCGTTTCGGGGTGGATGGCGAAGCTGTGATAGATGCTCGCCAGTAGTTCGCCCGGATGGACGGGATCTTCCAGTGGAGCGGACGCCGTCTTGTCGCTTTTGCCGTGAACGTAGCCGCGGCGAATCCCCGCTCCAGCGAGGACGCAGGTGTAGCAATAAGGCCAGTGATCGCGTCCGTCGGCGCTGTTGTTGTTGCCGCTGGTGCTAACGCCTCGCTGCGGGCTGCGGCCGAATTCGCCAACGCCCACGACAAGCGTTTCGTCGAGCAGGCCGCGATCGTCGAGATCTTCGATCAGCGAGGAAAAACCGGCGTCAAACATCGGTGCCGACTGGTCTTTCATGCGTTTCGAAAGTCCGCTGTGTTGATCCCAGGAGTGGTTGTCGCTGTTGGCGACTTTGGGCCAGATGACCTCCACGACGCGGGTCCCCGCTTCGACCAATCGCCGCGCCAGCAGGCAGCTCTGCCCAAACGTGTTTTGGCCGTAGCGTTCTCGAAGGGCAACGGGTTCGGAGGCCAGATCGAACGCCTCGCGAGCCCGCCCCGACACGATCAACGAGAGGGCACGATCGTAATATTCGTCCAATTCGTAAGACTCGACAGCTTTGTTGATCGTTGGCATCTGTTGATTGATCAGATCGCGCAATCGAGCTCGCCGCTGCAAGCGAACGCTAAAGACCTCCGGCCGCAACATCAGGTCGTCGATTTTGATCCGGCTCATCTTCTCCATATCCATGTCGTCCCCCGATGGATACAGCGTGTAGGGATCGTACGATTTGCCGAGGAAGCCGGCCGATCCGCCTTTGCCGACGACGTTTGATTCCTGCAGTGGGCGAGGCAACATGACAAACGGCAGCATCGGTTCGTCGACGGGCCGCAGGCGGATTAGATTCGACCCAAAGTTGGGGAAGTCCTTCGGGCTCGGCGGTTCCAGCTGCCCCGACGGGCTGACCTTATCGGTCGTGTAGCCGGTCATCATTTGATAGATCGCGGCGGTATGGTTGAACAAACCGTTAGGCGTGTAGCTCATCGAACGAATCATCGTAAAACGATCGTTCAATTGAGCTAATCTCGGCAGGTTCTCGGTGAATTGGATCCCGGGAATCTTGGTGCTGATCGGCTTAAAAACGCTGCGAACGTTGTCGGGAACGTTCTCTTTCGGGTCCCACAGGTCCAGTTGGCTGGGCCCTCCTTGCAGGTAGACCAGAATCACCGACTTCGCTTTGCCCCACCCCGGTCCGCCACCGAGCGGCGTTTCCGAAGCTTGCGCCTGCAGGTTCAACATCGACCCGAGGGAGAGGCCCAGCATTCCCGATCCGCCGATCCGAAGGACGTCGCGTCGCGATCGCTTCAAGCTGGGATCGCAGAGGTCTTTGCCAGCGGCACCTTTAATCGACAGCATCAGTCATCCTTTGTTGAGGGCGGAGGATTTCGATCGACCTAGCCGACGGTGGGGATGTCCCCAAGTCGGCGGGGGGAGGCGTGGAGTCGCACATTATATCAGATACAAAACGGAGGAATCGATCGCTTTATCAACTATCTGGCGTGAGTGTGGTTTCCCCTGTCGCGGGCCCAAACTGCGGCGTCAGCGGATGACCGCGGGCGGAAATCCGTTTGGCATTCCATTTGCTTTAACTACTCTATGGAGAGTCGGCAGCGAAAATGCGGCCACTTTTCCGCTGCACCGCTACAACTGTTGCAACTTGCAACAACCGTTGTTGCAGCGAAATGCAGCGCTACAGATTGCGACAAGTTGGCTTTTTTCTTGGAAGTGTGGCAATGGTCAGAATAGAATCGAACGGGGCGCGGATATCCGCTGCCTCCCCTCAAGCTTATCTAAACCGATTGGTCGCATTAGCACCGATCGGCGATGCCACGAAAAAACACTTCGACACCACCTCTCTTCTGCAAGGTCATCGGGAGACCCCGCGCATGGAAATCCTCTGCCCAATCCAACGAATCCTTCGCCACCCCAAGCTGGCGCGACTGGGGATGTTGATGCTGGCGATCACGTTGACCAGCGGGCTCGCTTCGGCTGAATCGCCAGAGCCCAACAGTCGTCTAGCGACCTACCAGACTCCAGCCGGAGACGGTTATTTCGCGATCAGCGTCACTCCTCAACTGAATCAGCAACAGCTCGACTCGGTCACTAAGGGGCCGCGCAGCGTGGTCGTGGTGGTCGACACCTCGGCTAGCCAATCCGGCTATTATCGCAACCAAACGCTCGACGCGGTCCGTTCGGTCCTGGCTGGATTGGATCCGGAAGTCGCCGTCAGCATCGTCGCCGTCGACGTGAAAGCGACTCCGTTGAGCGATCGATTCGCCAAGCCGGGTTCGGAAACAACGACCAAGGCGATCAAGAACCTTTCCAATCGCTTGCCTCTGGGCAACACCGATTTGGCGGCTGCCTTGCGAACCGCTGATGCGATGCTGGCACCGCAGAGCGGCCATCGTTCGATGGTCTACGTCGGCGACGGCAGTTCGATTGGCGACGTTCTCGACGCCGAGGCGTTTGGAAAGATCGCCGACTCGCTGCGAAGCAATCAGATCGCGGTACATTCGCTGGCGATTGGTCCGACCACAAACGTTCAACTGCTCGCTTCGATCGCCAACCAAACCGGTGGCGTCACGTTGATCCAATCCGACGATTCCAAAGCGACGCCGCAACAGATGGGGACGATGTTGGCAGACGCTGCCAGCCATTCGCCGCTGTGGATTCAATCGGCTACGCTCCCCGAAGGTTTTATCAGCGCTCATGGCGATCGCTTGCCGCCGCTGCGAACCGATCGCGATTCGGTTTTGATCGGTCGCTTCGAAGGCGATACCGCCGGACCGTTGGTGGTCCGCACTGTCGCTGGCGACCAGCAGGTCGATCTGACTTGGGATCTGGAAGCCGAACCGAGCAACCCCGACTTTGCCTTCCTGCCTTCGCTTGTTACGCAGAGCAACGATACCAATGGGCTGTACCTGGCGACTGCCGGTTCGGGCTACCTGCGTGAGACAGCTCGCGTGATGACTGAAAACGCCGACCAGTTGGCGAAAGCGGGAGCATTGGCGCTGAAGCGTGGCGAACTCAAGGGAGCCGCGGCGGTAGCCGAGATGGCACTCAGCATCGATCCCAACAACCCACAAGCGTTGACGGTTTCGAACCTGGCCTCGGACCAGACTAAATTGACAGCACAGATTGTTGATGCCGAAGGGAGCGGTTTGCTGGATCCTCAAGCTCCAGGAATCAGGCCCGACCCGTTGGAAGCGCCCAGCGTTTTGATGGACGTTGTCGAGGCCGAGCGAGCTCAAGCGGTTGGCCGCACGCGAGCCGAGGTGCGAGCCCAATTGAAGGCGGCTCGCCAACGACTCTCCCAAGATCCAACCGGCGTCGCTGCGTCGCTGAAGATCCTACTCGATTCGGTGCAAGCCGAACCCGATCTGGACGTTCGCGTTCGCGACGAACTGGCCGCTCAGATCGTCAGCGCGATCCAAGTCGCCGGGCGATCGGAAGTTCGATATTCGGAAACGCAAGAGCGTCAGCAAGAGATCAAAGCCCAAGCGGCAACGACCGAGCGATTGTTGCAGGAGACGTTCCGGCACGAAGCTCGTGTGAAGACGTTGGTCGATCAGTTTTCATCGTTGATGCGAGAGAACCGCACCTCCGAAGCTGTCTTCGAGGTCGCACCTCAAGTGGAAGAACTGGAGCCCGACACGGTGATCTCCAACGCGATGAAGACTCAGGGCCACATGGTTCACAATTATCGTCGCTGGAAAAAAGCCCAGTCGATGCGTCAGCGTAACTTTGTCGATTCGTTGTTGCTGAACGAAGAAGCGTTTGTTCCGTTTGTCGATGATCCACCCTTGCAATACACCGATGCGGAAACTTGGCAGCGTATGAGCCGTCGTCGTTTGGATCGCTACGGCGCGATCGAATTGACAGGCAACAATGCTGCGGAGCGACGAATCTACAAGGCGCTTAATGACGATACCGAGCTGAAGTTCATCGACGAGCCGTTGGAAAACGTTGTCGACATCCTGAAGCAAAAACACAGTATCCCGATCGTTATCGATCTGCGGGCGTTGGATGATCTGGGACTGACTCCCGATATTCCTGTGACCAAGAACCTGGAGAGCGTCTCGTTGCGTTCGGGCCTGCGGCTGTTGCTGCAAGACCTCGACCTGACCTACATGATCAAAGACGAAGTGCTGCAGATCACGACTCCTGATGCAGCCGAAACCAATCTCGTGACCAAGGTGTATCCCGTGGGCGACCTCGTCGTTCCCGTGATCCAACTCGGTGGCGGCGGTATGGGCGGCGGCATGGGCGGCGGCGGCGGCTTCGGTGGCGGCATGGGCGGTGGCGGCATGGGCGGCGGTATGGGCGGCGGCATGGGCGGCGGTATGGGCGGCGGCATGGGCGGCGGCATGGGCGGCATGGGCGGCGGCGGCATGTTTGCTGTTCCCGACGAAGTGCGTCTGTCCGAAAAGGCCACGTCGACTCAAACTGCTGCGACTCCTGCGACTGCCGAAACCGAATCGGAAAACACTCCGTTGGTTGTCGAATTGAACCAGTTGATCAAGGTGGAACCGAGCGAAGGGCAGACCGAAGCGGAAGCGTGGGACCAGTATTTTGCTGATCTTTCGTTCGCCGACGATCGTCAGCGAGCGATCCATGATTCGCGTCTGCGAATGACGATCCGCCAAGGCTTGCGTCGCGCCGAGAAGGCTGACGAAGCGGGTGACGCTGAAAAGACGAAGCTGGAATTCCAGCGGATCTGCGATATCGTTGGTGCCGCACTGCGTCAGGGACATGCCCAGTCGTGGATGTATCACGGACTGGCCCTTGCGTTGCAGGGAACCGGTGCCGATCAAAGCGAAGTCGAGCGGGCGGTATTGTCGGCAGCCGATTTTGCGGAAACGACCGACGACCTGCTGAACGTCGCGCGGCACATGAATCAGATGGACATGCAAGCTCGTGCGATCGAGCTGTGCAAGAAAGCCGCTCAGTTGGATCCTTATAAGAGTGAAGCGTATTTGATGGGCCTCGGGATCGCTCGGCAGACCGACGACCTGGCGGGGATCTCTTGGGCTTGTGCTGGCGTGCTTCGTCAGGCTTGGCCCGAATCGCTGCAGCATATCGAAGACAAAGCGCGGCTGACGGCTCGTTCGACTTACCAACGCCTGTTGGAAGAGGGACGTGTGATGGAAGCCAAACAATTCGAGAACAGCGTCTCCGACTCGGTCGTCCGCGATTGTGTGGTCCGCGTTTCGTGGACCGGCCAAGCCGACATCGATCTGTTGGTGGAAGAGCCTTCGGGAACCGTATGCTCTTTGCAATCGCCTCGTTCGGCCGGTGGTGGTGTCCTGTTGGGCGACAGCTTCAGTGGCGATGAACCTTCGGTCGCTGGCTACTCCGAATCGTACGTCTGTCCCGAGGGCTTCAGCGGCGAATACCGGATCTTGTTGCGTCGCGTTTGGGGCAACGTTTCGACCGGGCACGTGACCGTCGACGTGATCACCGACGTCGGACGTCCCGAACAACATTACTTCCGTCGTCAGATCCCGTTGACCGAACAGAACGCGTTGATCACGTTCCAGGTTCAAGACGGACGCCGCAAGCAACCTGTTGCCGAAGCGAAACTTGTCGATCTTCGCGAACAACAAGCCAAGATCAACCGCAACATCCTGGCTCAACAGTCGGCTGGTGCACCGGTCGATCTGCGTTCGGCTGCCGATTATTATCGCGACCTCGCCCTCAGCGGTGGTAATCGCGGTCGTAACCCCTTCCTGCGCAACGGGGCTGTCGGTTTCCGACCCGACATCACGCTGTTGCCCGAAGGTGCGTCGCTGCAGGTGTTGGGAATCATCTCTGCCGACCGACGTTACGTTCGGATCACTCCCGGCCCGTTCTTCTCGCAGATCGGCGACGTGACCACGTTTAACTTCGTGACCGGCGATGAAGGAACTGGAACCGGCGGTGGTGGCGACGCGTTTGGCGGCGGCGGCGTTGGCGGCGGCGGCCAGTTGTAATCCGACTGAAATCTGAAAGCACGTTTGGCGCAGCGTTATTCCGACTGCGTCAAACGTAGCAGCTTACGGCTCGATCGATCGCCCGATTCGAGCGGATTTGTCGGGCGGGGCCTGTCTGCGTGTTCTATAAGCTTTGCGGTGAGTTGATACTTTCGCAAAATTATAAGGAACGGCAGGCATGGGACTGGAACGACCAAACACAGAACGAAAAGCGCTCGACGTCAATCTCGATGCCCGCCGCTACGGGTCGTTCGCGGAGATCGGTGCCGGCCAAGAAGTTGTCCGCTGGTTCTTCCGCGTCGGAGCTGCGGCTGGCACGATTGCCAAGAGTATGTCGGCCTACGACATGTCGGTTAGCGACGCGATCTACGGGCAGTGCGAACGCTACGTCTGCCGCAAGCGTTTGGAAGATATGCTCGATCACGAGCACTCGCTGAACCTGGAACGGTTGCGCGAGAGTCGCGGCGACACGACAGCTTTCTTTGCCTTTGCTGACACCGTATCGGCTCGCAATTTTCACGGCACCAACGATTGCCACGGCTGGATGGGGATCCGATTCCAAGCCCATCCCCGCGACCAAGACAGCCAGATTATCATCCACGTCCGGATGCTCGACACCGAAAACGCTCTGCAACAAGAAGCGCTCGGGATCGTCGGCGTGAATCTGCTGTATGGTGCGTTTTTCTTAAATCACGAACCGGATCAATTGATCGAATCGCTGCTGGATAATCTCAGTACCCGGCGGATCGAAATCGATATGATCGAGTTCTCGGGGATCGCGTTCCGGCACGTCGACAACCGCGTGATGAGTTTGCGGTTGGTGCAACTGGGGCTCAGCAGTGCCGCGATGTTCTCCGCGGACGGCGAAGTCTTGCAGCCATCGGAAGTGCTTTACAAGAAGCCGATTCTGGTCGAACGCGGCAGCTTCCGACCGCTGACCAACGTCAACGTCGACATGCTGCAAGCCGCACAACAGAAGTTCCATCTTCAAGAGGATATCGATCCCGACGAAGTTGTCACGCTGGCAGAGATCACGATGCGGAACCTGCAAGCCAACGGCAACATCGATCTCCGCGACTTCCTGGCCCGCGTCGACGTCTTGGCAGCCTGTGGGATGACTGTCCTGATATCCGATTACTTCGAATACTACCGGCTGGCCGCCTATCTGGCTCGGTACACCAAAAAGAAGATCGGGATCACGATGGGAGCCGCCAGTCTGATCGAGCTGTTCGACGACAAGTATTACACCAAGCTCGAAGGTGGAATCCTCGAATCGTTTGGTCGGCTGTTTAAGAACGATCTCAAGCTGTACATCTATCCGCTGTTGGATCGTACCTCGGGAGAGCTGACGACGATCGACAACTTGAAGGTCGCCAGCGAACTGCGGACGTTGTACCGATATCTCGTCGACAAAGGCTGCATCGAACAGCTCGATACCTTCGACCCCGCTCATCTGTCGACGTTCTCGCGAGAGGTGTTGCAGCAGATTCAGGACAACAATCCCGAATGGGTTCAGCACGTTCCACCCGCCGTGGCGGAACTGATCCAACAGCGTGGGTTCTTCGGTTGTCGACGCACTCCCAAAGCCAACCTGCCCAAACGGGCTGCGATCAACTCGGCTCCTCTCGCTCCACTGCCGATCGATCAAGGAATGTTGGTTCCATCGCATGCGGGTTCGATCAACTAGCGGCAGAACGATCGGCACGGCAAATCACTGTTTCAAGCTGAGGTATCAGCCGCCACGCGTTAGCGTCCGGTTGTCCAATGGAACCGGACGCTAACGCGTGGCGGCTAATTTGCCTAAGCTCAAACACTTAACAGGCCTGGATCGATCGGGGCTCCCCAGAGTAAAACCGTTGGCACTCTGGTATCTTTCAGGGGACCAATTCTATTGTCCTGGAAAGAGGGAGCTCATGCGAATCGAACCGACCAGCCATGTCGACGTGCAGACGCCCAGCGGCGCGATGCGAACCCACTTGTTTCGTCCCGCCGCCGAGGGGAAATTCCCCGCTGTGATCTTGTATTCCGAGATCTATCAGATGACCGCTCCGATCGCTCGGACGGCGGCGCTGATCGCCGGGCACGGCTTTGTCGTCGCGGTCCCCGACGTCTACCACGAATACACCGAGTTGGGCGAAGCGTTTGCATACGACAAAGAGGGAACCGATCGTGGCAACGCGCTAAAGACGACTAAGGAGCTGGCCAGCTACGACGCCGATACCCGGGCGGTGATCGATTTCTTGAAAAGCGATCCAGGCTGCAGCGGCCGCATCGGCGCGATTGGGATCTGTTTAGGAGGCCATCTTGCCTTCCGTGCGGCGATGAATCCCGAGGTCGAGACCGGCGTCTGTTTCTACGCGACCGATATCCACAAGGGGAGCTTAGGGAAGGGAATGGCTGACGATTCGTTGGCAAGGATCCCCGAGATCCATGGTGAATTGATGATGATCTGGGGACGGCAGGATCCTCATATCCCACTCGAAGGCCGGCGGATCATCTACGATGCTCTGACCGCTGCGGAGACGCGATTTACCTGGCACGAATTCAACGGCGAGCATGCGTTTATGCGCGATGAAGGGCATCGCTACGATCCCGCCCTCGCGATGACGCTCTACGCGATGGTTTGCCAGCACTTGGCAACACAGTTGAAATAGTTCGTGCATGTAACAAGAGGGTTTACCGTTGCAAGAGTTCCCGCGGCGCCGCGGGCTTGATTTTACTTTCATCCTCATTCGCTCTGGCGGTTCGTTCTGTCGTGTCTTTCCGTTCGCTAAGAATCCGATTGTTAGCACCGTTGGTCGTCTGCTCGCTGTTGGCTGCAGTCGGCGTCGCAGCGGCCTCCTACGGATTGGCTGAACGCTGGGCGACTCGCGACCTACAGGCTCGCTGGGTTGGAATTCAACGGACTCTTTCTCAGTCGAACTTCCCGTTGAACTCGGCGGTTCTGCGCTTGCTGGCCGAACTGACGCAGTCCGAATTGGTGACCTTTGCGTCCGATGGCGAGGTGCTGCAGCAGACGATCGACGCGCCGGCGGCGACGCTTGTTGATTTGCAGCAAGATCTGGCCGCATCCGATAGCGCCAGCGAAGCGGCTGTTGTGCAGACGCTCAAGCTGCCCGATCGGCGTTATTTGGCTTATCGGTTTGAGACGCGGAATCCTTCGCTGCGATCGGATCGCGTCGGTTCGGTGTTGATTCTGTTCGACGAGTCGCTGCTGCGAGATGCTCGCCGCCGCGCGGCGATCCTGCCATTGGCGACGGGACTGTCGACGATCGTTGCGTTGGCGTCGATCACGTTGGTGGTGACCGAGCGGATGGTGCGCCGGATCGCGGCGCTGCAGAGACGAGTCGAACTGGTTGCGGCGGGCGACTTTGAATCGAGCGTATCGGATAATAACGGCGACGAACTGGGCCGCTTGGGAGCCGCCGTCGAAACCATGGCTCGGCAGCTGAAGCAGTTGTGGGCCACAGTCCATCGCCAGGAGGGACAGAAGCTGCTGCATCAGATCGCCGGCGGGATGGCGCATCAATTGCGGAACAGTTTGACCGGAGCTCGGATGGCTATCGAATTGCACGCCGACGAATGTGGCCAATCGAACGACGAGGGAGTGCAGGTTGCGATCGGTCAGATCGAACAAGCCGAGGACTATGTGCGGCGATTGTTGATGGTTGCGTCGGGGCGGCAGGACAAGGATCAGCCCGTCGACGCGATGACTTGTCTGCAGGATGTTCGCACAAGCTTGTCGCCGATCGCTCGGCATCTGAACGTGAACGTCGGTTGGGACTTGGAATCGCAGATCGCGACCCATCGTGTCAAAGATGGCGCGACGTTATCGGCGGCGGTCTCCAACCTCGTGCTCAACGCGATGCAAACCGCCGACGATGTTCAGGTGCTGGCGACGATCCGCAATCAGCAGTGGCTGCACGTTTCGGTAAGCGACAACGGGCCAGGCGTTGCAGAGGAGATGATCGATCAGTTGTTCGAGCCGTTTGTGACGTCGAAGCCCGAAGGACTTGGGCTGGGGCTGCCGGTGGTTAGCCGCGCGGCGGAGCATTTGGATGGCCGCGTCGTCTGGATGCGGCGCGGGGATCGGACCGTGTTTGACTTCTATGCCCGAATTGTGTCATAAACGAACCATGCAAAAAGAAACCGAAACCGATGCCGCGACGAAACGGCAGCCCGACGCGAACAGTGCAGTCGTCCTGGTTGTCGATGACGAACCGTCGATCTGTTGGGCGTTCGAAAAAATGTTGACTCAGCAGGGGCATCGCGTCGTGACGGCGTCGTCGGCGGAAGAGGGCCTGCGATTGGCCGAAGAGCATTCGCCTGCGATGGTGCTGTTGGACGTCCGATTGCCCAACGAGGATGGGATCTCGGCGTTGCCGAAGTTCTTGGCGGCGACAGACAATGCGCCGGTGATCGTGATGACGGCGTTTGGCGATTTGGATACCGCCGTCAGCGCGATTCGCCGCGGAGCGAGCGATTATCTGATCAAACCGTTTCGCTTGGCCGATGCGCAGCGGACTTGCCGACAGGCGTTGCGAGCGGCGGCCGACCGCCGCAATCAACCCGCGACTCCGCAACCGATGCCCAGCGGGCAACAGGTGCTGGTCGGTCAGTCGCCTGCGATGCAACAGGCGTTCCGGCAGATCGCCTTGGTAGCCGCCAGCGATTTGTCGGTGCTGATCACGGGGGAAACGGGAACCGGCAAGGAGCTTGTCGCCGCCGCAATTCACCGCAACAGCCAACGTGCCGACCAACCCTACATACCGATCGCGCCGGTGGCTCTGAATCCCGACCTGATCGAAAGCGAATTGTTTGGTCACGCCAAGGGAGCGTTTACCGGGGCGACGGAGGATCGGGCGGGACTGTTTGAACAAGCGCAGGGCGGGACCATCCTGTTGGACGAAATCGGCGACCTGCCACTGGCCGCTCAGGTCAAACTGTTGCGAGTGCTGGAGCAGGGGGAATACAGCCGCGTCGGCGACTTGCGCGTGCGGCATGCCAACGTGCGGATCATCGCGGCGACCAATTGCGATCTTCACCAGGGCGTTCGGCAGGGGACGTTCCGCGAGGATTTGTATTATCGCTTGACCGGCGTGCAGATCCATCTTCCGCCGCTCCGCCAGCGGCCAGAGGATATCTTGTTGTTGTGCCAGCACTTTTTGAAAGCGATGGACTATCCTGCGATCGACGCAGCGATCGATGCCGAATTGCTGGCCGAACTGCAGTCGCGACCGTGGGCGGGTAACGTTCGCGAGTTGAAGAATGCGGTTCAGCACGCGGCGGTTATCGCTCGCGGCCGATCGTTGGAAGCTACCGATTTTCCGCCGGCAAAACCTGCCAGCGGGGAACCGCCTCAATCGCTTGCCGGTTCGATGGCGGAGAGCGTTGCCGCTTGGGCGACCGATGCGATCGCCGACGCCAGCGAACCGCTGCACGATCTGCATGCAAGGTTCTTGGCGGCCAGCGAACCTGCGCTATTGAGGATCGCCATCGAGCATACCGGTGGCAACCGCGCCAAGGCGGCGGAGATGTTGGGGATCCATCGCGGCACGCTCCGCGATCGGTTGCGCGCTTATAACATGGACACATCCAACGGCGATTGAACGTTGGTGAGCGGGGCTCCGGCCGATCGGATCAGCGAGCCTGCTGTTTCTTCGCTGGCAATTGGTCGATCTCATCGAGAGTCACGATCCAGCCGCGACAGGTCTCGGCGCCACAGTGGCAGGGGATCGCACAATCGGCAGCCCAGTTGTAATCGATCGTCAGCTGTTCGCCCGCTTCGATATCGCGAAGCGCCAACAGATAGACTTCGGGGATCGCATCGGAGTCTTCCTCGAGCTCGTCCCAAGTGAACTGGCTGTTTGGTTCGCAGCAGTGGTTCAGGAACCGGAAGGGAGCATCGGGTTCGAGCGTGGCAGTTCCGCCAATGTCGATGCAGTACTCCGAACCGTACTCGGGATCGTCGTGGATCTTTCCCGTGATCCAGCCGATGACGTCGTGAGCTCGAAACTCGCGATCGGCAAAGACCCCTTTACCGATCGGGGTCGATTGAACGTTGACTGCCGGATCCGATTCGCAATCGGTGGTCGGCGAAGTTTCAGAATTCAACAAGGGAAGGTTCCTCCATCACACGCAGTGAGATGCCGTCGTGGCTAGAGGAAAAGATTAGTGCTTTGCTGGCAAATCAGCCAGCCCTGGCAGGCAGTAATCGCAGGCGAATTAAGCGATAGCGACGGTGTCGCCCTCACAGACAAACCAAGCGTGATGGACGGCTTCACGCACCGAATCGTCCGACAGGTGCAGATCGTCGACGATCGAATTGATCGTTTGCGGATTCCCCGCACGATAAACGAAGTCCCAGATTTGATTGCGCAATGCTTCCATCTCTTCGTTTTCCAATGGTTCGGTCACAGGATCGCCTTTCACTTCGAGCATGGATAGCTTGGTTGGTTTATCAGCAGGAACAATAACCTGAAGTCCGCTTTGTCCGAAGCGAATTCGTGTGAATTGCTGAGAAAATCAAGATGTTTTTTTCACTACCTCTTCGTCATCGGGCTAACGACCACAATGGGCTAAACGAAACCAGCGAAGTTCCAAATCAAAATCAATTAATTGGTTCGTTACGCCTTGCGGGCCACGTATCACGGGCCCAGTTGACCGTTGGTTGTTCGTTTGTGGCGAGGCGAAGTCGAGGCGAACAATCTGAGATTCCGGTGTGGTGCTGGCATTGATATCGCAGTCGCCGATTTGCGGATTTGCTTTTGTCTCAGTCGCGAGAGCGGTACTGATCCGTTCCGCGGTGAATAGGCGTCGACTTCACAAGGTGTGCTGAATCGCCGGTTACCGATCCGCTGACAAGAACAGATCGCAGGTGAGTGAGTAGCCCACGGGGGCCTCGTTCCAGAGGAAGGCTGTCGCCCAATTTGGGTGTCCGTCGCTGGCGATGCGGAGGACTAATCGAAGCTGGTCAGAGCTGCTCAAAGCTGGCAAAGCGGTGGGGCAAAGAGTTTAAGTTCCCGTTCTCGGCGCAGAACCGCGACGGGATTGGATCATGGTCGCCTCGCAAGGCATCGATCTGCCAGCCGATCCGATTGAAATGTCGCCGGATGAGTCGCGTTATTACGACGATTGGTTCATCCGCCATAAGCAGGGGATGGTTCCGCTGAAAGACCTTGTTGCGAAGTTCATGGGGACGTTTAAAGAGTTCCCGCCGCGTTAAGAGAGCGGCAGCTTTACGCCCAAGCAACAACCTTCCATCGAAGCTTGCACCGCGCCCGACGGCGGTCAGGCTTATGAAAATACAACAGCACAGCCGATCGATCGGCTGTGCTGTTTTTGTTTGTGGTGCGAAGCTTCTGCTATTCGATCGATTACATTTCGATTTCGTAACCTTCGCGATACGGACGCGCGAGCATCGCATTGGCTTCGCTGTCGCCAGTGATCTGCTCGTTCTCTCCGTCCCAGTTCAACGTCCGTCCCAGTCGAGCCGAGATCCCTGCCAAGTGGCAGACGTTCAGCATCTTCATGTGCGAATGGACGTCGGAAATCGGTTCGTCGCGAGTTTGCGTGCAGTTCAGGAAGTTGGCCCAGTGGGCTTTCCGTTCGTTCTCTTCCATCGGCAGACCTTTGTATGCCTTCTGGATCGCGTCTTCGGGCAACGGGTTGTCCTTGAGCTCTTCGACCGGGGCGCCGACCAGTTTGCGACGATTGACAAAGATCCGCCCCTTCTCGCCTTCGATCAGTACGCCGTTGTCGGTGTCATTGCGGATCACCATCTCGGTGCCGTCGGCGTATTTGGCGACAAAGTTAAAAGCGGTCGCGGTGTTGTAGCGATCGTTCTGCTGTGGCACGCCATCCTTATATTCGACGGGATGGCTGGCGGTGCCGCCGATCGATACGGGGGAAGTCGGTTGCCCGTTGACGCTTAACGCCCAGGTCGCGATGTCGACGTGATGAGCACCCCAGTCGGTCAGTTTGCCGCCGGAGTATTCGTACCACCAACGGAACTCATAGTGGCCGTTGGTCTTTCCGCGTTTGTCATCGGCCAAAAAGCGGTAGTCGGTTTTGGGAGCCGGTCCGAGCCAACGTTCCCAATCGAGTCCCGCAGGTGTTTCGGCAACGGGGATCGCTGGGCTGGTCGGTGCGCCACCGATCGCAGCTTGAACTCGCAAGATCTTTCCCAACCGCCCCTGTTGGACCATCGCGATCGCTTTGGTGAACAGCGGGAACGTGCTCCGCTGTTGCGTGCCGACTTGCACGATCCGCCCGGTCTCGCGTTGCACCTTGCGGATCTGTTTGCCCTCATCGATCGTCAGCGTCAGCGGCTTTTCACAGTAGATGTCTTTGCCGGCCAGCATCGCTTCGATCACTGGTTTGGT
This sequence comes from Rosistilla oblonga, assembly GCF_007751715.1. Lineage (NCBI taxonomy): Bacteria > Pseudomonadati > Planctomycetota > Planctomycetia > Pirellulales > Pirellulaceae > Rosistilla > Rosistilla oblonga. Next base: position 5,437,660 of record NZ_CP036292.1, on the reverse strand, counting down.
ATGCCAATGATCGGGCGTAGCGACATGAACGATCTTGATGTCGTCGCGCTCTAAGATTTTGCGATAGTCGTCGTAGACATCCGCCTTGCCGTTGCTGAGCTTCTTGTTGGCTGCCTCTTGCCGCGACTTGTCCGCATCAGCAATCGCGACCACGTCGAGATAGTCAGCCGCCGCTCGCATGTTCCCCATCCCCATTCCGCCGGCGCCGATCAAGCCGATCGGAATCCGATCGTTTTTGGCTTTTGTTTCATCGGCCAACGTCTGGCTGCGCGAAAAGAAGTAGGGGACCGAAACGCTGGCGCCGGCCACGGCCGAGGTGCGCAAGAAGTCGCGACGATTTTGATTGCTCATCAGGATAAGTGCTTGCTGGATGGGGAATGAAATCTGCTCCAACGCGCAACGTCCCGCAGACGAGACCCTCGCGTTCCGAAACCGTTAGTGTAACGATCTCGCCCCATGATAGCACGTTGTGGGGGGCGAAACGACTTTTTCGCTCGGCTGCATCGCCCCTCACCACCCTGCCGCTGGCTGCGTCAGCTGAGGTTTAAGTCGACAAAACAGGCCTTTTGCCGCTCTGCCGAAGTGTTCTCCAGGCGCGGATCCTCGCTCAAGCAGCGATCGATTTTGTGAGGGCAGCGGGGATGGAAGGCGCATCCGCTGGGCAGTTCGGCCAGGTGAGGCGGCTGCCCTTCGATCGCTTTCAGCAGTTCGCTGCCGTGTTGGTCCCAGCGTGGGATCGAATGCAGTAGACCTTGGGTGTAGGGATGTTGCGGGTTGGCGAACAGCTGATCGACGGGAGCCCTTTCGACGATCCGGCCCGCGTACATCACCAGCACGCGGTGGCAGATGTTGGCGACAACTCCCAGATCGTGCGTGATCATCACGATCGCGGTGTTGTGTTCACGCTGTAGTTTTTTCAGCAGATCCAGAATCTGCGCTTGGATCGTCACGTCGAGAGCCGTGGTCGGTTCGTCGGCGATCAAGATCTCGGGATTGCACGACAGCGCCATCGCGATCATCACGCGTTGCCGCATCCCGCCGCTGAACTGGTGCGGGTAATCGTGCAGTCGCTTTTCGGGAGCGCTGATTCCAACTTGGGTCAACATCTCGATCGCGTGTTCGGTTGCTTGGCGGCGATTCAAACCCAGGTGCAATCGCGTGACTTCGGTCAATTGATCTTCGACCGTCAGGAACGGATTCAGGGCTGTCATCGGATCTTGAAAGATCATCGCGATCCGACGGCCGCGGACTGCGCTCAATTGCTCCTGCGACATCGCCAACAGATCTTGGTTGTCGAACATCGCCCGGCCACTGGTGATCTTCCCCGGCGGCATCGGGATCAATCCCATCATCGCCAGATTCGTCACGCTTTTGCCCGAGCCCGATTCGCCCACGATCCCAACGGTCTCGCCCGCGGCGACATCAAACGACACGCCGCGAACCGCATCCAACATTCCGTCGTCGGTTCCGAAACCAACGCCCAGATTTTCGACAGACAATAACGGCTTGTTCATGATTGGTTCTTCATCCTTGGGTCCAACGCGTCGCGGAGTCCGTCGCCCAGGAAGTTCAACGCAAACAAGGTTCCCGCCAACGCACTACCGGGGAAGACGACCAACCACCATCGCGATTTCAGGGGCGTGATCGCTTGGACGCCATCGTTGACCAACAGCCCCCAGGAAACGTCTGGTGGTGAAACGCCTAGTCCCAGGAATGAGAGGAAGGCTTCAAACAACATCACCGCGGGGATCGTGAGCGTCAGGTAGACGATCACGATGCCCAACACATTGGGGACCAGATGGCGAAAGATAATCCGTTGCTGCGACGCGCCGACGGTTCGCGCTGCGTCGACAAATTGTTCGTGTTTCAGCGACAGCACCTGGCCGCGAACAACCCGTGACATCGTCAGCCAGTAGATCGCTCCGATCACGATGTAGAAGATCGTAATCTGGTCGATGCCAAACGACTGCAGCGATGCGGCGATCGATTCTTCGCTCAGGAAGGTCATCAGGAAGATCACCACGAAGATGAACGGCACCGAATACAGAACGTCGACGATCCGCATCATGATCGAATCGACGCGGCCGCCAAAGTAGCCCGACGTGGCACCGTAGGAGACGCCGATCACCAGGCTGACAATCGTGGCCACCACGCCGACAACCAACGACACCCGAGCGCCCCAGAACAGTCGCGCCAACATGTCGCGGCCGAGGTCGTCGGTGCCGCAGATGCTGGGGACGGCCCAGTCGCCGAAGATCGCGACTCGCAGCCGCGTCAGCTGCCAAGCCAGCGGATCCAATTGGTTCCACATCTGGCTGAACGGATGGGCGGTGGTGTTAAGTTGTTCCAGCTTGGCGGTCAACGCTTCGCGCTGTTCCGGATCGGTCGCGCTGTCGCGTTCGGCTTGCAAGGTCGCGATCGATTCGTTGACCCGCGCGACCTCGGCGGCCAAGCTGTTGTCGGTGAATTGCAGATCCTGCCGCTGTCCCATTCGATAGGACTGCAGGTTGGGAGCCATGCCGCGGCGATTGTCGAGGTCTTTATCGAGGGGACTTTGCAGCGGCAGGGCGGGCGTCAGGAAAGCGAGCACCGCCAGCGCTATCAAGAAATAGAGCGACAACATCGACGCGCGTCGCCGACGCAAGCGTCGCCAAGCATCCTGCCACAGCGAGACCCCTTGGATCCGCTGCGCATCGGCCAACAGCTGGCGGTAATGCTCCCGCTGCTGGTCGGTCATCTGTTCGGTTGCGATCTCAGGATCAGCCATCTTCTGTGAACCTACTCCAGCTTGACACGTGGATCGATGATCGAATACGACAGGTCGACCAGCGTATTCATCAAGAACAGCAGCGCTGTGTAAACCAAAACCAAGCCCATCGCCAACGAATAATCGCGTTGCAACGCCGCTTCGACAAAGTGGCTGCCCATTCCAGGGATCGCAAAAATCTGCTCCAGCACAATCGAACCGGTCAGCACGCGCGCTGCGGCGGGACCTAAATAAGAGACCACCGGCAGCAACGCTCCGCGCAACGCATGTTTGCCGATCACCTTGTACATCGGCAGCCCCTTCGCTTTGGCTGTGCGGATGTAGTCCTGCCCGATCGTCTCCAGCAAACCCGCTCGCGTCAGTCGAGCGATATAAGCGGCGACCGGCGCACCCAGGCAGAGCGCGGGCAAGACCAGATGCCATGCGCTGCCCCAGCCGGCTGTTGGGAACAGATTTAATCCGAACACAAATACGATGATCAGGATGCTGGCGAGGACAAAGTTGGGGATCGCAATTCCTAGCGTCGCCAGGATCATCAGCGTCAGGTCGCCGAGCGATCCCGGTTTCAGAGCGCTAACGACGCCCGCGGTGACACCCAGCAGCAGCGCGAAGGAAAGCGCCAGGATCGCCAGCGAAGCGGAGATCGGAAAACCTTGGGCGATGACTTCGTTGACCGAAAAGTCTTCCAGGCGGAAGCTGGGGCCAAAGTCGCCGGTCAGGTCGCGGCCCAGTTCGCGGAAGTACTGCGTCGGCAGCGGATCGTTTAATCCGTACCGCGCTTCGATGTTGCGTTTGATCGCCTCGGGAACGTTTTTCTCGCTGCTGAACGGCCCACCGGGCACGAACCGCATCAGGAAGAACGAGACCGTAAATACGATCCACAGCGTCAGCAGCATCCAGCCGAGTCGACGTATCAGAAAGGTGATCAGATCCTGCACGACAGTTTTCTCATGGAGGCAACAACCCGTTGGCCGCGGCGGCGCTGCCAGCGACGTGCTGAAATCGTACAGGACCAGACGCTGCAAGCCCACCCTGGTTTGTGCGGTTCGCCGCGACGCGTTTCCAGCGACGCGGTCGTTGCCTTGCGGCCAGCGAGGCTGCGACGGATCGCCTCGCCCCGACCGAGAACCGTTCACCCCGCGGGTTGCACTCGGCTCTGAATCCCGAGAAAATGGACTAGCAAAGCGGGCGCGAAGCGATGGAGCTGCGCTTGCGGCGACCGTCGACGACGGGCTTTCCAAATTCCACCAACGGATTCATCCGACTTGATCAGCCATTATCTGGTTCGCACAGGTGCCTGGGGCGACATTTCACAGCATCGGCCCGTCGATGGCGGCAGCTATCGACGCGGCGACCGCGTGATCTGCGAAACCTCGCGCGGTTTGGAAATCGGCGAGGTGGTTGCCGATGTCGACGCCGAGGCCAGTGGCGGCCGAATCCTGCGACGGATGACCGATCAGGACGAATTGCTGCAACAGCGATTAGAGCGATACAAGCGGAAAGCGGTCCAAGAGTGTCGCGATAAATTGGTCGCGGCGAAAATCGACGCCGTTTTGTTGGAAGTCGAACAGTTGTTTGACGGCCGTACGCTGTACTTCCATTTTTTGGGCGAAACCGACTCCGATGTCGAAGCGATCACCAATGAACTGGCCGACGCTTACGAACAACATGTGCGCAGCCGCCATTTTGCCAAGCTGCTGCGCGAGGGTTGCGGTCCCGATTGTGGGACCAAAGAGGGAGGCGGTTGCTCCGGCGGATGCGCGGTCTGTGTCGTCGCATCGGCGTGCAGTTCGACTGCCAAAAAATCTTAAGGCGTTGCCTCCGGCGGCACCCGTTCGCCAAGCACCTTCCCGCGGGGCTGGGCGAGCCTTGGTGTGATTGCCCTCATTTGGTGAAAATCTATTGCGAATTGAGTGGATCTGATGGATGGCCCTTTGTTTTGGTCCTTCGCGTTGTTAGCGGCGGGATTGTTGTTGATCATCGTCGAATTTTTTGTTCCCAGCGGTGGCGTTCTGGCGATCGCCAGCGGTCTGACGCTGGTCGGTAGCATCGTCGTTGGATTTTCCGTCAGCCCGCGATGGGGCATGATCATGGTCGTCTTGGTTGCGGTGATCGTGCCAGTCGTCCTTGGGATGACGGTGCGGTTATGGCCGCGGACGCCGATGGGACGCAGCATTATGGCTCGCCAGCCGGGAGACCCTCTGCCCGATGTGCTGCCCGACGACGACTTCCATCGCAAGATTAAATCGCTGCAAGGTCGCGTGGGAGTGGCTGCCAGCGACATGTTGCCCAACGGAACGATTAAAATCGATGGAGAGAAGTTCGATGCGGTCAGTTCCGGCGGAGTGATCGATCGCGGGCAGAATGTCGAAGTCTTTCGCGTCGATTCGGGCAAACTGCACGTCCGCGCGACATCGCGACCGGTCGAAGAAAACCGAGGTCGGATCGAGCCGCCCGGGTCGCCGTTGGATCAACCGATCGAACAGTTGGGAATCGACAGTTTAGAAGATCCATTGGCGTAACATCCATTGGCACAAACGCCGCGATCGCTTGACTTTACCGCGGTCGTGGGGTAACACCTGAACCATAGAATTAATTGCTTCAAGTAAGGATCACACCATGGCGGCGTTGAATTCACTGATGTTGTTGGCTCAGGGCAAAGACGCAAACGTCCTTTGGCTAGCGGTCATCGTTGTAATGGTCATCGGAATGATGGTCTTTGCGATGGTCTTCTTTAGTTATTTTGGGCTGTGGATTCAGTCGCTTTTGACTGGCGCGAAGGTCACGTTAGGCGACCTCTTGGGGATGACGTTTCGTAACGTCAACGCGCGGACGATCGTGCGTGGCAAGATCATGTCGACGCAGGCTGGCATCGAAGATCCCGAACTGACCAGCAAAGCCTTGGAAGCCCACTACCTGGCTGGTGGCAACGTGCCGCAAGTGATCCGCGCCTTGATCGCCGCCAAAAAGGCGAAGACGATCAGTCTGACTTTTCGCGAGGCGACCGCGATCGATCTAGCCGGCCGCGATGTGCTCGAATCGGTGCAGACGAGCGTCTATCCAAAAGTCATCGATTGCCCGCCGCGAGGATCGGTTAAACCTTCGTTAGACGCAGTCGCCAAGGACGGGATTCAGTTGAAGGTCAAAGCTCGCGTCACGGTGCGTGCAAATCTGCAGCAATTGATCGGTGGTGCGACCGAAGAAACGATCATCGCTCGCGTCGGCGAAGGAATCGTTAGCGCGATCGGTAGCGCCGACGGGCATAAGAATGTGCTCGAGAATCCCGACCTGATCTCCAAGTGGGTTTTGTCGAAGCGATTGGATTCGCAAACCGCATTTGAAATCGTGTCGATCGATATCGCCGACATCGATGTTGGAGTCAACGTCGGTGCTCGCTTGCAGGCTGACCAAGCCGAAGCCGACACGCGAGTCGCTCGCGCTCGGGCGGAAGGACGCCGTGCGATGGCGGTGGCGGAAGAGCAGGAGAAGTTGGCGGAGATCGAAAACAGCCAAGCGATGTTGGTCGCCGCTCAAGCCGAGGTGCCGTTGGCGATGGCCGAAGCGTTCCGCAGCGGCAAGCTGGGGATTCTCGACTACTACAAACTGCAGAACATCAACGCCGATACCGACATGCGGAAAGCGATCTCGCGATCGACACGCGACGCCAGCGAATTGGCGATCCAGAAACAGCAACGAGCTCAGGCCCAGAGCTAACCCACGTCACGCGAACCCCCGAGCTGAATCATGTCCGACGACATCGAAGCGTTTCTGCGCCGCGCCGCCCAACGCCGCAAGGAACAAGCGGCCCGCAAGGCAGCGCCGGCTGCCAAGCCGCGTCCGCAGTACACCGACAGTCGCGCCGAGCGGAAGATCCGAGAGCAGCAAGTCGAAGAGATCGTAGAGCCGGAGATCATCGAGGAGGCTGATGGGTTCAGCCAGTTGTCGAGCCGCCATTTGCAGGCCGAGCATTTTGCCGGTAGCGTTGGCCAGGCCGACGACAAGATGGATGCTCACATCCAACAGGTGTTCGACCATCAGGTCAGCAAGTTGGCGAGCGAACCGGCCGACGTGTCGTCGCAATCGCAGGCGCTAGCCGACGGTGAAATCGCCAAGGCGTTGATCGACATGCTGCAAACATCAAACGGGGTGCAGCAAGCGTTTTTGCTTCGCGAGATCATCGAACGCCCGACGCATCGCTGGGACTGAACCCGCCGAGCGTGGATCACTGCATCAATCATCCAGCGACGCGGCGTTCGACCGCCCGGCTCGGAAACCCTTCTTTTCGCCCCGTCACCAGGAACGATGTCGCATGAGCACTTTGGCAGATTCGATGCAACAACAGGCCGAAGAATTTCAACAGCGGTACGCCGCGGTGCGAGAACAGATCGGCCGCGTAATCGTGGGACACGACGACATCGTGCACGGCGTGTTGACGTCGATGCTGATCGGCGGGCACTGCTTGTTGGAAGGCGTCCCCGGGTTGGGCAAGACGATGTTGGTGCGAACGCTTGCCGAAACGTTGGACCTGCAGTTCAGCCGAATCCAGTTCACTCCCGACCTGATGCCCGCCGATATCCTGGGCACCAACATGATCGTCGAACGCGACGGGCAGAAGAATTTCGAGTTCCAACGCGGGCCGATCTTCACGCAGATCCTGCTGGCCGACGAGATCAACCGCGCCACGCCGAAGACTCAGTCGGCGTTGTTGGAAACGATGCAGGAGGGAACCGTGACCGCCGGCGGGACGCGGTACACGATGGACAAGCCTTATTTTGTGCTGGCCACGCAAAACCCGATCGAACAGGAAGGGACCTATCCGCTGCCCGAAGCTCAGCTGGACCGGTTTATGTTCAAGTTAGTCGTCGGGTACAGTTCCCGCGAGCAATTGGCGACGATCATCGCGCGAACGACCAGCGGCGAAACGGTCCAACCGACCAAGGTGATGGATGGAGCGGAGATCGTTCGCTGGCAGCATCTGGTTCGCGAGGTGATCCTGGCGTCGCACGTTCAGGATTACATCGTTCGCTTGGTCCTGGCGACACATCCCGATGGCCCGCTGGCGACGCCGATCACGAACCAATACGTTCGCTGGGGCAGCAGCCCGCGTGGGGCGCAGACGCTGGCATTGGCCGCCAAGGTGAGAGCCCTCTTGGAAGGACGGTTTAACGTTAGCTTTGAAGATGTGCGGCGAGTCTATCTGCCGGCGATGCGACACCGCGTGTTGTTGAACTTCGAAGCGCAGGCCGAAGGTATCGAGCCGGATCGCGTGCTGTTGGAGATCTTGGAAAAGGTCGCCGAAAAGGCAGACTGATCCTATCGCGTCGCAGCGGCTTGGGCCGCGGGCGTCTGACGCTTTGGCAGATCGATCAAGATCCGATCGGTCCCCAGCGAATAGCGATCGGCCGATTCGATTCGGGCCAATACCAAAGAGCTTTTGGTCAGCGTGGCTGGCAGCGCCAACTCGACTGCAAATTCTCCCGGTTCGACTTCGCATACTGTCCGTTCTAGCAGCGAATCGCTTGCCGCGCGGTGCCGATCCGCTTCGCTTAGATCCCGCAGTGTGTCGCGACTCGGTTCGCCTCGGCGATGCAGTTCCAGCGTCAGTTTGCCGCCGTGCGGCGCGGTTCCCTTGACGGTGATCTGCGATCCCGGTGACGCGCTGACGGGACATTCAAGCGACACCGACTCGGGGTGAGCCAGCTGCATTAAAGGATCGCCAAGCAGGTTGTACAGTTGAGTATGCTCGCTGCGTTCCTGGGGCAGCCGATCCGAGGTCGGGCTGATCATGGCCGCCATCGCGTCGAGCATGCTTGGCGCGGCGGCGTCGGCTTGGGCGGGATCGCGCGTCGCGCGTTGGACCGTTTCCAGCCAGACCTCTCCCAGCGTGTCGGGCTGCGATTCAAACCATGACTGGATCATCGAGGTCGCGATGATCGCGTTGCCGTAGGGGAGCGTCATCCGCGATCCGGCAAAGACCGCGATCGGGCCTCCCGGTTCCAACAACATCTGCTCCGCCAAGCAATCGTCTTTGGCGTCGAAGGCGCCGGTGTAACAGGCCAACAGGAGTGCGATCGGCGATCGTTCCGCGGGGCGCTTCAATTGCCCAACGGTCGTGGCGTCTAAGATCGGCGTCCCCGCAGCGGTCGCCGGAACGCGGTCCAGCTGCGTTACGTGGCCGTGCCCGGCGTAGACCCAAAACAGGCCGCCGCCATTAAAGCCGTCGATCACGGTCCGGCAAAAATTCTTCGCGCCGGGAAAAAACGGGCTGGTCGGACTCGCATAGGTGACGCGTGTTTGCATGCTGGCCGGCAGTTGCGACGTCAGGATCCCGCGGACAACCGATTCCATCGCCGCATCGATCAGCAGGCCAAATCCGCCGACCCCCGCACACAGGTCGACTTGATGTCGCCACGGACCATATTGTCGGCTCGCTTCATAGCGTTTCAGTCGATCGACAAACGCGGCGATCTGATCGGGGCGAGCTGCCGGGATCCTGCCGACGGGGACGTCCATCGCGCCGTCGCCGTCGAGGTCGCCGTAGGGGCTGTCGGTTGCCAGGGTCGGCAGCGAACCGAGCGAGGCGGCGACGGGGCTGGGCAGGTGGTGGGTGGGAACATGCTGGCGAGGATCGACCGGCCAGCGAGGGCCTTGGATTCGGCAGTCGCCAAAAATCACGATCGCTTCGGGACGGATATTGCTGGTGGCGACAGCGGCTTGCAGGTCGGCGACCAGATCGCCCGCCATCGGTTTGCTGTCGAGCACGTGGACCGAAATCCCTTGGCTCTGCCGGTATTCGACCCACGGCGCGATCGCCGGCCGGAGATCGGTCGCGCAGACGACTAGGACGTCGCGGGCGGTGGCGGTCGAAACAAGCGTCAGCGCGAGCAGTCCCAGGAGCGTTCGCAAGAGCATGTTTTGCCTTTATCGAAGAGTTATCGGTTGGGGGATTCGCTCGCCGGGGGGCGAGTAAACATTGCCTGAGCCGTGTAATGAGCAAGCAACGCCTAATCGATCTTAGCGGCTCGCATTTGCCAAAGTAAAGAGACTTCTCGGCGGGGGACGCGGCCGCAACCGGTTCAAATCGGCTGAGAAAATCGCTACGATAACAGGAAGCGTCAGTGTTACTGAGCGCGTTGAAGATTTCGCAACGTCCGTGATGGAAGCCGTGTTATGAGTGAAGCAAAAGTAAAAGGCATTGTCCACCTAGTCGAGGAAACCAAGACGTACGGAGCCAAGGGGTTCCGCAAGCGGATGGTGGTACTGAGCCAAGATTTCGGCAGCTTTACGAACTACGTGCCTCTGGAGTTCACTCGCGACAATTGCGAATTGGCCAACGATCTGAACGTCGGTGACGAGATCGAAGTCAATTATCGTTTGAACGGTCGCAAGTGGCAAAAGGACGCCAACAGCGAAGTGAAGTACTTCCTGAGCGCCGAAGCGATGGGCTTCAAAGCGGTTGGTAGCGCTCCGCCAGCGGGCGGCGGAAATGCTGCATCGGCCAACGATGCCTTCTCCGAAGTCTCGTACGACGAAGGCGACGTGCCGTTCTAATCGCTTCGCCGGCAAGCTCGCGGCGACCACTTCTGTAACGAAGTTACTTCTCTGAAGAAGCCGCTCTGTGGAGACGACACTTTCGTGGCGTCGTCTATCAAGCACGAGAGCAGGCAACCGTACAGACGCCGTGGCGTCGTCTATTAAGAACAACAGGCAGTGGCTGTGGCAACGACGCTCTGATGCGTCATTTTAAAACAAGTAAGAAATGCCAGCTGTGGCGACGACACTTTGTGCCGTCGCCTCTTTTTTTGCTCGAGCCGCTGGCGGCTCGCCGGCCGCCCCGTGCGACTTCGATTAGTGCGAGTCGTTGCCGATCTTAACTTTGATCGATCCGAGGGCTTGGGTCAGCAGCCGTTCTTTGTTGCCGACAAACAGGACGTTATCGAGCACGATCGCGCGGGATTCGCCAGCGGGATGCAGGATCAGGCGTCCGGCTCCCAACAGGATGAACTCGAACACATCGTTGATCTCCTTGTCGACTCTCAACTGTGGTGCTGGGTATCGCTTTAGATCGCTCAAGATGCCGTGGTGGTGCAGCAGTTCGTTGTTGGACAGTTCCCAGTAGTTCATCCGCACGCTGACGAAGACGGCGATAAACATCAGCAACATCCCGATGCTAACGCAGCCGAAGAAGGTCGAATTGGCTGCCGGTCGCAGCGCCATCACCCAGCTTTCAACCGCCGGCAGCAGGTCGGGTTTCATGCTGACCGCCATCCAGCCGCCGAGGGCCGCGGTGGTGAGGATAAAGATCAGCGTCAGCGAGGTTGCGCGTGGGAAATCGAAGACGATCACAAACGTGTTCAAAGCGAGCACGCCAAGGAAGATGCCGGTCATCATCACCGGCAGCGAATCGTCTGGTTCGACGGTGCTGTAGCCCTTGATTGCCAAGATCGCCCAGGCCAACAGGGAGATCAGCAGCGTGGGGTACATGAAGATGAACTTCGGAAACGGGATTAAGTAGATCCTTTGCGCCTTCTTCGGTTCGGTAGGCTGCTCGCTGTTCGTCTGGTCGTCGCTCATGCGGATCTTCCTTTTCGATGGTGGGGCCCAGGGCTCTAGCAACAGTTCGCCGCAGCGAACCATTTCTTGGGTTCATTGGCGATTAATGTAGCTTGCCTGCGTCGACCACTCAATCGTAGGGCGTCGCTACACCATGGCGGGTTCGTCGGTGTACAGTTCCAACAACTGGCTTTGCACTTTGATTGCCCGCAACAGCGTCCAGATCTGGTCGGGTTCAAACTTGACGGGACCATCGCCCGCCAACTGTTCGAGTTCGTCGGTCATCGCAGCGTGTTGGTCCGCGGCGGCTTGAAGGCGGAAGCTGGCGCTGTGCCAATGGCGGAGCAGGGTCTGGTCGTCAGTCAGTTCGTCCGCATCGCTGACCCCGTTCAAGATCAGGAGGGCGAGTTGCGCGACGCTCTGAGGCGTGAGTTCCGGCTGTAGTGCGAGCAGCCGTTTGGCCAATTCGTGACAAGTCATCTTGTAATCCGAGCTGAGTAGTGAGTGCGCCCATGATCCGCGGAGCCGATCGACGTCGCATCGTTTGATGTGACTCCAGGTTCCACGCAAAATCCTACGATAGGGAAAACTCGGCGGGCGGCGTGTCAACCAAAAAACAGGCTTTAGTCGACGCGGCGGCGCAACACCTCAACACATGATGCTCCGATGCAACACCCTGCGTTAAACAGGGGGGGCATAAACCACCAATAGCTCGCTCGGCGGACCCTTAGAGGAGTCCGTAGGCGGTCAGCGTCTGCACCAATTGGGATTCCGACGCAGGATCCAAGGGGGTCATCGGCAACCGCATCTCGCCCGAATCGCGACCCAACAGCCGCATCGCCGCCTTCAACGGAATCGGGTTGGTCGCCAGTCCGAGCATGTTCTTGCAGAGTGGGAACAATTGGTGGTGCAACCGCAACGCCTCTTCTGCCGAACCGTTGGCGAACGCTTCGACCATCGCTCGCATGTCTTTGGGGACGATATTTCCAGCGACCGAAACGACGCCTTCGGCACCCACGGCCAGCATCGGCAGGGTCAGGCTGTCGTCGCCGCTGAGGACTGTCAGGTTGGTCTGGTTAAGAATTTGCGAGCACATGTCCAGGGAGCCGGTGGCTTCCTTGACCATCGTGATTCCGGGCAGTTCGCCCAGTCGCGCGATCGTTTCGGCTTCGATCACCTTGCCGGTGCGGCCGGGGATGTTGTAGACGCAGACCGGAATCGAGACGGCTTCGGCAACCGCCTTGAAGTGCTGGTAGAAACCTTCCTGCATCGGCTTGTTGTAATAAGGAGCGACTTGCAGCGTCGCGTCGGCACCTTCGCGTTCGGCTCGCTGAGTCAATCGCAGGGCTTCGGCGGTGCTGTTGCTGCCCGTTCCCGCCATCACTTTGCAGCGACCGGCGACCGCTTGGATCACTTCGCTGATCACACGTTCGTGCTCGTCGTGCGTGAGCGTCGGCGATTCACCGGTGGTCCCGACGGGGACAATACAGTTGGTGCCGGCATCGATCTGGAATTCGATCTGGTTTCGCAGCAGCGAATAATCGACCTCGCCGTCGCGGAACGGGGTCACGATCGCTACCGATAGCCCTGCGTAATCGGAACCTTTGCGTTGAGTCATCTTGCGCGTCAATCCTAAGCTTATAACCGAGTGTTTGTATCGATCTCGTTGCGGTGAGCAATCTTCAGAAGTCCAGTCTTCTACCACAGCAGGATAAAGCAACCCAGCCGCGACGTCCAAGGGGCCCCAGGCGGGCATCGATCCTTCTGCGGCTGACCGACCGTCGCCGCGATTCGGCGCCAGCGGCCCCGCCGTGGAATTCAACAAGACACGCTCGGCCGTCGGCGGTTCGTCGCTGCATCGCAGATTTCCTTATTCGCTCACCCCTCGGCACCGCCCTTCCCCACGGAAACCGCCCGTCGCGATTGACTCTTTTCGGTCGCTGTCATAGCCTGCGGGCAGGTCCGGCCCGGGCATTCGCTGGGTGAAAGCCGGGCGGAAGTTTGGCAAAAGCCAGGCAAAGTAGCAATTTCCCCGTTTGAGCGAACCGTTGAGCACATCGAATTCGAGCACGCCGACCGCCAAGCCGACTGCCCTGTCGGTGACTCAGTTGAACAATCAGGTCAAGCAGACGCTGGAGGGGCAGTTCCGCAACATCTGGGTCGCCGGCGAGATCACCGATATCGCGCGGCCTCACAGTGGCCACGTCTATCTGACGCTGAAGGACCAGAAGAGTCAGGTGCGTGGCGTGATCTGGCGAAGCGCTGCCGAACGGTTGCGATTCGATCTGCAGGATGGCCAGTCGGTCCTGTGCCAGGGCGATGTCGATGTGTACGGCGCTCGCGGGACGTACCAGTTGGTGATCCGGCGAGTCGAGCTGCGCGGCGTCGGCGACTTGCAATATGCGCTCCGCCAGTTGCAGCAGAAGCTGCAAGCCGAAGGGCTGTTCGATCCGGCGCGGAAGCGGCCGCTGCCACGCTTCCCGCGGCGAATCGGTTTGGTGACCAGTCCGACGAGCGCGGCGGTGCACGATTTTCTGGAGGTCGCTCAGCGGCGTTGGCCCGATCTGAACGTGCTGATTATTCCGACCAAGGTGCAGGGGGCCGAAGCGGCCGGGGAGATCGTCGCCGGGATCGATGCCGCGCATCGGATCGATCCGCCGTTGGATGTCCTGGTTGTCGCTCGCGGCGGCGGCAGCGTCGAAGACTTGTGGTGCTTCAACGACGAACGCGTCGTCCGCGCGATCGTCGCGTCGAAGATCCCGCTGGTCTCGGCGATCGGTCATGAAATCGATGTCACGTTGAGCGACTTGGCCAGCGACCGGCGGGCGCTGACTCCTTCGGAAGCTGGCGAATTGGTCGTCCGGTCTCGCGACGACCTCTCCGCTGAATTAACAAAACTCGCCGACGATCTGAGGGTGCGGATCTTTCAAAAGCACGCCAATCAACAGGCCCAGTTGGAACAGCTGTCGCGTCGGCCTGCCTTCACTCGCCCCTTCGATCGCATCACGCAACAGGCGCTCTGGTTCGATGAGGCGGAAATGCGATTCAATCGCGGCATTCAACAGGTTGTGACCAAGATGCGGCAACAACTCGCTTCGGCTGCCGAACTGTTGGATGCTGTTGGTCCGTTGAAGGTCCTCGCCCGCGGCTACAGCGTCACGCAAACCGCCGACTCGGGCAAACTGGTCCAGTCGATCGACCAGTTGGAGGTGGGGCAGTCGATTCAGACGGTTCTCGCCGACGGCAAGGTCCGCAGTACAGTTGACGCTATTGTGGAATAGGGCGATTGGCCATAGGTGTTGGTTCGGGGGCTTGTAAGCCTCGTGCCTCTAGGTTTCTCACGCGTTAAAGGCGTCATAACGTGCAGCAATCGCAATCGCGGCTTGCATTCGTGCCGTCGCAACCAAGAATAGAGAGTACCACCCTCTAGGAAACTTGTCGGTCAGGAAACCTCTTCTAATGCCCATCGTCACTTTCGGCGGCGTCCAAATCGAATGTGAGCTAGGGGCCAATCTGCGCCGTGTTCTCTTAAACGCCAAACTGCCGCTGTACAATCCGGTCGCGCGGGTCACGAATTGCCGAGGGCTTGGCGCTTGTGGTACCTGCGCTGTGAAGCTGCGTGGTAGCGCGTCGTGGCCAACGAAGATCGAAGCTGCTCGTTTGCGCTTGCCGCCTCATACCGCTGAAGCCGGCTTGCGATTGGCCTGCAAAGTTCTGGTGCATGGCGATCTCGATGTGGAAAAGTTTGGCGGCGTTTGGGGGCAGGATCTAAATCGTCCCGTCAGGTTGGGCGAGCCGCGCAGTTGTCCGCCACCGTGCCTGCCCGTGGCACCGAAGGTCTTCGAACCCGCGGTCCCATCGATTCAGTTTCGGTCGAGCCGTTCGGTGATCCGGTCGTTGCATGTCGCTTCGGGCCGCAGGCCTGCGTCCCCTCGTCGTCATCGCGCCGCGATGTCCGAACCCGCTCGAGTCACTCGGGCCAAGCTGGTGCAATTGGTCCGCGAGCGCGAGCCGGTCGGAACCTTTTAGAAGGCAATCGATTGGTCCTTGGTTTGTCCGCAGGGCAAATCGCTAATCAAAACCGAACCGTCCACTGGAAACGGTAACCCGGCGCGTGAGCGAGCGATCTATCTTCTGACTCTCTCTTACGCGTCGGGTTACCAGAATTGCCCGGCGGCTGGTTCAGGTTTGCGTTTGAGTTTGTCCGTTGGCAAGCTGGTTGCGGCAGGGTGAAAATTGCTAGAATGAGGCACCTTTGTGTCGACTTCCCGAGCACCACTTGATCGCATCGCCCATGTTTCCGACCGCCCCACTTGATACGACGATCGAAGTGGTGACGCCGGAAAACATCGCGTTTAAGTATCAATTGGCTGGTCCCTTTCGCCGCTTGCCCGCCTTTCTGATCGACCTGGTGGTCAAGGCCGTGCTCATCATGATCGCGGTTCTTGCTGTCGCATTGTTTGCTGGCGTGACCGGCAGCCAGTTGGCTGGCGTGGTCGGATTTGCTGCGATCAACGTCGGCTGGTTTCTGGTCTGGTGGTTTTACGGCGTTGCGATGGAGACCTGGTTCAACGGTCGTACGCTCGGCAAGATGGCGATGCGAATCCGAGTCGTCACCGTGTCGGGACATCCGATCGGCGGGGTGCAGGCGATGTTGAGGAACTTGGTTTGCATCGCCGATTTGGCTCCTCCCATCTCGCTGCAGTTTTTTGCCGCCGACGCGCCGCCGGTCTATCTGATCCCAACAGGCATCGCCGGCTTGGTCGTGATGACGTGCACGCGGCGGATGCAGCGGTTGGGCGATTTGGCGGCCGGGACGATGGTCGTGATCGATGAACGAGGCTGGACGCTTCCGGTGGCGCAGGTCGAGGATGCGCGGATTCCCGCTCTGGCCAGCTATATTCCGCCCGACTATCGCGTCAGTCCCTCGTTAGCAAAAGTCTTAGCGTTATACGCTGAACGACGGTTGTTTCTGTCGCCGCCGCGGCGGCGCGAGCTGGCAAAAAATCTAGCCGCTGGGCTCTCGGAGCGGTTCGAGTTTCGCGAGGACCTCGATCCCGATCTGTTATTGTATGCGTTGTACTGGCGAACTTATTTGGCCGACGCCCGCGATCAGGATGTCGATCTGCAGCCTTTAAACGGATACAGTCCGTTGCAGAAAGACGCTGCCTTGGTGGCGGTCGAAGCGGTTCCGTCGGAGCCCAGCGAATTTGTCACCGCAGTTGTCGCCGGCGATCAACCGCCGCCCGATTCCCCGACCGATCCCTCTTCGGAAACCAAGCCATGAACATCGTTTCCCTGTTGGAACAACGTCGCCACGGCTGGGAGGAATTGGAGCTGTTGTGCAATCAGATGCAGAATCGCGGTCGGACGCGAGCGAAGGCTGCCGGGGCGGCCCGGTTTGCTTCGCTGTATCGATCGGCCTGCGCCGACTTGGCGTTGGCCGAAGCCTACCAATTGCCGCCGGCGACGGTGGAGTATCTGCATCGGTTGGTTGGCCGGGCGCACAACCAACTGTATCGCAGCCGCAATTTTTCGCTCGCCCGATCGGTCGATATGCTTGTCCGCCAAGCACCGCAGCGGATCTTCGCCGATCCCTGCGTGCATGTTTGTGCGCTGTTGTTTTTTGGGCTGTTCTGGCTTTCGATGTTGTTGGGAATGTCCGAACAACGACTGCCCGATTTCCCGGCGCAAGTGGTTGGCCAGGCGCAGTTGGAGCAGATGGAATCGAATTTCGAAGCCGAACTCAACGCCGGGTTTGAACATTACGTGATGATGGCCAGCTTCTACATCCGGCATAACACCGGGATCGGATTGAAGTGTTTTGCTTACGGGATCTTGATCATTCCCTGTATTTTTACCTTGGCCTATAACGCCGTCGCGTTGGGGACCAGTTTTGGATATATGGCTCGCGATTCGACGATCGGCGGCGAGAACTTCTTCGAATTTGTCACCGCTCACGGACCGTTTGAATTGACCGCCATCGTCCTCTCCGCCGCGGCGGGGTTGCGATTGGGGCTGGGCCTGATATCGACGACGGGGTTGTGTCGCGGCGATTCCTTAAAAGTGAATGCGATCCGGGCGATCCCCGTGATCGCCGCCGCAGCAGTCTTGTTTTTCCTAGCGGCGATCACCGAAGGCTTTTTGTCCCCCAGTCCGCTACCGTATACGTTCAAGGCGATGTGGGCGATCATGTCCAGCGGCGCAATGACTTTCTATTTCGTGGTACTGGGATTTCCGAGGGCGGGCATCGATGCAACTTGATCGCACGCACGTCGTCGTTCGGCCTCGATCCAGTAGCGAACTTTGCGATCTGGCGCTGCTGTTGATGCGTCAGTACTTCTTTCCGTTGTGCGTGGCGTTTTTTGTCGGCGTGCTTCCCTTCGCTCTGCTCAACGCACTTTTGATCGGCTGGCTGCCGATCGAATCGGAATTCGAAGGGCTCGCCGACGACGAGACCTTGGCTTGGCGAACGGAGTACGTCGTCCTGATGGCTTCGTTGATCTTTCTCGAGGCGCCTTTGGCGGGCATCTTTGCGACGCTGTACATCGGCCAAGCTGTCTTCGAACAGCGGCCTACTTGGCGTCAGGTCGCTCAAGATGCGTGGGCCACCTGCCGCCGATGGGTTTGGATCTTGGGGATCCTCCGCGGCCCGCTCCCCGCCCTACTGATCCTGATGTGGTGTTGGTGGTTGGGCGACGCCGACGGCCTGGCTGTACTTTTTATGATGCTGATTCTGATCTTTGTCGGCAGTTTTCGCGCGTTCCGGCCGCACGCGCCAGAGATCCTGTTGTTGGAACGCTGTCCGTTGCGCAGCGAGAAATCGGGGGCGGTGACCTTCGCTCGCCGCAGCCATCTGTTTCACACCCCGGTGGTTGGCGATTCGGTCAACCGTTTTGTGACGATGATGTTGTTGTCGGTCCTGCTGACCGTGTCGCTCTTTTTTGCAATGATCTTTCTGCAGGGCGTCTTTGCTCAGCGTTGGTCCTTTAATCTCGTGGCGCAATTGGTCTACGTCCCCGTCGCGATGTGGATCGTGGCCGGGTATAGCGTGCTGTTTCGCTTCCTCTGCTATTTGGATAACCGCATCCGGTTGGAAGGCTGGGATGTTGAGTTGGGCTTGCGAGCTGAGGTGCAGCGACAGTTTGGCGTTCCCGAGTCGGAGGCGATTGCGCCGGGAGTTGGCTCATGATGCGTCATCGAGACTCCGTGATCGATCGCACTGCGAGCTGCCGGTTTGCAGCGACGCAATTTGAAGACCGTCGTGGAGATTGCCGCGCCGCAATCCGTTGCAGCTTGATGTTGCTTTGCCAGCTGCTGTGGCTGATCGCTCTACCATCGCCCACGCTAGCCGATACGCCAGCTTCGCCCGCGGCCGCGGAGGCATCCGATTCGTCCGACGCGATCGGTCGCAGTGCCCTCGAGTCGTTGGGGAACGTCCCCTGGTTTGATCGCGACGAGGATCGTGTCATAGCTGTCCCGGTCGAAGAGACCGACGCGGCCGACGACGATGTGGCGGCGCGAACGGTGGGATACGAGGCAGCGAAGAAGCCAAATACGCAGGGGACCGGTAACTATCAATCGATCCTCGAAATGATTGGCCAAGTGATCTCATGGTCGATCTTGGCGGTCTTGGTGCTGTTGATCGTGGCGGCGATTGCGTACGCGTTTATGTTGCATGAACGCGACCGCGCGCCGCGGCGTGCCGCCACGGCCGAGCGTGGCGACCGGGAGAGCGAAACTGCCGAACGGTTGCAGCGTCTGCCGGTCCAGATCGACCAACCGGCATCGAATCTGTTGAGCGAAGCCCGGCGGTTGATGGAAGCCGGCCGTTACAACGAAGCGATCGTCTATCTGTTCAGCCACGAATTGGTGCAACTGGACCGCCATCAATTGCTGCGGTTGGCTCGCGGCAAGACCAACCGGCAGTATCTCCGCGAGATCCGCCAGTCGTACGATCTGCAAGAGATTCTGCACAACACGATCCACGCTTTCGAAGACGCTTTTTTCGGCGATCACACGCTCACGCGGCAGCGCTTTCAAAGTTGTTGGGAACAGCTCGATCGCTTCCACGCGGCCGTGGAGCAAACCGCCGGTAAAGGAGCCTCGGTATGAGACGCTCTTGGGGACCCTGGGGATTGCTGGTGCTGGTCGCGATCGTTTACGCGATCTATGTGATGCTGTCGAGCCCGCACAAACTGACCACGCCTTATGGTTATTCCTATTCGCATCAAGGGACCAAAAGCATCAACGGCGTTGCCGCGTTCCGCAAGATGTACGATCTCCGCGGTTGGGAATCGCGGACGCTCAAACGCTTGTCGCGGTCGGCGGGGCGGCTCGATGCAATCGTCTGGTTTCCCGACGCCGATCAAGTTCCCAGCATGGAAGCTACCCGCTGGCTGGACCAGTGGTTGGCTGAAGCTCCGCGAACGCTGGTCTATGTCGTCCGCGGATTGCAGTCGACCGAATCGAGGTATTGGCAGCAAGCGCTTTCCGATGCCGCGCCCGACCAGCGGTTGGAGTATCGGCGGCGGCAGGTTCGAGCGTTGACTACCGCTGCGGAACCGACGTTTGGAACCGTTGCGGCGCCCGCGGTGACATCGTACAGCAATGGTTGGTTCACTGCCGATTTCCATCCGCATTACACGACAGCCAAGGATTTCAGCGGTCCCTGGGCCGATCAGATCGATCCGCTGCCGCAGCGTTTGACGACGCGGGCCACGATTCGTCCCTTCGATATCGATACCGACAGCCAGTTTTCGACGGGGACGTTTCGCAGCGAGACCGTCGACGAAGACGATCCGCCGTCGGTCGAACTGGAACCGCTGCTGCGATCGGCGGATGACGATATCGTGGCGGCGCGATTGACATCCGAGATGTGGCCCGATTCGCAAGTCCTGGTGCTGTGCAGCGGCGAGTGTCTGATGAACCTTCCGTTGTCCAATTCGGTGAATCGCGTTTTTGCGGATCATTTGGTCCAGCTGAGTGGTTCGCCGGGAGAGATTGGTTTTCTGCGGACCGATCTGATGGGCGCTCGCGTCGGCAGCGATTCCGACGACGACCTGGCAGCAGGGATGGAACTGCTGACGCAGTGGCCGTTGAGTATGACGACGATGCACGTCGTGCTGTTGGGATTTGTCGCGATCCTGGCACTGTTGCCGATCTTTGGGCGGCCCCGCCGTCTGCCACCGCCGCCGACGGGCGACTTTGGTGAACATGTCGCCGCGGTTGCTGAACTGCTGCAACGCAGCGGAGACACCGACTATGCGCGGCAACGAATTTCCGAATACTTCGTGCAGGTTCGCGGCGAGGAATCGGGCCCTTGGGTGTTGCCTTCAGCGAGCACCGCAAACGATAAACCAAATGGAAGAGGAGAAGCACCTTGATCGAGACCACTCCGCCGTCGCCAGAACGCTTTGAACGCGCCCGCGAGATCTATCAACGCCTGACCCAAGAGATCGGCAAGCTTTATGTCGGCCAGGACGAATTGGTGTTGGGGACGCTGACGGCATTGTTCAGCCATGGGCATGTATTGATCGAGAGCGTCCCCGGGTTGGGTAAGACGCTGTTCGTGCGAACGCTCGGCAAAGTCCTCGGTTGCCAATTCGGACGGATTCAATTCACCGCCGATCTGATGCCGTCGGATATCACCGGGGCACCGGTCTTCGACATGAAGGAATCGGAATTCCGGTTTCATCCGGGACCGGTCTTCACACAGTTGTTGCTGGCCGACGAGATCAACCGCTCGCCCGCCAAAACCCATGCGGCGTTGTTGGAGATCATGCAGGAATACCGCGTCACGATCGACGGCGTCAGCCACGAAGTGCCGCGCCCTTTTCTGGTCATGGCGACGCAGAATCCGCTGGAGAGCGAAGGGACCTACAACCTTCCCGAAGCTCAATTGGATCGGTTCATGTTTAAACTGATCATCGATTACCCCGACAGCCAGCAGGAAGCGGAGATCCTCCGCATGCACAGCCTGCAGATCGATTTAAATCAGCGCCTGCACGACGAAGTTGCGACCGTCACGTCGCCGCAGGAGATTCGTGAAATGATAGCTCTGTGTGGCACCGTTCGGATCGACGATTCGCTTGTCGATTACATCAACAATCTCGTCCGCCTGACACGCAATTGGCCGTCGCTGCATATCGGAGCTTCGCCGCGGGCGGGGATCGCGTTGATGCAGTCGGCTCGCACGCTGGCGGCTTTTGGCGGCCGCGACTATGCGACCCCCGACGACGTCGTCGAAGTCGTGCTGCCGGCGCTGCGGCACCGCGTTCAATTGACAGCCGAGGCGGAGGTCGAGGGGCGGCGGGTCGACGAAGAGTTGACGGCGTTGATCCGTTCGGTCGAAGTCCCCCGCAGCTGAGGCTAGCTCGAACGAGCCCGAACTGCGTCTATTCTGCCGTTGTGTCGCGTTCTAAGCGTGTCAAGGGGCCGCTGGTGCCGCAGGTGGGTGGACGGCGGATCGCTCCCCGCCTAGACCTCGACCCCACTTTTATCCTAGGATTGGGGTCGCGCTGCGTTTTCTTAGCTGCTGGCATTGCTTGGTGCAATGTTTGCTGCGACGACCAACGGACTGTTCTTCATGCCCCTCCAGAACCCGCCTCCATCGAATGCCGACGACGCGATCCGCCAGATCGCGGGATACCTGAATTTTTCGTCGGGCGCAAGCGATCCTCGCACGCTGGCGAATATCGACCTGTTGTGTCAGCCGTCGCTGGTCACCGACCCGTTGTTCAGCCAGGCGGCTTGGATCAACTTGGGCGATCGAATCAAGACAGCATTGGGCGAGTTGGAAGGGACCAGCAGTGCGTTTGCCAGCGTCGAACAGGCGCGGATGGTTGTCCGTTTGGTCTGGAGCGATCTGCTGCCGGCGTACATCGATTTCCATCGCGATCTACTGTTTCATCAGCCTCCCGAAGTCTTGATCAACAGCTTTTTCCTAGGGCGTTGCATCGAGGCTGTCCTGCAGCAGGGCGGCCCTTGGGAGGAGACCGATCGGATCGTCAGCGGTGCGATCGCCAGTCTGAACAATTGTGTCGGATACCGTCCCGTAGCGACGCTGGAAAACCGCCGCTGCCATCCCTATCCGCACGAATGGGTCGCTCCGATCCCGCTTTATATCGAAGGGGTTGGCGTAGCGTCGGGGCGTTATCACGACGTTGTCGTCCGCGCGTTGGAGATCCTTCGCGGGACCGATGAATCGATCCTGCGGGCGGCTCATTTTGACGTCGACCTGCTCTCGGAACTCGCTTACGATCCGCGAGCCTACGATTTCGATCACCCGGTCAATCGACGACCGAATTATCACTTCGGCACCTGGGACCCGCACGCGATCGACAGCCAGGGACGCTACCGCCGCTTCCTGGTTCAACAGGTCACGCTCGACGCGTTGCAGAGTCGTGTTAGCGAGGCGAGCGATGTGCCGCCGGACCAGTTGGCCGAAGAAGCCGCCGCGGTCTTGGCTGGCACGATCTTGATGGCGTCGGGGATCAGCGGTTGGGGACCTTCAGCCCACGGATCGACGACCACGCTGGCGACACTGTGTCCAGAGATCGCCCAGTTTCGCGACGAGTTTTACGACTATCTGTTGAACAATATGAGCGGGCCGCATGGCGAGCGGTTGCATGCCGAAGCACTCGTTCGACATCAAGCCTTTGGCGCCGCGCGACAGCATCTCAACGCATCGCTTGCGCAGCAGCGAGCCAAGCAATTGCAACACGTTCACCTGGCGAAGCTCTACGCACGAATGGGCTTTCCCGATGCGGCCAAGCGGCAGACCGATGTCGTCCACGTGACGAACGCGCGGATGCAGAGCCGGATCGATTGCGCGATGACCGAAGGCTTGCGAGCGCTGCACAAAGGCGATCTGGCAACGGCGGCTGAAGTCCCTGCCCAGGTGATGGATCTGGTCCACCGCGGGATCGACTGTGGTGCGATGGTCGACCCCTGGAACATCATCGGATTCGCGGGGAACTTTTCCCGGTTCCACGGTCCCGACAGCGCGGTTCACGATCATCGCGTCGACGAATTGATCGCGTTGATGGAGCAATTGTTCGGCTACACCGCTCGCGTTTGGAGCGAAGCGGCAGCGGTCGACGACGAGAAGTGCTTTGCGATCTTGGACCATCAGTTCCGCGAAGCGGCGATGTGGTGGCGGCAGTTCGCAGCTCACGAAGTCGCCGATTTGGAAGCGACCGATCCGCTGGAGACCTACGAATCGGCAAAGCTTGTCGCCGGAGCGTTGCGGATCTGGCATCGCGGTGGCGCGTCGGCGGGGGATGTCAAATTCTGGGCTCCCCACGCGCAAGCGTTTGATTCGCCGCGAGCTTACGCGTTGGTGATCGGTGCATTGTTGGAACGCGAGGACTTCGTCGCCTCGATGGCTCTGTTGATGCATTGGTTGGGCAACGCCGCCGAAGTTGGACTCGAACGCGGCAACAGCTCCTTTCCTCGAATTGCCGAACGCTGGTTGGCTAGTTTGCGGCAGACAGCTCGCCGCGGCGATCGATCCAAGCCGGGAGCGGAGCGTCCTTGGGAACTGGTCCACAAATTTTTCGACTTCTTGGAAGCGAACGCCGAAGAGTTTTGGCATCCACCTCATTTTGCGTTGGGCGAACATTCGACACGCAAACGCGACTGGGATCGCGAACTCGAAGCGGTCGAGCAGGGGGGCGAGGATGACGATGAGAGCGAAGATCTTTTTGATGCCGCGTACGAAAACGTCACCTATCAAGACACCACCAACGACGGATTTGAAGGGGCGGTCTTCGATGAGGGAGACGGCAGCCAAGATGAACTCGAAGCCGAATCGCGTCGCCTGGTCGAACACCTCAGCTTCCTCACCTCGTTGGCACGCTTGTGGGTGATCGCCGCCGATTTCCGCAGCATCGCACACGCCGAAGCCGAAGAGCAGAAGGATCGTGAACTGGTCCGTCGCCGGATCGACTTGATGGCCCAATGGACGCAACAGGCGGCTCATAATCGAGCCGGGTTGTTGGAGTTGTTGGAAGCTGTTCAGCACTACCGGATTCCGACCGGTGGAGCCGACGACGATTCGATGAGCACTTACGATCGCCGACGGATGGTCCGCGATTCGTTGATCGAACGGATCATCGGCACCGCAGTCGAAACCTCCGATGCGCGACGCGTCTTAACCGGATCGCTTGGCGCCGAACCGGGCGGAGCTTCGGTGGCGGCGCTGTTGATGGAGTCGATGAGCGACGACGATCAACAGGTGATCCAGATGTTCTCCGCGCTGATCGATGGCCGCGGTGAGGATGTCAAAAAACAGTTCCCCGATGTGCTGCGAGCGATCCAAACCAAGAGCCTGCTGTACATTCCATTGGCTCGTGGTGGCGACCCCGTCAAGATTTTCACGACGCGTTTGCGCCGCCGCTTGCTGACTCATTTGCTGCAGTGGTTGCCGCGGCAGGGGCACCTTGCGCTCGCTTGCCAATTGGTCGAGACGGCGCGGTTGATGGAGCATCACAATCCGGTTGGTCCCGGAGCGGTCACCGAGTTCGACTCGCTGTTCGGTTTTGGTTTTCGCAGCATGGTGCAGTCGCTTGTCGACACGGTTCGCACATGGGAAAAATCGGAGCACGATGATTCGGGCGAATTGATCTCGCTGTTGGAAAAACTGACCGAAACGCTGTTGGGCAGTTGGTTGGCGCACAGCCGAACGCTGCGGTTGTCGGTTCTGGAAA